>CAYNFT010000152.1:0-2529 GCA_964396535.1 uncultured Dehalococcoidales bacterium | reverse complement strand
GGGCTTGAGGTAATTGAAGCCCACTGGCTATTTGACATGCCCATTGATAACATCAGGGTTATAATCCATCCCCAGAGTATAATACACTCCATGGTAGAATTTGTAGATGGCTCAGTTAAAGCTCAATTAAGCTACCCTGACATGCGCTTACCCATCCAATACGCCCTGTCTTATCCTGAGCGCCTGCCCAACCCACAATTGCCCAAGCTTGACTGGTACAATTTTAAAGACCTGACCTTCGAGCAGCCTGATTTTGATACCTTCCCCTGCCTCAGGCTGGCTATCGAAGCAGTGAAGAAGGAAGGAACCTACCCGGCAGCACTTTGTGCTGCCGATGAAGTAGCTGTTGAGCTTTTCCTTTCTGAACACATTCAATTTACTGATATTGCCAGGCTTGTAGAGCAAACACTGGCTGAACATAAAGCTACAGAACACCCTACTCTGGAGGAGATAATGGAGGCTGATAGCTGGGCCAGGGAGAAAGTCAAACAGCTTATCGGCGGAGATAATCTATGACGGTAGTGATTTCCATAGTATCATTCTTTGTCGTTATAGTGGTGCTTATTCTAGCCCATGAATTGGGGCACTTTGGTACCGCCAAAGCTACGGGGGTAAAAGTGGAGGAGTTCGGTCTCTTTTATCCCCCACGATTATTTTCGATTAAACGGCGCGGGACAATATATTCCCTGAACGCAATACCGCTGGGCGGGTTTTGCAAGATGGCTGGTGAAGAAGACCCCGAAGTGCCAGGAAGCTTGGCCAGCAAGAAAACCGGCATCAGACTTCTGGTTCTCAGTGCCGGCTCACTGATGAATTTCCTGCTGCCCCTCCTCCTCTTCTCCATTGCTTTTATGGTCCCTTACAATACATTAATAGGGCAGGTAACGGTAAAAGAAGTAAGCCCGGATTCCCCGGCCGCCATAGCTGGCATCAGGTCTGGAGATACCATCCTCAGCGTAAATGAGAAACCAGTTGACAATAATAGTGACGTAAGTCGCTATATCCAGTTAAATCTGGGCAATGAAGTTAGCCTGCTCATCCAGCACCCGGACGCAACTACAGAAACGGTTGAGCTCATACCCCGCTGGAGACCCCCGGAGGGTGAAGCTGCTGCCGGAATACAAATTACCACTTCAGAGGCAACCGTCGTCCGCCAGAGCTATCCCTTCTGGAAGGCAATACCTATGGGGGTCAGTGCTTGTGTAGAAACCTTTATTCTATTCAAGAACGGGATATTCAGTATGATTATTGGGGCGATGTCTGTGGAATTAGCTGGACCGGTAGGTATTGCTCAGCTAACAGGGGAGATAGCCCAGGCTGGAATCAGTCCCCTTCTGGAATTTGCTGCCTTTCTCAGCATAAACCTGGCTATAGTCAATATGTTTCCCCTCCCCGCCCTGGATGGGGGACGGATTGCCTTTGTCCTCCTCGAATGGATACGCCGGGGCAAGCGCATCTCGCCAAAAGCCGAAGGGCTGGTGCACCTTATCGGCTTTGCCCTGCTAATGGTCTTTTTCCTGGCCGTCACCTTCCAGGACATCGTACGCATCATAAGGGGAGAAAGCCTGATACCATAAGGTGAAATCAAAGAGGGGTAAAGCCCTTCTAGATTTAAGGGAGTTAAAGAGGGGCAAAGCCCCTCCTAGGAAAATTCTTCCCCCTCTCCTTTGAAGGAGAGATATATAAAATAGGAGAGCTAGAGAGGCGAAGCCTCTCTTATACAGACTCCCCCTTCCCCTTAATAAGGGGGAGGGGAAAAAGGTGATAGGGTTGTATAAATTAAAAGGGGGAGAGGTAGAGAAATAATTATGAATCCTCGACGGAAAAGTAAACCCATTCAAATTGGCAAGGTGACTATTGGTGGTGATGCTCCCATTGTGGTGCAGTCCATGACCAACACGGATACTCGTGATGTTATGTCAACCATCACCCAGATTAAGGAACTTGAGGACTGTGACTGCGAAATAGTGCGGGTGGCTGTGCCAGACATGCAGGCAGCGCAGGCTATCGAAGCTATAAAAAGAGGTATTTCAATCCCTTTAATTGCCGATATACATTTTGACTATCGGCTGGCTCTAGCCTCGCTGGAGGCTGGTGCTGACGGCCTGCGTTTGAATCCGGGCAACATCAGCGAACCGGAAAAGGTTAAAGCTGTGGTTCAGGCTGCCAAAGAGAGGAATGTACCTATTCGCATCGGGCTAAACGCCGGCAGCCTGCCCAAAAAGGCAAATCCAAAGTTAACCACCGCTCAGCAGATGGTAGAGGCTGCCCTGGAGCAGATAAAGCTACTGGAGAGCCTGGACTTTGACCTGATTAAGGTCTCCCTCAAAGCCTTTGATGTACCAACCACCATTGAAGCCTATCAGGACATCGCCCAGAAAATCCCCTACCCCCTCCACATAGGTATTACCGAAGCTGGTCCTCCCCGGACAGGTATCATCCGCAGCAGCGTTGGCATCAGCACCCTGCTCTACCTGGGCATCGGCGATACCATCCGGGTTTCTCTAACCACCCACCCCAGGGAAGAGG
>CAYNFT010000151.1:0-2607 GCA_964396535.1 uncultured Dehalococcoidales bacterium | reverse complement strand
GCCGTAACCAGCGAGGATGCCATGACTGCTGACTGGGCACGCCTCCCCTACGACCTCCTGTCCCGTATCTCCAACCGTATCGTCAACGAAGTCTCCGGCGTAAACCGCGTCGTCTACGATATAACCTCCAAACCCCCATCAACTATAGAGTGGGAGTAGTAAGTAAACAAAATGTCTGACATAGTTGATGATTATGTAGAATGCGGTAATTGTGGCTACCTTTTTCAGTGTGATGACATTGACAAAGAGTCAGGAAAGCACAAACCATGCCCCAAATGTGGTTCGCTTAAACGAAATATATACGTAACTGTAAAAGAGACATTAGTTTTGCATGAATATATTGGATTGAAGGCTAAAAAACCATCTTCTAAACATAAGAAGAACAGAGCGGATTATGAGTCTGAACAAGGTGTAAAAAGAGGAAAGAACGGCAAACTTGTATACAAAAGGAAAATTGTAGACCGAGAACATCCTGACTTGCCTGATTCGTATGTAGAGTACGTTAGAGACAAAGATGGCAATGTCATAGTTAATAAGAACGAAAAATTGTCTGAACACAGGTAGGGAGTTTAAGAGGGGCGAAGCCCCTCTTCATAAAAAACCTTCCCCTTCCCCTTGCTAAGGGGAAGGGGATACAGGGGATAGGGTTATAAACAAAGTATGTTGAAAATCCTGCATTGAACAAGAAAAAAATCATTTGGATAAAGCCTGAGCTTACGCAAAGTTTGAAAAAGGGGGGGTGAGGTAGATAAAAATACTTGTTGTTGGCAGTGGTGCCAGGGAGCATACCCTGGTCTGGAAACTTGCCCAGAGCCCCAAAGCTGAGGAAATTTACGCTGCTCCGGGTAATGCCGGCACGGCTCAAACTGCCCAGAATCTTGATATTAACCCGGGCAATATAGAGGAGCTGGCTAAAACAGCTCAGCAAAAGCAAATTGAGCTGGTAGTTGTTGGACCCGAGGCACCACTGGCCGAGGGTATTGTCGACCGCTTTCAAAGCATAGGTATTCCTATTTTCGGCCCGACTAAGGGAGCCACACAGATAGAATCGAGCAAAGTATTCGCCAAGGATTTAATGCAGAAGTATGGCATACCCTGCGCCCGAAGCAAGAGCTTTTCCGAGTATAGCCAGGCTAAAGATTATGTCAAGCAACAAACACCCCCTATCGTGGTCAAGGCCGATGGGCTGGCAGCGGGTAAGGGAGTAATTGTAGCCGATTCCATACCACAAGCCCTGGACGCTCTCTCCAGCATTATGGAGTCGAAAACACTGGGAGCGTCTGGTGATAACGTAGTTATTGAAGAGTGTCTTTCAGGAAAGGAGATAAGCTCCTTCGCCTTTAGCGATGGCAAGACTGTGGTGCCGATGGTGGATGCCTGTGATTACAAACGGATATATGATGGAGACCAGGGACCTAACACTGGCGGTATGGGCAGCTATAGCCCGCCGTACTTTTATACTCCGGAGCTAGCTAAAGGTGTAATGGAAACTATTATGAAGCCAGCGGTAAAGGCTATGGATAAAGAAAAAAGGCCCTATAAGGGAGTCCTTTACGGCGGTTTAATGATTAGCGATGAAAAGCCAAAGGTGCTGGAATTTAATGCCAGGTTTGGCGACCCGGAAGCACAGGTTACCTTACCCCGTCTCAAGACTGACCTGATAGATATTATGCTGGCGGTGATAAATTGTAACCTCGACCAGATAAATGTGGAGTGCAGCGACGAAGCCTGCGTTGGGGTAGTAATGGCCTCGGCGGGATATCCCGGCAGTTATAAAACAGGCTTCACCATCAGCGGGCTGGGCAATTTAGATATTGACATTACTGTATTTCACGCCGGGACAAAGGTTGGAGCAGAGCCAGGGCAGGTATTGACCAGTGGCGGGCGGGTTTTAACCGTAGTCGCTATGGGTAAGATCCTTGCCGAAGCCAGAGAAAAAGTTTATGATAATATCTCACGGATTCACTTTGAGGGCCGCCATTACCGCAAGGATATTGCTCTGATAAATGAGTAAGGGGGTGAGGTAGAAACATGCCACTGGCAGGCGTAGTCATAGGTTCAAAATCAGACACTGATGCCGTACAGCCGACACTGGATGTATTAAAAGAGCTTGGCATTGATTACGAGGTCAACGTAATCTCAGCCCACCGCACCCCGGAAAAAGCCAGGAAATACGGGCAGGAGGCAAGAAGCAGGGGGATTGAAGTCATAATAGCTGCCGCCGGGGGAGCTGCCCATCTACCCGGAGTTCTGGCTAGCTGGACTACCCTACCTGTCATCGGCGTGCCTTTAGCCAGCAGTGAGCTAAAGGGGGTTGACGCCCTCTACTCCATTGTTCAGATGCCAGCCGGAATACCGGTAGCTACCGTAGCTATAGGTTCTGCCGGAGCTAAGAACGCTGCCTACCTCGCTGCCGAGATTCTGGGCTTAAAATATGATAAGATTCGAGAGGCCTACGAAAAATACCGAAGTGAGCTACAAGGAGAAAACAAATGATTGAGCGGTATTCCAGGCCAAAGATGAAAAGGGTGTGGTCGGATGAGAATAAGTTTGCCAAGTGGCTTGATGTTGAAATCGCCGTCTGTGAAGCCTGGGCTGATTTAGGTG
>CAYNFT010000150.1:0-2661 GCA_964396535.1 uncultured Dehalococcoidales bacterium | reverse complement strand
CCTCTACATCCAGCCTTCTCAGTCCCTGGGTCTCCATGAAAGTATCCAGCTGGTCAAGCATACGATTTTCATCAAAATCAACGTGGACACCCGGGTGAGACGTCTCGTAGTGCATAACTGGTATTCCCATCTCCTCCAGCTTTACAGCAAGTTCCCTATGACCCCAGACGCAGCCAACGCCAGCACGTTGAAGAGCGAGGATTACGCCGTCACAGTGGTACGCCTTGATCATATTCAGCACTCCTTCTTGGTATTGTGGCTGTGTTGGGCCATGTCCTGCTGGTTGACTGCCACTTGAACCCCTACGCCCAGCTCGAAGAAGATCCTCCCTGGTGTTGAGCGGCACTCCCTCTTCCAGAGCAGTCTTCGGGCGAGTCCAGGTCCCGTCTGGTTGCTGCTGCGGCCGCACACCATGAGTGTAGGGGGAGCCAATGCAGACGGCGCCATACTCCTCCATGTAACGGTAGTATCTGAGGAAAAACCAGGGTGGTGGCTCCGACTCTACCCAGCGGTATCTCTCGGTAGCCACGGCAGCGATGTTGTTCTCCGTCCGCCACTTCACCTCATCCCTGAGCTCCCTCCAGAATGCCTCCGTACTAAATTGATCAGTTCTTACCAGACCACCGAGGATGAAGAGGGAGTAAATCGTCTTCTGGTCGAGAGGTGCCGGGATGTGCTGCTGGTACAGCATTGCATCTCCCTTAAGTGCCTGAAGGCGCATTCCGCTCTTGGCGTTTTCGATGTAAGCCTCATCGTCAAACTTTTTCCCGGTAGTCTTCTCCAGCCATTCCAGCAGCTCAAGAGTCTGAGCAAGCTGATACTCCGCTCTGGCCTCGTCTCTTTCAGCGTCAGCCTCGCCATGGTATGCCACCCAGTCCGTGTAGTGATGCGGGACATTCTCATGCTCAGCGACTATCTGAGAGTGCTTGCAATGCATATCACATCCGTTGAATCCTGCCATCACGAAGTCTCGCTCGTGCCACTCTGCACCCCTGAGGCCACGATTAATAAACATGGCACCAAGGGCATTTAACATGTAACCACACAAATCACGCCCGTATCCCTTCGCCTCCGTGGCAGCCCGGCACTCCCGGGCGAACTTGTCGCCTTCATTAGCTATGCTGGCGCCTAGAGGTTGAACAAACACAGTATGGCAATTACCTATGCCAGCCATCATCGTGGCGTTAGCGCCATCAACAAGCCACATCTTCTCTTCTTTAGCGATTGCCTCTTTCGTGTAGAAGTCTGCTCTTAATTCTTTGGCCTTATTCCAGCATTCCAGAGGTCTGGTCTCCCATTTCTGTTTTGCCTTTTGTACCAACATTTCTACACCTCCTCTAATGTTTCTCTCCCCTGTGAGGTGAAACTCAACTTCTCACACCAGTACAGGTCGTCGTAATGTATCAACAAAGGCTTCGATGCGAGTCTGAAATTCCAAAGTGGGTATAGTGCCATCATATTCAATATTATGGATAGCGATATACCTTTCCTTGAGCGCCTCCTCAATAGGATGACGGTCAAACTGATGAGGATGGCAGAATTTTTCCATGGCGTAGATAACTCCCTGTACATTGTAGTCCACTGCCAGCCCCATGAGCTGGGCTGGCCTCCGCCGATGTATATTATCCTTTATAGGACAGCGAGGTTCCTTATCCAGATACCGCAGAGCAAGGGCAAGTAGACGGTCTTCTTGCGGAACAATGTTAGTCCAGATATAGCTACTTCCATTGCAAAGCCCATCAATAACGATGGTCGCCCCCAGCGATTCTATTAACCTGACCAGCTTGGTATCGCTGATTTCACTACCCAGTAGCATCAGCCGGGGGCCGGTATTACTCGTTCCCTTTCGCTGTGGCAGCTTGCTTATGGCATCCTTAAGGAGCTTATTATGTTCCTCCTTGTCCATTATCTGGCTGGATAGTATCATTTCAAATGCCTCTGTCCCGGAGACCGGAGGGTTAGCAGCTCGTCTGAGTTCGTACACCTGCTTCATTAAGCTGCGGCTGGTATTATATACATCAATTGCGTGGTCCAGAGCTTCGTCAGTGATAGTCTTACCTATCCATTCCCCCAAATTCCTCTTAAAGGCTGACATCTCTGCCCGCATGAAGGGCTTGGCCCCAGGATTATCCACATATGAAGGCACCGACACATAGTATTTGTAAGGAGTAGGCACATGTTCTCGCCAACCGGCTTCAGCAGCGCGCACGCACATACAGCATTCAGCATGGCCCATCCCATCCAGATAATCATAGTTACCTTTTAAGCCCTCAGCCAGGAGGCCTCGGGCGTTCGGGCAAACGGTGTCATACATATAGCGACTACTGATACCATCATTATCAGGCTGGCTCAAAATGCGGACCGGAAGAACTCCCGCTGCATATACAAGCTCTTCAGGGAAGTAGTGGCACAGGTAGCCCAGCACCTTACCGCCGGTCTTGGCTTTCCATTCCTTGGCATACTTGTGAGGGTCTTCCAGTAGTTTTTGGAACCTTTCCATATTCCTTATCCTCCTTATCCCCCTCAGTCATTCAAGTCAATGAGCTCAATACTCACCCTACACTAATAAAAATTTCTAGTAACCGTAAGACATTCTTTTTATCAGGTGCTCGCTTATCAGTTCCCACCTGAGGTGACCATTTCTGTAGCCAGTATGGCAGC
>CAYNFT010000149.1:0-2665 GCA_964396535.1 uncultured Dehalococcoidales bacterium | reverse complement strand
CACAAAACAGGTAAGGAGAAGTGAGCGAATCGAAAGCAAGCAGTATGCCTTTTTGCCCCATCCTCTCTTGCAGTCTTGTAGTAGCCATGCTCAGACTATTTAAGTCAGCACAGTTAGCACATATCGTATCTGAGCGAGACGTGCATGCCAGTCCCACTGTCTCAGTGAAAGCGTCAACAAAGCTCAGCGCAGTCGTTTCTCCCATACCTTTTTCTTTTAAGAGCCCGGTTACCCCAGAGGGACTTTGCTCACTAGTAATGAATATGACAGGTCCTTCCGCAGCTATACTGTTGAGCACCACCTGATGGCAGAAGGTAGATTTCCCGGCTCCCGGAGGCCCTGCCAGTAGAATCAGGCTCTCCTTTGGTATCTCCTGTATTTCGGTTAATGACATCACTATTCTCCTTACTTGAAGACAGTCAGAGTGAAATACACTCCTATTCTGCTACTGATAATATTATACGGGCGCGGCTGATTGTCAACCTCCATATTCACCTCCTAAAGCTATTTCTATAGTAATAGGGGTGCAGTTAATTATAAATCCAATGAGATAAGATAACAATAAGTTGACTCTCGGCAAGAATTCGAGGCGTTCCCGGACAATAGTGAACTGAGAGCACGTTACTGGTCAAAAATGGGCTTGATTCCCCGGTTTCTGTTTGCTGCAATACGAACCAGAAAGGAGGCAAGCGGTTAGTCTATTAAGCGATAAGTAGTTTGTCTCCGGGCAACCTTCCAAGCAGGTTGAGGAATTCGAGTCCCGTCTTCCGCTCCATAGGCACAAATGACAGTCTCATGACGTTAGCAGGCGGCCCCAAATCCCATTTATGGAAGATGCTAGTTTGACATCTCTGATAATAAGTGGTATAAGTCCATTTAGCCCGGCAGGTTATTAATGAATTATGAAGGGAGAACGAAGTAAAGTATGGAACAGAAGGTAGAAGGTATGCTCAGTCCGTATCGAGTTTTAGACCTGGCTGATGAGAAGGGTCTCATGTGTGGGAAGATTTTGGGAGATCTTGGAGCTGATGTTATCAAGATTGAAAGACCAGATGGTGACCCTGCCCGCCGTCTGGGTCCATTCTATCATGACGAGCCTGACCCGGAAAAGAGCCTCTTCTGGTTTGCTTTCAATACCAACAAGAGAGGAGTAACCCTTGATATCGAGACAGCCGACGGGCAGGAAATCTTTAAGAAACTAGTAAAGAGTGCCGATGTTGTAGTAGAGTCCTTCGCGCCGGGATATATGGATAAGATTGGCCTGGGATACTCAGACCTGGAGAAGCTCAATCCCGGTATAATCCTGGTTTCCATCACCCCCTTTGGACAGACAGGCCCTTATAAGGATTATAAGATTTCTGATATTGTAGCCTGGGCTTTGGGCGGCTATTCGTACACCATCGGTGATGCTGACCGTCCTCCTGTTCGGTTAGGTCATCCTCAAGCATACCTGCATGGTGGGGGTCAGGGAGCACAGGGAGCAATAATGGCTCTTTACCACCGGGAGCTAACAGGAGAGGGGCAGTTCGTTGATGTCTCAATCCACGACTCTTGCACTCGCTGCACCCCTGAGAGGATTACAAGCCACTGGGATTTCAATAAGAGAATCGCGCAGCGGGGAGGACGGCTATCTGGCTTAAGACGGATATGGCCCTGTAAGGACGGCTACGTCTATGCCATTTACTGGGGTGGTCAGTTTGCCAGGCGCTGGAACTCGCCACTTGTCAGGTGGATGGAGAGCGAAGGGGTTGCAACCGAATTCATAAAAGAAATTGATTGGGATACATTTAATATGATGCAGGCAACTCCAGATATGGTAGAAAACATAGTAGAACCGACACTTAAACTTTTTAGTTTGCACACCAAAAAGGAAATACTTGAGCTAGCAATAAAGCATAACGCTCAGGTCTATCCTATGTCCAGCGCTGCTGAGATAGTAGGGAATATCCAGCTTGATGCCAGGGATTACTGGGTGGAGTTGGAACACCCTGAATTAGGTACCACCATTACCTACCCTGGCTCTTTCGTTAAGACTACAGAGTTACCTCCCAGAATATCACGCCGTGCCCCGCTTATTGGTGAGCATAATCAGGAAATTTACGAGAAGGAGTTGGGCATCTCAAGGGAGAAGCTCGTGATATTAAAGCAGGCTAAGGTTATATAGCAAACTTAGAGAAGGATTAGGAGGGAAAATATGTCAAAAATGCTGCTTGAGGGAATAAAGATTGTCGATTTCAGTCGAGTCATAGTGGGACCTCTAACAACCAAGACTCTCGCTGACTATGGCGCGGAGGTGATTAAAATAGAGAGCAGAAAAGCGCTCGACTTTTTTCGAGCATCGGGCACAGAACCGGATCTCGCTGCTCAATTTACCCAGTGGAGCACCGGTAAGCACAGCGTAACCCTTGACCTCACCAATCCCAAAGGACTGGAAGTGGTGAAGAGAATCATTGCCTGGGCTGATGTTTTAGTGGAAAACTATGCTGGGGGAGTAATGGAAAGGCTCGGACTGGGTTATGAAGTGGTTAAAGAGATAAAACCAGACATAATCATGCTCAGCTCCTGTATGCAGGGGCAAACGGGACCCTATGCTCATCACCCTGGTTGGGGCTTCCAGTTGTCAGCTCTATCAGGCTTCAACCATGTTACCGGCTGGCCTGACCGG
>CAYNFT010000148.1:0-2869 GCA_964396535.1 uncultured Dehalococcoidales bacterium | reverse complement strand
GGACAGGCCACTCTCGATGACCTCAAAGGAGTAGTTGATGGAAAACCTATAGCCCTTTCCCAGGCGGTTAAAGCTGAAGCCCAAATTACAGCGGAGCAGGATAAGGTAATATTTGATAATGTTGGTGTCTCATCGTCATTTGCACAAATTGACTGCTCCGGCAGCACAGAATCACTTCAGTACAGTGCCGGTGTTGATTTATCGGAGCTGCAGAACCAGTTGGGGCAATTTGTAGATATCAAATATCAATTGGCAGGGCAGGTCTTCGAAAAAGGAACGATATCTACTTTGGATGGCAGGATTTCAGCCGTTGGCTCATCGACAATTAAAGATCTCCGGATAACTTCAGAAAAGGGTGTGAGCGTTTCCGAGCCGAAGGCAGAAATAGATTTTGCAGTTGGGTATAATCGAAAAGATTCTGTTGCTGTGATTGATTCTTTGCAGGGCCTAACAAGTTTTGGCCGGTTTGGTATTAAGAACGCTGTTCTGCCAATAGGCAAAAAGGCCGAAATGCCGATGAGGCTAAATGTCTCTGCCGAACAAGTTGACCTGCAAAAGCTGCAACCATTTGCAGTTCTTTTCGCCTCTTTCCCGGAAAAGATGCAAATCTCCGGAATCGCAGAATCACAGCTGTCGGTTACTTCCAAAAAAGATACTTATACAGTCAGAACCGATTCTACAAAAATTGATAATCTGAAACTCATCTCGCCTGAGCAGGAACCTTTCGCTCAGGACCAGGTTTTGTTTACTTTTGACGGCGACTTTACTCCTGCTGCAGGAAACTGGGTCGTTCGTGAGCTTCGGCTGACCAGTCCTGATATTAAAATCAAATTCGAGTTTGAGAAGAGCGAACAACACGGCAAGACAAAGCTGGACGGTCATCTAAATTACGAATGGGACTGGGCCGCTGTCAGCAGTATTGTTAGTCCGTTCCTGCCGTCCGGTTTCAAACTCAAAGGAAAAAGGGCCGATACGCTGAGTCTGTCCTGTCAATACCCAACCGATAAACCGGAGCAGCTTTTGCCCAATCTCGAAACAAAGGGCAAAATTGGCTTTGAACAGTCCGAATATATGGGTCTTGATATCGGGCCAACCAACGTTGATATTCAACTCAGCAAGGGTATGCTCAACATCGCGCCGTTTTCATCTACGGTCAATCAGGGTCAGTTAAATTTTGCAGCCAACGCCGACTTCAACAAAAAACCATCTCTGCTAAAGACATCCCAGCCGATTCAGGTCGTCAAAGATATACAAATCAATGATGAAGTAAGTAACAGCATCTTAAGATTTTTGAATCCGATTTTCGCAAATGCTGTGGATGTCACCGGCATCGCCAATTTTCATTGTGATACTCTTTCTATTCCAATCACCGGTGGCGCTAAAGAAGACATAGAAATAAACGGCACAATCTCCATAACACAGATAGATATGAAGCCGGGCGGTTTTCTCGGCTCAATACTTTCAAAACTTGGTTCCTCGCAAGGTCAGAGCATGACTATTCATCCTACGAACTTTACCGTTGCCGACGGGTTTATTTCTTATGATGATATGCAGCTTGATATCGGCGATAATCCCTGTAATTTCAGTGGAAGTTTGCCGTTGAACCTGGATGAGAAGATTAAGGATTTTACGATTACTGTTCCTTATACTTTCGGAGGCAGGACTGTCAGGACGGGCGAGCAAAGTGAAGATAAGAGAATAACGTTGACGGTAAAAGGAACTTTAAGAAAGCCCGAAATTGATTGGGGTAAGTTCATTCAGGACGGGACCAGGGAGCTTTTGAAGGACCAGCTCAGGAAAGGTCTCGAAGATATATTTAAGTAGTTGGATTAGCTGGTTGAAATCAACAGGCGATTGAATTTTATTTGAAAGGTGTATGAGATGTTTGGAAAAATTTTATCGACACCCACCGCACAGCTCGGTAAAGCGGGTCGTTTTGCTGTGTTTCAGATTAAACTGTGGTCGCATTGTGCTAGACTGCTTAGGACAAACCGCTCCGGCCAGCAGGCGGCGGCCCTTTCATATCATACAATCTTAGGGCTCGTACCTTTGGCTATAGTGATGCTCTTGATATTCCAGTTGTTTCCAGCTTACAGTGATGTCGGACAAAAGATAAAAAATTTCATCTATGACCAAGCCCATCTTACCGCCTTCAAGAGTCACACCACGAGTACCGAAGGGCTGGAGAAAACTGTTGTACTTACAGAGCATCTCGACCGGATAGTCGATGGTTTTTTTGCAGGCACGCACAAGGGTACAATTACATTGGTTAGCGCCTTGATTGTCATCTGGGCGGCCCTGGCACTTTTATCAACAATAGAAAAGGCATTTAATAATATCTGGCACGTAGGTAGAGGGCGTAATTTTCTTCAACGAGTCATTAATTATTGGGCTCTTCTGACACTCGGCCCGCTGGTCCTCGGAGTCGGAATATACCTGAGCTCGCGATATTCAGCCATCGGATACCTGCAGAAAACTGTTTTATCATTTATCGCCCCCGCTATTTTGTCGTATATCATCGCAGCGATTGTGTTCTTTTTGCTTTATTTTATCCTGCCGCATACGAAGGTTAACGCTAAAGCCGCTATATGGGGCGCTGCGGTGGCATCGCTGGTTTGGATAGCAGCCAAAGGTCTCTTTGGATATGCCGTAACTGAAATGAAGCTATACAGTACCGTTTATGGAGTGCTGGCACTTGTGCCGATGACGGTACTTTGGATTTATATCACCTGGTTGATTGTTCTGTTCGGCCTGCAGCTAACGTTTACTACTCAGCATTTGAAAACACTTGATGCTTCTGAGATTGCCGCCGCAAAGAAGCGGGAGGATTTTTTCATAGCCAATGACCTTACTGCCATAAATATGGTCA
>CAYNFT010000147.1:0-2869 GCA_964396535.1 uncultured Dehalococcoidales bacterium | reverse complement strand
TACCTGCCGGACGGCTACCAGGAAACAACCATAAAAAAAGTGGAATCATTCATTGGCAGTAAGCTCCAGGTGCCAACCTATTTGCCACCCAGCTACGAGATACAGGAAGTCTACTATAAGCATCAGCCAGAGTCTTCTCCACCAGTAACGAACGTTTACCTACTGATTTCCGACCAACCAGTCGAATGGAAAGGCTCACAGTTCCGCTGTCGACTTGTTATCTATATCGGATGGGACAGAGCGACGCTTGGTCTCAAGATGCCCTGGGCCGAATTCATAGAAGCAGCAGGCGGCAGACTGGAGGAAGAAGGAGATGGATACGTGCTGTGGAAAGCAAGCTACGGCGACAAAGTCGATTCAACCGTGAAACTCTACGCCAGCCAGGATTTCTCCAGGGAAGAACTGATAAAGATAGCCGCGTCCATACCGGGTTACGAAAAACTGGATGAATAAGGAGTCCTTGATATTCAGAAAAGGACATTTTACCGCCTAATGAACATTAGGGCGTATTGTATGATATGCATCTTACATACTCGGGTTTATGTTCCCAAATTTAACTCCTGCTTAGCCAATAGGGCATCGACAGCCTTACAAAAAAGGACTAGAATCAAACCAGGTATATGTGAGCTAAGCTCAAAATAACGTAATGTAGTTCTCCTAAGGAAGTGAGGAAATGAAGTGAATCGTCACCGTGTTGCATCAATAAGAAAGCTCTATAGTGTAAAGAGTATCAAGGAAAAGGAAGGCTTTTGTTAGGTCTTTGTCTAAGCACCGACTATGAGGTGCAAAATAAATAGCCAAGATTTTAGGAGGTGGCTAAGATGCCTGACGAAAAGATTCTGAAGATCATGCGAGATTGTTTTGGAGCGATGGAGAAGGGGGATGTGGAGAAGGGGCTTTCCTTCTGGGCAGAAGACGCGGTCTGGGTTACCCCCGCTGGCACATTTAAAGGCAAGGAGGAGGTGAAGCGCTACTTGAGGTGGATGGCTGAGTCTATGCAAGATGTAAAGATTACAGAGACGGGGAATGGCATCATAGCGCAGGGCGATAAAGCTTTTATCGAACACAACATCGCAGGGACCTTTCGGGGCATGAGAGCAGAAGTGCTGGCTATGTGCACGTGGGAGTTTAACAATGGGAAAATCCAACGGATGAGCACGGTTATGGATAGGCTGTCGATGGCTAGACAGGGAGCCAAGGGATGGCTGGCAAAATGGCTCGTGAACTCTATTGTGAAGCAAGCGGAGAAGGGACTGCGTTAGTACGAGAACTTTTGCAGCAAGGTCATACCGGACTTAGATAAAGCAAATGGAAAAAGGATTTCATTAGTACTTTCTCAATCTGATGAGTACGAGAAGGCTAATCGTATGGCTGTGAATGCTGAACATTAGCTTGATTTGTTACCCGTGCGGTCGGGTGGCCAGAATCTCGGGATCTGTAGGCATGGTAAAACCGAAACCAGGTAAACCGGAGAAGTCATTGAATCTACGAAGCGGTAGACTTGACATAGGAGTTTTACCAGTTTTTGGGAAGTTCTAGGATAACCCCATAGCAAACGAGAGGGCTGGGAAAGAATCCAAGCCCTCTGTACAACTGAATAGGCTGCCCTACATCAATCCGTGTATCTCACATGGGAATACTGAAAGCCAGTTCAAAAGTTCTGTCTATCGTACGGTACCGCCCACCATCGTGTACAATAGGGAGAACTATAAAAGTTTCCTTCGCCATCATCCCCGACAGCAATGGAGGAATACAACTTACCGATACCTCTGGACCTTTGACTCTTACCTCTTGATAAAGATACAATTCATCTCCTTCAAGAATACATTAACCGTGGTGGTCCAGTTATTAAAGATAATAAGAGGTTATTGTTCGGTATCAATCGACATCGAGCCTGGCAGATCATCAAAGAATGTGCTGAGCTAGCCGGTCTGCCCAAACTGGTTAATCCCGAGACGGGCAAGGTACACAGCGTATCGCCTCACAAGCTAAGAGATGCCTTTGCGGTTCATGCCGCCAAAACCAACGATTCCGGTGACGGACTTCGAATGCTTCAAGAGCACCTCGGACATGCCAGCTTTAATACTACCGCCAAATACCGAAAAGTGGCCGGTGAGGAGCACCGGGAGTGGTACGAAAAACTGTGGTCGAAGGATGAGTCATGACCTTACTTCTCAGGCCAAATCGTGGTGGATTTCTACGTCCTTTCGGCTGTGGCTGGTTCATCCGGGAATTTCTCCTGGGTAATGGCCCGCACGGCTCACCCTCTATTGACCCTGAAATAGGTGCTTGTCAGGCTGATATCTTTCGTAGCTATAAAATGGCTATTCCCAGTCCAAGACGAGCTGGGTCCATCGTTTGCGTACGACAAATTCATCAGTTGATGGGACATAATCGGTGTCCTTCGGGTAAGCCTTTATGCGAAGCCCATTGCTGGACGGACGCCCAGCAGCATCCCAAGCTCTGGCCTGCTCGACAAGGCGCCTGGCAAGCTCGGTCCCTGGTCCAAAACTTCGTACAAATAGCTCGAAAGTCTGAGAACCGTCCAGCTGTTCCGAAGAAGAATCCTGCTTGGGAGAGCGGACAAATACACAAAGTCCCTCATCCCCTAGTAGGCCAATAGTCCAGCATCTCCTCCACTCTCCTCGGTATACCATGAAACAAGGTACAATGCCCCGATCTGCTGATTGACCCTCTGCCGATAGAACGCACAAGCCTGGCACTCGCAAACTCAGCCAGAGAGCCAGACCTCCGAAAATGACCTCGGAAGGACTTGCATGTACCCCAGAGGGCCGATCTTTGCTTGGGTCGGAGAGCAGCCCATAAACTACATCCCCATCTACCTTGACCCCATAGTCAACCGAGATAC
>CAYNFT010000146.1:0-2884 GCA_964396535.1 uncultured Dehalococcoidales bacterium | reverse complement strand
ACCACTCTGATGCCATGGCTGTCCGCGATACCGGCTGGATTCAGATATTTACCGAAAACGGGCAGGAGGTATTCGATAACGTCCTATGTGCCTTTCGTATTGGTGAAGACCAAAAGGTTTTACTCCCGGTGATGGTTCACCTGGACGGCTTCCACCTGTCACATATGATTGAACCGATTCTTATTGCAGAGCAGAGCGAGGTGGACAAGTTTCTCCCTCAGAATAACTACCCTTTCCCGCTGGACCCTGAGAAACCAGCAAGTATGGGGACTTTCGCTCCACCCATCATCTACTCGGAGACCAAGAAGGCACAGGAAGTAAATCTGGCTGCCTCGAAAGATGTAATACTTAAATGCTGGGATGAATTCGCCAGCATATTTGGACGCCGATACTTGCCGGTAGAGAGCTACCACAGCGAACAGGCGAAGGTTCTACTGTTGACTATGGGAAGCTTTAGTGAGACGGCAATGGCAACTATTGACAAGATGAGAGACGAGGGCAAGGATGTCGGGCTGGTCAGGCTACGCCTGTGGCGACCCTTCCCCACCAGAGAACTCCGCCAGGCGGTTAAGGATGCCGAGACTCTCATCGTCTTTGACAGGGCACTTTCCTTCGGTGGACAGGCAGGACCGGTTTGCTCCGAGGTGAGGTCAACCTTATACAATGAGGACAGGAAGCCCAAGGTAGTGAATATCATTGGTGGTCTGGGGGGACGGGATGTTACTGTGGCTGGATTTGAAGAGATAATAAATCGGGGTATTGAAATCTCGCAGAAGGGAAGCGAGCAAGAATTCGAGATATTTGGAGTGAGAGAGTAATGGGCAATAACTATATTACTTATGGCAAAAGACAAATAACTAAAGAGGAATACCTTGCTCCCGGACATCGAGCCTGTATCGGCTGCGGTGAAGCCTTGGCGGTAAGGCTGGCTTGTAAAGCACTGGGGCCCAATGTCATCATCGTTTCCGCTACCGGGTGTGTGGAGATAATTTCATCTCAGCTTCCCTGGACTTCCTGGCGAGTTCCCTGGATTCATACCCTGTTCGAAAATACGGCCGCAGTAGCTTCCGGGATAGAGGCTGGCTTGAAAACGCTAAAGAGTAAGGGAAGGAAACCTGACAAAGATATCCATGTGGTAGCTACGGCTGGTGATGGTGGCACCAGTGATATCGGGCTTCAGGCGCTATCCGGGGCGTTAGAGAGGGGGCATAATTTCCTCTATATTTGCTGGGATAACGAAGCCTATATGAATACCGGAATCCAGCGGTCTTCAGCCACTCCTTATGGCGCTTCGACGACTACAGCCCCGGCTGGCAAGAAGAGCATTGGGCAGATTACCTGGAAGAAGAATATGCCAGCCATTGCCGTTGCCCACGATATTCCTTATGTCGCCACTGCCTGCCCCAGTTATCCCTTTGATTTGATGGACAAAGTGGCTAAGGGAGCCGCAGTTAACGGTCCGGCTTATATCCATATACTATCCGTTTGCCCCACTGGTTGGCGGTGCTCTCCGGAATCAACTATTGCGATTGGTCGCCTGGCGGTACAGACCGGTGTATTCCCTCTGTATGAAATTGAGGATGGAAAATATAAACTGAGCGTAAATATTGCCAA
The DNA here is from genome assembly GCA_964396535.1 of uncultured Dehalococcoidales bacterium. Lineage (GTDB taxonomy): Bacteria > Chloroflexota > Dehalococcoidia > Dehalococcoidales > UBA2162 > CAYNFT01. The sequence goes on along the minus strand of CAYNFT010000146.1, from coordinate 1,270 downwards.
ACGCAAGCCTGTGGAGGACTATCTAAAGCCGCAGGGGAGGTTCCGGCACCTGTCTGAAAAAGAGATAAAAGTGATTCAGGAAAGAGTGGATAAAGAATACAACAAGCTTATGGAGCAGGTGGAGAGAGATAAGGGTTAGGCGTATTATTAGCTAGGGTAGGGCAGTGATGTTGATGTCGGGGTGTAGCGCAGGTGGCTAGCGCGCAGCGTTTGGGACGCTGAGGTCGGAGGTTCAAGTCCTCTCACCCCGAGTTTTTTACTGAGAAATAAGAAGGGACTGGCTATAAGCCAGTCCCTTTGCTGGAACTACGTATTCCGTAAAATAGTCAGCACTATAAATCAGGTTGGTAATATCCCGTTCCCAAACTGGATAATAGTTAAAATCAAGCTGCAAATTCAGAGAAGTACTTGGGGAACTCTGGAACACTGGCAGTGTCAATGAGAATGATATCCAGATAGAATGGACCGCCAGGGGTGATTGCTATAGGGGAATCATCTACAATATCGAATATATCTTGTTCATCTTCTAGACTAAATCCATCGATCTCTGAGAGGTCGATACCCTCACAGGGTGGCAATCCAACTGCATAAATCTCCGCGTTAAAGAGATCATCCGCTTCAGGATCCATAAGAAATACATAGCAGGAATAGAATCCATGTGGAAGATAGATTGCGTATCCTTCCTCCAAATCAGCCTCAAATAAATATACCTGAGAGCTACTTTCGTCCATAATTAGAACAAGAAGAATTTCATCACCCTCCATCCATTCGGCAATCGTATCAGGCAGGTATATGTCGCCAAAAAGCAACTCGTATTCTTGGCCTTCAGCTACTGTGAAATCACTTCCGACTACCATTCTCCCTTCATCTAGCCCCATATAGCCAAAATCACCAGACTGGTCAATAACTGGAAGTTTACCAGCACGGCGCTCACCCCAAAACTTATCAATCAGCCCTTTTCCCAAATGGATTAGCAGGCCCGCAGCAACGCCTTCCCACATATTAATCACCTCCGTAGCCAGGTACTGAAAATTCTACCCCACGCAGTAGTGGGTGTCAATAAGTTGATTTTACATCGTGATTTAGCGTAAAATCTAGTCTAGCTATGCGGGAGTAACTCAGTTGGCAGAGTCCCTGCCTTCCAAGCAGGTTGTCGCGGGTTCGAGTCCCGTCTCCCGCTCCACAGGCGTGAGCGACTATCTGCCTTGGTTGGGAAGTCAAAGCTAGGGTGAGCCTGACGGCGACAACCTGCCTAGGCAAGAAATAAAAC
>CAYNFT010000145.1:0-2943 GCA_964396535.1 uncultured Dehalococcoidales bacterium | reverse complement strand
GGGTTATCGTAGGTTTGGCCCTTTTTCTAGCGAGCCTTACCCGTTCACCAATTATGTTCTTAGGCAACATTACTAAAAGGAGGTGTACTATGGTAGTTTTCTGTAAAAGAATCCGGAAAAGCGAGATCATATGGGGAGGCACCGCGATACCCAGAGCCAAGAAAGCTTTGTTCACAAGTCCCGGGACACCAGACGAGGCGAGCAAGGTGATGGCGCCATTGTTCAGCCTTGTTTCTAACGTTCAGACCACTGTCGGCGGCGGTGTCGATATGTGCGCTGTCAGAGATGGCCAGCAAATCGACCAGTTTACACACTCGTTTGTCCAAGGGATTGAAGGAGTTTGACTTCTTTCTGAGCCATACTACCGCTGAAAATGGTCCGAAAGCAGAATTAACACGTAGAGCGTACCTCCATACGATAAAAAAGTTCCAAAGTTACCTAGGTGAGCGGGAACCCACTTCGCAACTAGCTAAAGAATTCATTTCAAGCCTGGAAAAGACCAACAGTCCTTCCAGCCTGAATGGACGTATCGCTGCTTTAATAAACTACTTTCGTTTTCTTGGTCAAGAGATAAACATTCCCAGGTTGAAGACTCATAGAGAGTATCCTACCGTCCTGTCTGATGAAGAATGGCAGCAGCTTCTAACAACTGCGAACAAGCCTATCTACGATGATAACCTGTCAGGGTACGGTCGTTTCCGTGCTCTGTTCGAACTGTGCGTCCTTTATGTATATTGTGACTGCGGTTTGCGTCCCTCCGAAGCCATCAACATAAAAGTTATAGACATATTAGAAGAAGGCTACCTTCAGATCGCGCGCACGGATGGAAATGTTGATCTGGTACCAATTAGCGATCACGCCCTCAAATACATCAAGGATTACCTTCAATATAGGGACAATCAAGAGCCATATCTTTTCCCAGGTAATAAGAGCGAGACTCATATGGCTTACCGAACTGCACAAAGCATTGTCAACAGGTTATTCCGGAGGGCTGGAATACAGAATGCCCGTGCTCGTAATATCAAGTATAGAACCATACAGCAACTTAGAAAGTTGGGAGTCAGTGGTGCGGAGATTAAGACTCAGGTTGACCCCGAGACATCCTGAAGACCACACACTCCGTTAGGGTACTGGTTCAGAAACAACGATAGTTAGGTAACAAAAGAGGATTTTGTGCAGGCCGCTAACTGTTTACAGACAGAGCAACAGGAGATGTTCTTTAAGCGACATGGCGTGGGCCGATAAGAATACCTTTCTGTTGACTTATTAATTTCTTATTGAATTATTGCGTTTTCTATCCGATTACCTTTCAACTATTTCACCAAACGCCGGATTCTACCGAGAAAATGGTAAGACTCAGTCCTAAAATCTCTGGTTCAGGCACGATTATTGTGGGCACTGGTTTAATCGGCAAAAAGAGGAAGCGTTGAAAATAGGGGTTTTCGGCACGGACCAAGGTTGGCAAATAAAAATAAAATCACCGTAGAGTACTATTTTCAGCCCATTCAGCCGGTTTTTTGTTTAGAGTTCGTGGACTTTCGATAGTATTTCCAAGGCCAGATACAACCAAGATTCGTTGACCAGATACACCAAGGTGTCAACGAACTAGCTACAACGGATATTATCCACGGACCTTGGGGAGAAGGGTAGAATAGGTATAATACGGGCTTCAATTATTGTACTTCGTTAAGGTGATAATTACTCTTAACAACCGGTTGGGGGAAAATTGAGTTCGGTGGTTATTAAATCCCGGAAGCAAATATCTCTTTGAGGTACAACAGGCCCATGAGGGGGGGCTCCTCTTTCCATACCCGGGCTGAGGCTGAAAAACAGTCCTTATCATCTACGAATCATCATTTTTCTACGGTTATTAGTCAACGAGAAGTTATTGTATCTATAAAGAGATACGCACGCTCTTTTCCTTTTATAATTTCTATATTGGTGGTGCATTGGTAACGCGCCTGAATCCAACATCATACTATTCCGATGTTTTGTTGTGTTAAGACTCGCCCCCTCAACATTAGGAGCTTTTGCTGTATTTGTAAACCTAGCACGATTTTCCTCCCACCTTGGTAGAGGAGTGTAACTCTAAACGTACAATTAAACTGCAGCTAAAATGAGACTCAACCCAACACGCCCCGATTGTACATTTAACACGTTCGATACCAACGTTTAAGTTAAGTCCTATCCAGAGACAGCATTCTAAAATGTCATAATTATGTAACTTTTTTTTGCTGTATTTTATGACTTTGTTATTGCATGCCGATTATTATATTCGGTGTCCCTAGAACTCCGGAACGTAGGTGCCTTGGTCAAGAAAATTTGAGAAAGGAGGAAATCATAAGAATAAAGATTTTATTAGCTATAGGTTTCGTGATAATGCTGGTTCTAACGGGATTAGTTGGATGTACCTCAGGTACAGGCTCCTCTGTATATACTACCAACCAGCAGGAAGGAATATGGGTAAATGGGCACGGTGAAGTAAACGCTACCCCTGATATTGCTATTCTGCAGCTGGGAATATCAGCCCAGCGGGCAAGCGTAACTGAGGCTCAAGCCGAAGCGGCAACATCAATGGGCAAGCCAACCTATATCCCAGAAAGCATTTCATATCCTGTATACACACAACCTCCTAGGATGGCAGAAGAAGCGGTAGCGCCGACGACACCAATCAGCCCTGGAGAGATGAAGGTTAGCCTTGATATTCAGGTAGTTTATGCCATCTTGGACTAAAGTGTCTGCTTTGATGCACTACGGCTTGGGAAGCGGGACAGTAATCGGAACAACGATAGATTAAGGAGGTGAATCATGGTAATGGAAAGATGGAGACCACGATGGGGAATAACTCCATGGAGACCAATACAAGACATGGAAGAGATAGAACGGCACTTTGGAGATATCTTCGGGCAGTCGTTGCTGCCTGCCTGGAGGCGCTTGCCCTTG
>CAYNFT010000144.1:0-2963 GCA_964396535.1 uncultured Dehalococcoidales bacterium | reverse complement strand
AGGCGGCTGTACTCAGTACAGGAGCAGCCGGTCTTGTCTGGGTTTTCAATACTGAATTAGCCGGTATCAGCAGCCACCAGTCCCGTGCCCTATCAGGTGACGGAAATGCAATGGCGTGGAAAGTCGGAGCTGAACTCACTTTGATGGAAAAGTCCTCGATATTGAGGATAGGGATGGGGTACAAACACAAATGGTATACCGGCGCTGGTGATGCCAGCTATGAGAATGTTCCGCTGGTCGATGATAACGGTAAACCGCTCCCGATTGCAATTTCCGGATGGGGTGTGGCACCGCAAGCGATGGATCCAAACGCGAGCATGGGACCGTGGGAAGTTGTTCGTGAGGGCGTACTCAAAGGCGAGTATGCCCTGCCATTGTATGGTGACTTCCCTGCCATGCCGGAAATTGAGCAGAAGGCTACCTGGAATTTGATGCTGGCGCAGGAGGCTACTACTCAGATTATCGTGGATACCTACACGGCGTCTGGATTCGACCCGAGTAAAGACCAACTCCAGAACTATCAGTTAATAGAGGGAAGCAGCCCGCCGCAATGGCGTTCGGTCGATATCCCCGGTGGACGGGGTGGTGGCCTGGTAGTCGACTGGAACTTGAAGACCAGCCTGGATGGGCTGTACGCTGCTGGAATACAGGTATTTGCCGCCGGCGACCACAGTTTCGCCGCTGCTACCGGTCGATACGCAGGCAGGAAAGCGGCCGATTACACTCAACAAATAGGTCATTCTGGCGTATCAAAGGGGCAGGTTGCCGCTGAGAAGGCTCGCGTTTACGCTCCGATTAAAAGGAGCATGGGTATTGAATGGAAAGAATTACATGCCGGAATCGCCAGAACTATGCAGTACTTTTGCAGTGAGTACCGTACAGAAAAGCTCCTCAACATGGGGCTGGATGGACTAAGGGATATCGAAGAAAACTACGTACCAAAGCTATATGCCCTTGACCCTCATAAACTGCTGCGCAGCTTAGAAGACCTGAGCATTCTCACCTATGGTCAGATTATCATAAATGCCTCTCTGGCGCGAAAAGCGAGCAGTCGTTTTCTGGATTTCCACCGTATAGACTATCCTGAACTAGACCCACCAGAGTGGAACAAGTTTGTTACAGTTAAACTGGAAAACGGTAAGGTCAAGGTAGGAGAATTGCCACTTGACTATGCAGGCAATCTCAAAGAAAACTATGAAGCTCATAACAAAGACTATACAGGTGTTTACAAAGGATGAAGGAGATTACTATGGCTACAGAAAATGTATATGCCATCCCGAATGTGCCCACTCCAAATACACCGGTAATTTTTAATCCTGAAGTGTGCAACGGGTGTAACCAATGTGTAGAAGTGTGCCAGGTGGATGTTTTCATCCCTAATCCGGAGAAAGGAAAACCACCTATAATATTGCATCCGGATGAATGCTGGTACGGAGGCTGCTGTGTGAACGATTGTCCCCGTCCTGGGGCAATAACATTCAACTGGCCTCTTCAGCAAAGGGGATATTGGAAACGTAAGGCAACCGGTGAGCGCTTTCGAGTTTAACCAAATGTTGTTGGATTGTGAATGCATTTGTGGAACAGGTAATTATCAAAGATAGCAATAGGATTCTAGAGGAGGTTAGAGATACTTATGATAAATGCAGGTAAATACTGGACCCCGATTCTGGAGACGTTTCCTCCGCCTCTCTTGTTTTCTCCCTTGCCGGCAAAGAAGCGTGAGTGTAGAATACAGAAAGGGAAAAGAATTTTGAATCCTACAGGGAACCAATTCTTTACTTAACTCTTCTCCTTTTGGGAGTGACAAAATGCCAGCAACTATTTCTGGTACTTTACTTGGACAAGCCAGAGCAGCTTACAATAGATGCATCGCAGATGGCAAGTCAGGCCTAGTCTTCGCCACCAAAGATAACAACTACTCAACCTATGCTATGAGCGTGTATATTCTCTCCGTTGCTACAGCTGAGGCGTTCATGAACGAGGTGGTATTTCTAAACCACCACTGGAAATGCGACGCCAACTCCAAGGCAATACTTGAGGAGATTACTGAGATAGAGAGTCCACTTCAGAAATGTTCTGAGCTACCCGTGAAGTTATGGGGCAAAGAGCTTGATAAGTCACGACCTCCGTACCAGGATTTCTATCATCTCGTGAAAATCAGGAACGAGATTACCCATTACCGGATGGAACCATCGAAGTTTGCCAAGGACTACTTGCAATACTTGGGCCACAGGAAGGTGCTGCTAGGAACGCCCGGCCAGTTTGGATTTGGACATCTCGACCCCGTTCTGAACACCAAAGCAGCAGAATGGGCGTACAACACAGCATGCCGCGTGGCAAAGCAACTCATCGAGCTGGCTCAAGATGAGACTGAGCCATTCATTAAGGAGAACTTGAACGATTTGCGTCTGAATTTCCAAGAGGTACCATAGCTGAGTTAGCACCAGCAGTCAACAACAGGGCATTCTGTGACTTTTGAACGAGCGACAGAATATCCGGCAGGAATACGTATAACATTAGAACCTGTCGAAAAACCGCAGTCGTTGGTTGCTCATCAGGCTCTGCGGGCTTTTTTCAGTTGCAGGGACTTCTACCCGTGATTTGGGCCATAACACTCCTTATTCTTACTATCATCCCCCCGTTCACGACCAGTTATCCGTAAGCCAGCCTGACCATCTTCCTGAAGTTGTAGCCGATACAGACTAACTGCCATATCAGCCTTACCTTCTCCAGACTCCGGTACCGGAATCTCCTGAATCGGAAGATATCCTTAATCTCCCCGAAGACGTGCTCAATCAGGCAAGCCCTATCCCTCATCCGCTGTTTCCCGTGTTCCCCTGACAATTTTTCGGTCATACGGGCTCTTAAGGCAACGGTTTCAAAGTATTCCTTCTTCACTCTGAAATCCCGGTAGGTACTTTTATTCCGGTAACACCTGGCTCTTAATGAGCAGTCTTTGCATA
>CAYNFT010000143.1:0-3043 GCA_964396535.1 uncultured Dehalococcoidales bacterium | reverse complement strand
GGTAATATAAGCAAAACGGTCCCAATTACTATTAGTCCAGCAAAGCCATATATTAGTAATAAGGACGAGGAACCGGCAGTTCTAGGCCTTGGTATCGCTGGAAGCAGAATTCACCAAGGCCTAACTCTATATATCGTTGGGTGAAACGCTTTATCACCCGGTTTTCTGATGTATTTTCTTTGCATATTCAAATAGTGAGGAGGCGTAAGCAGTTAAAAGGCAATGCCATGAATCATTGCTTATCCCAGTAGTTTGGTATTATAGCCTTTTTCACTGATGACGTATACCTGGTTAGATCTCCTTTGACATGTTTCTACGTTGAAAAGAACGCTAGATTATGTAATGAGGTAACAAGATACTTAAATACGGCAGAATGCAAGTTTGTGACATGCGTGTCTTGTGATATGATAATAAATTATGGGGCACGAAGAAGAAAGGAAACGAATAGTCATTGAGGGAGTAGACCCTGAGATTGATGGGGGTCGATTTCCTATAAAACGTGTAGTTGGCGACAAGGTTGTGGTCGAGGCTGATATTTTTGCCGATGGTCACGATGTTCTCTCAGTTGTCCTGTTGTACCGCAAGGAAGGCAACCCTAACTGGGCTGAGTCTCCGATGGAATTGCTAGTCAATGATCGCTGGCATGGTTCCTTTATTGTTAATGAACTGGGGCGGTATCAGTATACATTCATTGCCTGGGTTGACCGCTTCGAGACCTGGCAGCAGAATTTGAAGAAAAAAGTTGATGCCAGACAAGATGTTCTGGTTGATTTCCTGGAAGGAGCTCAACTAATCGAGGAAGCAAGCCAGCGTGCCACCAAGAGTGACGTAAAAACCATGCAGGGGTGGATTGAAGCATTAAAAAGCGATAAAAAAACGCAACTAAACAAAGCCAGGCTGGCACTAAGCAAAAAGGTAACCACAGTCATGACTAAATACTCGGACAGACGGTCTGCCGTGACCTATCCCAAAGAGCTTATAGTGGTGGTTGACCGCGAAAAGGTACGTTTCAGCACCTGGTATGAGATGTTCCCGCGTTCTTGCGCGAATAAACCGGGGCAGCATGGCACCTTCAAGGACTGCGAGATGCGCCTTCCCTATATCTCGGAGATGGACTTTAATGTGTTATATCTTCCTCCTATCCACCCTATCGGTTCCACCAACCGGAAAGGGAAGAATAACAGTCCCATATCCAAGGCAGGTGACCCAGGGACACCCTGGGCTATTGGCTCGAAGGATGGGGGACACAAGGCAATTCATCCTCAGCTTGGCACTTTGGAAGACTTTCGAAGTTTGTTGGAAAGAGCCCGGGAATACGATATTGAAATAGCCCTCGATATAGCTTTCCAGTGTTCGCCCGACCATCCCTATGTAAAGGAACATCCAGAATGGTTCCGCTGGCGTCCCGATGGTACGGTGCAATATGCCGAAAATCCACCCAAGAAGTATCAGGACATCTATCCACTAGAGTTCGAGACTGACAACTGGCGAGAACTGTGGGAAGAGCTTAAAAGCATTATAATTTTCTGGATAGAGCAGGGAGTTCGCATCTTCCGGGTGGACAATCCTCATACCAAGCCCTTCGATTTTTGGGAATGGCTAATTGATGGCATAAAAAAGGAATATCCTGATGTAATCTTCTTGGCTGAGGCCTTCACCCGGCCCAAGATTATGTATCGGCTAGCCAAGCTGGGCTTCACCCAGTCTTACACCTATTTCACCTGGCGCAACGTGAAGTGGGAATTGACCCAGTACTTCACCGAGCTAACCCAGACTGGTGTCAGAGAGTTCTTCCGCCCTAACCTATGGCCCAACACGCCCGATATCCTGAGCGACTACCTCAGAGATGGTGGACGACCAGCATTTATGACACGGCTGGCACTGGCAGGCACTCTCGGAGCTAATTACGGAATTTATGGTCCTGCCTTTGAGCTCTGCGAAAATCGCCGGAAAGACGAGGAAAGCGAAGAATACCTGGATTCAGAAAAATATGAACTGAAGCAATGGGATATCAAGAGTCCCAACAGTCTGAAGGATTTTATTGCCCGGGTAAACGACATCCGCAGGAAAAATCCAGCCCTTCAGAGCGACCTAAGTCTGCGTTTCCACTCGGTAGATAATGACCAGCTGATTTGCTATAGCAAGCGCACGGAAGACTTCTCCAATGTAATATTAATCGTGGTGAACCTGGACTACCGCTACAAACAATGGGGCTGGGTAGACCTTGTACTTGAGGAACTGGGGCTTAAATCCGACCAGCCATATGAGGTGCATGACCTTCTAGCGGATGCTACCTACCGGTGGAAAGGCATGCGGAACTATGTGGAACTAGATCCCCAAAAGACGCCAGCCCATATTTTCCAAGTAAAACAGGTAGTTACTAAAAAGTAGCAATTTAGTTATAATTTATATAAGAGGCTATTAATGACAACAGGCGATAAAAGATATTTCTGGCGAAATGATGACCCCTTGTGGTACAAGGATGCAGTCATTTACGAGCTCCATATCCGTGCATTCCACGACAGCGACGGAGATGGTATCGGTGACTTCGCTGGGCTAACCGAAAAGCTGGACTACCTTCAAGACCTGGGGGTTACTGCTATCTGGCTCCTTCCTTTTTATCCGTCTCCGTTCAGGGACGACGGCTATGATGTCTCGGATTACACCGGTGTCCACCCCAGCTATGGGACGATTCACGACGTGAGAAATTTAATCAGGGAGGCAAATTACCGGGGTCTACGCGTGATTACTGAGCTTGTCCTTAACCATACTTCAGACCAGCACCCGTGGTTCCAGCGAGCGCGGCGAGCAGCGCCGGGAAGTCCGGGGCGTGATTTCTACGTATGGAGCAATAACCGTGATAAATATAAAGAAGCCCGTGTAATCTTTAAGGACTTCGAGTCGTCAAACTGGGCCTGGGACACGGTGGCTGGAAGTTATTACTGGCACCGCTTTTACTCACACCAGCCCGACCTCAATTATAGAAGGCCACTGGTGCGCCAGGCAATGCAGCGGGTGATTGATTTCTGGCTGGGTATGGGCA
>CAYNFT010000142.1:0-3146 GCA_964396535.1 uncultured Dehalococcoidales bacterium | reverse complement strand
GTGAGGTCATGACCATCAACCTCAATAACATGCCAGCCAAAGGCCTGCCACTTCTCATTTAAGGGCTCAAGGTTCATGACGTCACGATTCCAGCCGTCAATCTGGAGTCCGTTATTATCTACGATGGCTATCAAGTTATTCAGCTTATGATGAGCAGCAGCCATAGCTGCCTCCCACACCTGCCCTTCATCACACTCACCATCACCCAGCAAAACATATACCTTGTATTCCTGTGAATTGAGACGGCCAGCCAGAGCTACGCCAACAGCAAAGGATAATCCCTGCCCCAGGGAACCGGCTGTCATCTCTATTCCCACAGTAGCGTTAGTGTCGCAATGACCCTGAAGACAACTACCTAGCTGCCTCAAGGTAAGCAGTTCTTCAACAGGGAAGTAGCCACATTCAGCCAGAGCAGCATAGAGCAGAGGGGCAGCATGCCCCTTGCTGAGGATAAATCTATCCCTGTCTGACCATTTGGGGTCTTCAGGGTTATGCCTCAACAGATTGAAGTAGAGGCAGGTTACAATCTCCACCGCCGACAGAGAACCGCCGGGATGACCACTACCCGCCTTCCCCGTCATAGAAATAATATGACGCCGTAGCCTCTTAGCTATGGCCTCCATTTCCTGTACCGATAATGACTTAGCCTTAATAACTGCGTCGCTTTTTTTCTTCGACCTGCTTAACTCTGGCATAATCCTGTTCCAGACGAGCTGGTTCTCCTTCTTGCTATACAGAATTTGTGTATCGGCTATATGCTACCAGATGAGCCAGTACCTTTGCCGCCCTCTCCGGGGTAGGATACATCATAATACCGTTATCTTTTAGTTCATTAAATAAGTCCGAATCCCTCATCGCGCTAACCTGACGATTGAATATAACAACTGGCTTCCGGTACTTGTCCATATACTCAAATAATTTATCTAAATTCCTTCGCTCTTCTTCCTCTCGGGCTTTCAAAGTCTGTTCAGCTTGCTCTACAGCCGATGGCTCAGTATCAGGTTGCTGAAAGAATTGCCGGCCAAACCTGCCCCCACCACGCCCCCCCATTCCCATCTGACCAATACCACCTATCACCAGCACAGCGTCCAAGTTATCATCCTCTATTAGTGGCCAGAGGCAGGGATAAGTAACTTGTCCATAGCCTACAGTATCAACAGGATTGGCATGTGGCCACCGCTCAGGTAGAACTTCATTCAGTCGCTCTATTGTCTGTGGTGATAACGGAGCTACATCTAATCCCGCCTTTTCACAGGCATCTGAGGCTACACAACCGAAACCACCACCATAGGTCAGGATACCGACCTTATTCCCTTTTGGCAACGACAGTCGGAGCAAGGCTGAAGCCACATCGAAAAGCTCCTCAACCTCGTCTACTCTAATTACCCCTGCCTGCTTAAACATGGCCTCGTATACAAGGTCTGAGCCAGCAACGGCGCTAGTGTGTGACCTAGCTGCCCTTACCCCGGCCCCTGTTTTACCTACCTTCACCACTACTATTGGCTTCTTCTTTGTTATCTCTCTAGCCAATTTAAAGAAACGTTTGCCCTCTCTCAAACCCTCTATATAGGCGGTAATTACCTTTGTTTCATCATCCTGAGCTAAATACTCAAGGAAATCTTCGAAGTGTAGGTCGGCTTCGTTACCGGTACTAACAAACTTGCTAAAACCAACACCCATTTCGGCGCCACACTGCAGGATATGCCCAGCAAAGCCACCACTCTCAGAGATAACCGCTATTTCACCTTTTTCCATAGGTGCTCCCATGCGTACCGTAGAGAAACTGTTGGCAGTGCTGAAATGCCCCATACAATTTGGGCCAACAAATCGCAGCCCACCTGCGCGGGCAGTGTTAACAACCTCTTCCTGCAACTTTGCCCCTTCTGGTCCGGTTTCCCCCAGCCCAGCAGTAATAATAAGAGCAGCCTTAACTCCTCTGGCAACACAATCCTGCACTACCTGGAGCACAGAATTAAAAGGAATAACTATAGCAGCAAAGTCAACCGGCTCAGGCAAGTCCCTTACCGTTGGGTAGGTTTTTACCCCCTGTACCTCTTTGGTTTTGTTATTTACAGGATATATCCTTTTCACTGAGGAAGTTCTTAAAACACTACTGAAGACACCGGCACCCCACTTTTCAAAGGCATTGGATGCACCAACCACAGCAACACTCTCGGGATTGAACAAGGCTTCAAAGTGATTCATACCGGATTTTTCCTTTCAAGCTTCTTATTATCAAAAACACTGCTTATTATATCGTCGTTTATTAAGGACTCGCCACAAAACTGGGAGGAGCACTATCCATCCATACGGGCAGGAATAAGGCTCTTATAGCTGAGGCAAAAAACCACCAGCCTTTAATATTCGCCGAGGTTTCTATGGTGAATCGCCGCATTCAGATAGTAACACTAACAACTCCATTCGCAGTTTATTGTACAACAGCTTATAGTCTTAAGTCTACCAGGCGGACAGGAATTCAGTCCTAGTGTCCTGGAAGCAGCTGACTTACCCTTTCCCATATAATCTGTCTTATTTTATCTTTTGGCTGGCTGGCATCTATCACCAGCCAGCGCTCCGGCTCATCAGCCGCCATCTTGAGATAGCCCTGCCGTACTCTCTGGTGGAAGGCTGTATTTTCCTGCTCAAAACGGTCATGTTTTTTGCTTTCTTTTCGAGCATGCCCTTCCTCGACTGGTATATCCAGCAGGATTGTTAAGTCGGGGGTCAGCCCTTGAGTAGCAGCATTATTAATAGCTTCCACCATCTCTAAATCAAGTCCCCGACCGTAGCTTTGATAAGAAGTTGTGGAATCGGCATAGCGGTCACAGATAACCACCTTCCCGCTTTTCAGATTGGGTTGGATAACCTCTTTCACTAACTGGACGCGGGATGCATTAAACATTAATAGCTCGGTTAATGGTGATATATACGCGTCCTGAGCCCACTTTAGCAGACGAGCAATTTTCTCGCCAAGAGGCGTGCCGCCGGGTTCGTGGGTCAGGAATGCAGGAATAGCTAGCCTGGATAGCTTTCTGTATAGTGCCCTCGCCTGAACGGTCTTGCCGCTTCCCTCTCCCCCCTCAAAGGTGACGAATAGAGCCATTTATTACCCCTAGACATTATAGTTTGTCCCAAGTTTATCACGG
>CAYNFT010000141.1:0-3237 GCA_964396535.1 uncultured Dehalococcoidales bacterium | reverse complement strand
CCACTACCGGAAATTGAGCGAGCTTGACAACGTCAGGGCACCAATCCAAAATAGGCTTATCTCATATTGATGTTAAAAAGGAGGATAAAGAAAATGGCGGAAACAAAATACGGTAAGTACTTTATTGAATATGACCCAACGCGGTGGCCTAATGAGCGCCGTCCAGTTATGGTACGCATGGAAGATAGTGTTGTTAAGGGAAGCCACTTCTATCTGATTCACTGGGTGCTTCCCGGTTTTGCTGCTCCCCTCGGTGATTACCCCATGGCGGGACATCCGCCACATATCCATAAAGATGCTGAATTACTATTTCACATTGGCACAAACCCGGATGACCCAATGGACCTGGGCGCGGAGGTCGAGATGTATATGGGCCCGGAGCTGGAAAGGCATGCGTTTAACAGGACCACAGTTATCTATATCCCGCCAAACTTTATACATTCCCCCTGGAGACCTATTAAAATAGACAGACCATGGATATTTATAGAAGTCAATCAAGGAGCCATGCATACCGAAAAATCCTTCAGACAGATATTACCTAAGGAAACAAGAGAGAGAATAGACTGGTCGAGGTGGCCGGACGAAGGTTATTAACTAAAGGTGGAATTACATTAGATTATTATATCAGGCTGATAAAGGAGGCTAAAAATGGCTTATAAAATTACCGGCGCTTGTCTCAAGTGCGGTATCTGCATCACTGGATGTCCCGTAGGGGCTATCATTTCAGATGAGCCGATTAAAGAAAGCGATGGGCTAATCCTTTACCCTAATGTACGCATCGACCCGGAGAAGTGCACCGATTGCGGAGTCTGTGTTTCCGAAGAGTACTGGTGCCCAGCCCAAGCCATTATAAAGGCATAAACCATGGCTGAATCAGGGATACAGGAAATTGACCTTCTGGAGGATAGGCGGGCTTGAAACTCGCTCATCGAGAACGATAAGCTGGAGTGTTCATCAGTGATGATATATACTCCAAAAAAGCAGATGCCATGGAAGACATAGAAAACACAGTGTCTGTAGATGATGGGGCGGAAGCATTCATTGAACTGTTGAATGCTAACGGCGTAGATTACATCTTTCTGAACCCGGGTACTGCTTCCGGCCCTATTCAAGAAGCCCTGTCCAAGTACAAAGCCCTGGGCAAGCGGGCTCCAGAGGTCATAACTTGTCTTCATGAGTTTGTAGCTCTGTCGGCGGCTCATGGATATTTTATGGTCTCCAGAAAACCTCAGGTAGTTCTGGTACATTTAGCCCTGGGTACTCTACAACTGGGAGGAGCACTTCTCAACGCCCAGCGTGGGCGTGCAGGTGTCGTTATATGTGCCACGAGGGTTCCCTCGGACCGGGAAGGAAATGGAACAGGCATGCCTTCCTTCCCATTGCACTGGATTCACGAGCAATTCGACCAGGCTGCCCCTGTGCGTGACTACGTTAAGTGGGAATATGAGCTACGGTCAAATGAGACTATTCACGAGGTAGTACAACGTGCCTTCCGGATAACCTCAACTGAGCCATGTGGTCCAGCCTACCTTGTATTACGCCAGGACTTACTTGGTCAAAAAATGGAGGAGGTACGCATTCCCCCGGTAGCCAGGCACGCAGCAGCATCGGCGCCGCAGGTAGACACGGCGTTAATAGAAAAAGCGGCTGCTATATTGATAGAGGCAAAAGAGCCACTGATAGTCACTGGTTATTCGGGCAGGTATTCTCAGGGGGTGGGGGCACTGGTAGAACTGGCAGAAATCCTGGGGGCAAGGGTGGTTACTTCTCAATACAACATGAATTTCCCGACGACACATCCTCTCTTTGGAGGATTTGGGTCTGAACCACATTTGAACAATGCTGATGTTATTTTAGTAATTGACCATGATGTGCCCTATATTCCTGCGCGGGCAAATCTAAAGCCCGATGCCAAGCTAATCCACTTTGACATCGACACAGTTAAGCTGGATTTTCCAATGTGGGGTTTTGCAGCGGATATTCTTGCTCAGTGTGACTCCACTAAAGCGCTCCCCCTTCTGAGCCAGGTAATTCGTCAAAGAGCGACCCCTGAAGACAAAGCCCGTTTTCAAGCTCGCTTTCAAAGGCTCCAGGGTGAGCATCAGCAGCGAGAGAAGTCACAGGATTTGGCTACGACCAAAGCAGCCCCAAAACCAATCTCTGCTGATTGGCTTTGCCATTGTATCGCTGAGGTCATAGATGATAACACGATAGTCATAGAGGAAACAGTAACCAACCGCTCTGCGGTGCTGCGCCATATCAACCGCACCAAACCGGGGACTTTCTTCGGCAACGAAGGCGCAAGTCTGGGATGGGGACTTGGAGCGGCACTCGGGGCCAAGCTGGCAAGCCCTGATAGCACAGTAGTTACCCTGGTAGGCGATGGCTCTTTCATTTTTGGTTGCCCCATCCCTGCACTGTGGGCAGCGAATGTTCACCACCCTCCCTTCCTCTGTATAATCTTTAATAACAAGATGTATAACGCTCCGAAGTTAGGTATCCGGGGCTCCAATGGTGGGCAGAGCTACTCCGAGAAGACCGGGCACTGGGTAGGTCTGGATATTAACCCGCCTCCCAGTTATGCTCTGATAGGTCAGGCCTGTGGTGCTTACAGCCAGTTAGTGGAAAACCCTGAAGACCTCCAGCCAGCTTTGAAAAATGCTATTGAGCAGGTACGTCAGGGAAAGCCTGCCGTAATTGATGTCAGGATTAAATAAGAATAGTCTTCTTTTTAAACCGATAGGTATAAAAAGAGAAGCCCCCCTTTAAAAAATTCTCCTCCCGGTGGCTAGTATCTGCCGTACTTCTTGGCGGAGTCTATCATAGCCTTAACGTTTTCTGGTTTGGCGTCGTTCGTTATCCCAGTATTAGTACTTAGGATAAAGCCCCCGCCTTTTCCGACGACTTCAATCAGGTTCTTGCAGTGTTCCTCCACCTCTTGGGGTGTTGCGGTCTGCATCATTCCATGGGGAACACCGCCCATGATACATGTATGACCACCCAGAACTTCCTTTGCTTTGACCATGTCAGTCAGGGCAAAGCGGGCGACAGTCTTTCCCTTGGGCAGTTCGAGGAGATGCTCCAAGCGCGAGGTCCAGTCCGCTTCATAAAGGGGTATATGAACTAATCCCATTTCCGTCATTGCCACTGAGACCTTTTTCAGGCCGGGCCAGTAGAAGGTTTCAAACTGCTTCGGGGACATGAGCTCATCCGACCCATTATGAAGATAGCTGCCTA
>CAYNFT010000140.1:0-3366 GCA_964396535.1 uncultured Dehalococcoidales bacterium | reverse complement strand
GCTGCCATACTGGCTACAGAAATGGTCACCTCAGGTGGGAACTGATAAGCGAGCAAACAAAGGAGGATAAGGAATATGGAAAGGTTCCAAAAACTACTGGAAGACCCCCACAAGTACGCCAAGGAATGGAAAGCTAAGACCGGCGGTAAGGTGCTGGGCCATTTTTCCTACTACTTTCCAGAAGAGGTTGTATATGCAGCGGGAGTTCTTCCGGTCCGCATCTTGAGCCAGCCTGACATTGAAGGTATCAGTCAGCGATATATGTATGGTGCCTTTTGCCCGTACTCCCTCGGTCTTCTGGCTCAGGGCTTGAAAGGTAACTATGATTATCTGGATGGAATAGGCCATGCCGAGAGTTGCATGCCGGTGCGTGGTGCTGTTGCCAACTGGTGGGACTTGTTGCCCACTCCTTATAAATACTATGTGGCAATGCCTTCGCAACTGGATCAGCCTAGTGTAAAGGATATGTTTTATGCAGAACTACTAGCCTTTAAGAAGGACCTGGAGGAGTGGACAGGCAAGACTATTACTAACGAAGCACTGGACCACGCAATTGATGTATATAATACCAGCCGCAGCTTAATGAGACAGGTATACGAACTCAGACGGCTTGATAACCCGCCTATTTCCGGAGCGGAGGCCTTCGAAATGATACGATCCAGCCAGATAATGGACAAGGAGGAACATAATAAGCTCCTTAAGGATGCCGTAAGCAAGCTGCCCCAGCGAAAGGGAACGAATAATACCGGCCCGCGGCTGATGCTACTGGGCAGTGAACTCAGCGATATCAATCTTGTCAGATTGATAGAATCAACGGGGGCGACCATCGTTATTGATAGGCTCTGCTACGGCAGTAACTATTTCTGGAACAACGTCATTCCGCAGGAAGACCGTATACTCGCCCTTACTTTCAGGTATCTGGATAAGCCCCGTAGCCCAGAGAAGGATGAATCATTTCGGCGGAGAGTGAACGAAATCGTAGCACTGGCCATAGACTACAATGTCCAGGGAGTTATCTACGCCATAGAAAGATTTTGCATCCCACATCAGCAGGACCGTCCTCCCATTGAGAAGGCATTCAAGCAAAGGCTTATTCCCTTCCATGAGATTGAATATGATGGTACAATACACGCGGGGGAATATCAGAATCGCATTGAAGCATTTGTTGACATGATAAAGAGACCCGTAATGGTGTGAATTATAAATGACCAAAATGCTTCACACCTGGAGAGAAATTTTCAAGGAGGTTTACATATGTTGTTAGTACAAAAGCCGGAAAAGAAATGGGAGACAAGACCTCTTGACTTCTGGGCAAAGGCTAAGGAGTTAAGAGCGCAGTTTTATCAGACTGAGACAGATGCCAAGAAAGAACGCAAATTCCTTATTGGAGGCGGCGATGGTTTTCAACAAGGATTAGGGCCTGGCTTTGGTAATGTCCACTTCGTGCACCCTCATCCTGAAGCCGCCAGTATAGCAAACACCGGCGACGCTTACGCCCGGGAGTGCCGGGGGGCGACAGAGGCGTGCGGATACGGACGTAATCTCTGTGGTTACCAGTTAGATTACATCGGCGCCCTGCTAACCAATCGCCACTTCTCGGGTGGAGAGATGCCTAGGCGGGACCTGGTGGCGCAAGGGAACGATTTGTGTGCTATGTTCCCCAAGCTTGGCCAGCTAGAGGCTGAGTTCTGGGGCGTCCCGGACTACCACATTGATGCTTCAGGATACTACGGTGATTGGGACGAAGATAGAGGCGAGGCAAGAGCGAATTATATGGCTGACCAGTGTCTGGGAGTGATAGAGTGGATGGAGAAGGCTACCGGGACAGAGTTTAATGTAGAGGCTCAAGTTGAATCCATGAAAAGACAGCGGCGCACGCAGGCACTGCGTGGAGATGTAATCGAGATGCTGACCCACATCCCGTGCCCCCTCGACCAGAAGTCAGCATACTCCGTTCTCGTCCTCGGCGGCCTTGTAGGCAGTGACCCGGTAGAGACGGAGAAACTGTGGGGAATGATCAGAGACGAGATGAAGTGGCGGGTAGAGAATAACATCGCTGGCGTAGCTACCGAGAGATACCGCTGGACAGAGAATGAGCCGCCGCCGTGGTTCTTCCTCAAGTACTACCGGTACATGGAGGAGTACGGCGCCGTTTGCATCCAGACCTTTTACCACGGGGTGCGTCTGGCAGAGCAACCGGACGGGAGCTGGAAAGCCCCGAAGATTCCTCTAGAAATGGAAATAAAGATTAAGACCAAGGAGGATTTTGTTCGAGCTCAGACGGGGATGATGGGAGGAGGAGGAAGACGTCGTGGTGGCTGGGGAGGACACGGTCCTCTACCTGAGGACTACTATCAAAATCTAATGAATGCAGTCAAGGCATTCCACTGTGATGGGGCAATCCTCCCGCTTCACCGTGCCGGCATCGGCTGCGTCTATAGCATGAGGGCAGCCGGCCTAAAGCTGCAGGAAGCAGGAATACCTGTTATGCACTACGAGACATCTCACCCGGGAGACAGAACCGATTTTGATGAAAATCGTATGCTTGACCAGCTGGATGTCTTCATGGAGACCCAGGGACTGAGAAAGCTGGAGGACTAGAGCCAGTGTTGCTGTAAACCTAAAGCTCAGCATTCTCTAGCCGAGCCTTGAAAACTGATGTTGTTGAAAAGGGCCCGAAGGCCATGTTGAGTAATCAGTGTAAGCATTAAGCTGATTTGAATGACTAAGGGTAATAAGGAGGATAAGGAATATGGAAAGATTCCAGAAACTACTAGAAGACCCTCACAAATATGCCAAGGAATGGAAAGCCAAGACCGGCGGTAAAGTGCTGGGCTACTTTTGCCACTACTTCCCTGAAGAGCTTGTATATGCAGCGGGAGTTCTTCCGGTCCGCATCTTAAGCCAGCCTGATAACGATGGTATCAGTCAGCGCTATTTGTATGGCCACTTTTGCCCGACCAGCCTAGGAATATTGGCTGAGGGCTTAAAAGGTAACTATGATTATCTGGAGGGGATGGGCCATGCTGAGTGTTGCATGTCAGTGCGCGGTGCTTATGCCAGCTGGCGGTTACATGTGCCCCATGAGTACGAACACTTCGTGGCAATGCCTTCATATGTGGACAATCATGGAGCGAAGAAATTGTTGCGGGCAGAGATGTCAGCCTTTAAGAAGGAGTTGGAGGAGTGGATAGGCAAGACTATTACTGACGAGGCTCTGGACCACGCAATTGATGTATATAATACCAGCCGCAGCTTAATAAGACAGATATACGAACTCAGACGAGCTGATGAACCGCCAGTTTCCGGGGCAGAGGCATTTGAAATGATACTATCCAGCCAGATAATGGACAAGGAGGAACATAA
>CAYNFT010000139.1:0-3422 GCA_964396535.1 uncultured Dehalococcoidales bacterium | reverse complement strand
TGCATCATACCATCTCTCCAGCTTTTCACTTTTCTACACGCAGGACAAAAAACTCCATCCATTATACTACAGTTTTGAGAGTTTGTCAATGCATCCAAATAGAGGGTAGTGGTTCAGTTTGAAAGCAAACTGATTATTTCTTCTACCGACCAAATGTGATTTGTTATACCCGCTGCCATAGCAGGTGTTGTAGGATAAGGGTTTGCCAGACTCTTATGAGGTCTAGCGAAGTTATAGTGCATGAAGTGTAGGGCGATAGCATACATATGATTTTGAACCTTTTTGGAGAATCCATTGGTTAAACGGGTAAACCGCTTCATGCTCATTCTCATGGTTAGGTTCTGGCGTTCAATATAGCTAGTAGAAATTAAGGCTTTATCGGGATTACCTTGAATAACTTGCTTGTGTGCCCCGATGCACTTAGCTGGACTATACCGCTTCTCCTGCTCTTGTTCTTGCCCGTACAATTTGACTAGCATTGCATAGTCCACATCAGCACCGAAAGCACCTTCGACCGCTTCCAGATACATTTTGTGACCATCAGTAGTAATCTGGACTCTATTGGCTAATCTCTGTCTAAGGTCGTCTATAAACTCAAAAGCATGTCCAGCATCCCTATATCCTACAAGCCAGCAAGGAACGACCTTTGTCTCAGCATCTATGGCAACGAAAGTCCAAATATCGCCATAGCCAAACTGACCTTTATGCTTTGCGGGAACGTTCTTCTCTTTGGCATAACAGAATTCCCAAATCTCATCACATTGAACGTGGGTTAAATTAAGGTCACGTAGATTATCGTTTTGATATTCAAGGCAAGCAGCACCTAAATCAGCTAGCAATTTTAATATGGTATTCTTAGCAACGCCTGTCATTCTGACAGTACCATTTATGCCATTGCCTTCTACTAATGCTTTAACTACTTGGACTTGGCGTTCCCGATTTAATCTATTCATGTCAGTTCCCTTTCATTCAAACTGACTTTATTATAGCATAGCGCTAAGCATAAGTCAATAGTTATACACTTCAAAACTGCGAATAATTTTAGATTAACTACCTTCTACGAGATTGCTAATCTCTTTCCAGAGATGAGGTGTATTTTGAAAGTACATAGAATAAATATCATCTATACTTGTTGCCAATGTAGCCTGTAAGTCGTCATCAGTATACCCTAATTCTGTTTTATGGAAGGCGATGATTTCCTGAATACGCTGCGGTGGTTCTATTGGTGGGTCGAGTTCTTCTGGCTCTCGTGTTCGAAGTCCAGCTTTACTCAATTTCATAAACATCTGGCGCTGCTTCCAGTCTTCTATGATACCAAGCTGCTTTGCCCGCATTAGAAGAGCTTGGATCGAAATTTTCCAATAACGTTTAAGGCCAGCCAGTTTAGATATAGAAAGTTCCCACAATTGAGGCTTTAATTCATGAGCGGGTGCTAAAAACTCACCCGCAAACCTATCAGCTTCTTTTTCTATATCCTTATTACTCGGTTCGGTGTGCATGACAATATGTCCTAATTCATGACACAACGTCCATCTCCAACGGTCAGGGGGTAGGTCTTGGTTTAAAAAAAATATAGGTGGTAAGTTATCGGCTCTCCGGCTAAAACCATCTATGTATCGCGTACCCATATTCATTTTCATAACAATGCCACCGGAATCCTCAATAACTTTAGTCATATTAACAACCGGACCAGGTGGCAACTGTAAGACAGCACGGATAGTTCGAGCAATCTTTTCAGGATTACCTTCAAAATCATCAATAGGCAATGTAGGAATTTCTGATTCACTATATTTCCAAGAACGAAGTAAATCTTCGATATTCATAATTCGAATTGATGCACATGCATGAACCTTATTCAATGTTCTGGCACTGACTGATTGACGCTTACGGTGATAAAGTTCACTGATTCCAGCACCAATAACCCTTCTATCTTGGAAAAAAAAATGGCTTGGATAGCATAATACATCGCCCAACCTTTCCAATTCGTCTTTCGTTGGATGTGTTAAACCAGCTTCTATCTTAGAAATAGTAGCTTGTCCCACCTTCATTTGTTTCGCAAGTTCAACCTGAGTTAAGCCACGTGACTGGCGAGCCAATATGACCATCTGTGGATTTATCTGGTCATGGGAGAGTGTACCACCTTCGTTTGTCATTTTTATTACTCCAAATGATAATTATCGTACCAGTACACTATTGACTTTAGTTTATTTGGTTCGGGAAGTGGAAATTGATAACCAAGAAATGTATCTATTGGTTCTCCTGATGTTTGCCATACCCACTCGTTATGATTGCCTAAAGGTAAGGTAATGAAAGCATCTTTCACCTCCGTTCCAGTAATGTCCATCCGGTAGCCATAGTTAAGACGTGCTACTTGGGGAATCCCACGTAAAGGATATTGAAACTTCCAATCGTTAGCATGGTCAGTAGGATAATTTCTCGCAAGGAGATGTTTATCAAACAGCTTAAAGCGAATAATAACTTTTTCATCAATAACTAAATACCGTTGCAATTGGTCCTTGTGGAACTTTACGCCATCATCACCTTCGAAGATTTCTCTCGCAAAGGCGTACCAATGCTGATTAATATTATGCGCTCGTGCCGATTCATCTAAAGTCATTTGGGCAAAAGCATATTTTGTGTTCCAAATATTTTGGCATTGACTAAGAGCATCGGTAAGACATTGCATGCGAGAAATTAAGATTGACCTTGCTGTTTCGAGAGACATACTACTTAATTCCATCGATAGAAGCCTCCAATATTTAATCTGCTTCTATTATACTCGTAGTATCAACAAAAGTCAATAAAAATATTCCAAAAAATATTCCAGTGAAGCTAAACTACTCGTGCTGCCACCGTTTATTAGCAGCTTTCCGTGCTATTTCACTTTTTTGCTTTGACGTTAATTTTCTTGCTCTACTTTGTCCACCCCTTCTACCAAGTGTTACAGCAGCAATATGGCGTTCTTCGGGTGTAGGTTCAGAGCTTTCTTCGGTTTCTGATGTGTTTTCTTCAACCTGCCCAGTAGCAATAGCTACAGTTGAGGCAGCACGTTGGTTAACATCACGTGGTCGCTTGGGATGCCTTTGTTTCTCACTCATGGGCATTCGTCACTCCTACAGCACGACTTCTTTCTAATCCACCTAAGATGATGAATATAAGACAGGCAATGCCTGATACGATGGTTGAGGCAAGGCTAATGTTAGCCGTAGCCAAGCCTACCATTGCCACAGCAAACGAAAAGCAAAGGGCACTGAGATTATTATGATTGTTCTGAGTAGCTCTTTGTAAGTCTGCTTGTCGGTCAGCCTTATATTGCTTAATAAATTCTTCTAATTTATCTTCTTCAACCATGATAATCACCTCCTATATTCAAGCTTAACACCTTACCGCTAAGCATGTCAACTCCAGACTGAACCACTACC
>CAYNFT010000138.1:0-3673 GCA_964396535.1 uncultured Dehalococcoidales bacterium | reverse complement strand
GTTTTGCAAAAGTGACCTTTGGTGGAGCTGAGGGGATTCGAACCCCTGACCTCCTCCGTGCAAAGGAGGCGCTCTCCCAGCTGAGCTACAGCCCCGTTTGAAAAATATTATAGCAACAAAGTGAGCTATTCACAATTTGCCCCAATAGTTTTATCTCCGCGCCCAATAGGGGAAGAATATACTAAGACAGGGAAGGCACTGCCATCTTTCCTCAGCAAGGAATTAGGCACCATTGCATTTGGAACAAGACATCTAGCAAGTTATTAGAATTGAAGCTTCTAGCTGGGCAGCAGATGCTTCCGGACTAAGTCCACCACCTGCGCAGGATATTCGGCAATATCTACACCAACCCCCATTAGAGCAGCCATCTTGCTCTGCGGCGTGCCCTTGCCATCGCCCTGGATGATGGCACCAGCGTGGCCCATTCGTTTCTCTGGGGGAGCATTGAGTCCAGCGATGTAGGCAACTACCGGCTTGGTCATCCACCGGTCGATAAACTCGGCTGCCTTCTCCTCCTGAATACCCCCCACCTCACCCACAATCACAATCAGGTCAGTTCCCGGGTCTCTTTCAAAGAGTCTCAGAACTTCAGGCATATTGCTAAATACCACCGGGTCGGCTCCAATACCGACCACGGTGCTCTGCCCGAAGCCACCAGTTGACAGGTTGATGCTAACCTCGTAGGAGAGAGTGCCACTTCTTGAAATTACTCCGATTCGGCCGGGGCTAAACATATTTCCCGGCATGATTCCCATCTTTGCTTCACCGACGGTGATAACGCCGGGACTAGTGGGACCAATAATCTGTACTTCGTGGCCACTGGCGTATTCCCTTATCTCCATGACATCATGGACAGGTATGTGCTCGGTAACAACGACGATAAGTCTAATGCCAGCGTCTATAGTCTGTAGAGCAGCTTCCTTGACCGCGGGCGCAGGTACAAAGAATACAGAAGCCTCCACACCATGCCTGGCTACAGCCTCGGCAACAGTATCATACACAGGAATACCCTCCACTACCTCACCACCTTTGCCGGGGGTTACTCCAGCAACAATATTGGTCCCATAGTCCAGCATCCACTGGGTTTGGGCCCGTCCTGTCCTGCCGGTAATACCCTGCACTAGGACCCTGGTTTCTTTGTTCAGTAGAATGCTCACTTTCCTCCCTCCAGCAGGCAGGCAAGCTCCTCCACACCCTTTTCCGTAGATACATCGGTGACTACGTGGACTCCATGCTTTTGAAAAATCTCCCAGGTCTCTTCCTGGTGATTCCCCAGAGCCTTAGCTACGACGGGGATTGTAACCCCGTGTTCCTGCATATAGCGGACAATCCCCTTGGCTCCTTCATGGATAGGATTTATTCCCCCATAGACATTAATGAATATTGCTTTTACTCCCTCTTTTTGCAGAACCAGGTCCATCACCTTATATAGAAGGTCAGCTGTAATAGCTCCCCCCGTTTCCAGGAAGTTAGCTGGACGCATTCTCTGGCTGATAATATCCATGGTAGCCATTCCCAAGCCAGCACCACTGGCTATAATCGCTATATCCCCATCAAGCTCCAAGTAGCTGACACCGATTTCACGTCCCTTCCGCTCCAGGGGGTTAGTGATACGCCCCTCCAGGTCTAGATGGAGCTCAGGGTGACGGAACAGGCTGGAATCATCTATTTCTACCTTAGCGTCCAGAGCACGGTAAGTCCCCTCTTTCGTTCGAACCAGAGGATTGATTTCGGCGATGAGAGCATCGTAAGTACGGAAAACGCGGTAAAGAGCGCTGAGCACACCAGCTACTTCCGCCAGATCCTTACCACTCAAGCCTACCTGACGGCACATTCGCCTCGCCTCTGAAATTTCCAGTCCCCTGGAAATCGAAACGGGTCTGGTTGCGACTGCTTCGGAGTGTTCCTGTGCAATCTTATTAATGGAAACCCCGCCTTCAGCGCTGAGGATGGCTAATGGAGTACCGCGGTAGTCATCCACGGTGATTCCCAGATAGAACTCCCGAACTGTCGCTACACTTGGGACCACCAGAACCCGGTGCACCGGTAATCCCCTGATTGACGAGTCAAATATGCTACTGCTAGCTTTCTGCACGTCATCCAGAGAGTAAGCAGTCTTAACTCCTCCGGCTAGCCACCGACCTCCCGTCAGCACCTGGGCTTTCAAGACCACAGGTATCCCTATAGCTTTCGCCTCTTTTTCGGCTTCCTCTGGACTGCTCGCCAGTGCACAATCAGGAACGGGTATACCCTCCCGGCGAAATAGCTCAACTCCTTCAAATTCGTACAATCTCATAATCGCTATTCTCATAGATTACACTATTGAACGTTGCTGGTCAAACCGTTTCACGTACCGCTCGTTCCAAATTTTACAGATAGCCTATATAGATGCTACACTAATAGTGCGTTCCAATCTGAACGTAATTTCAATTATATCAAAGAGGGGGAGAAAGTTAGTGGCAGTCAAGACCGCCAAACAGTATTACGAATCGCTGAAAGATCTGCACCCGACAGCATACATTCTGGGAGAAAAGGTCGAAAACGTTCACGAACACCCGTTAATCAAATACATGACAGCGGCGGTGGCTAAAACCTATGAACTGGAAAATGATGCAGAGGGTAAGAAGTACCTGGTAGCTGAATCAGACCTTATCGGCGAGGAGGTCAGCCGTTTTGCTAAATTCTATAAAAGCCCGGATGACCTTCTGGCCAAAGTCAGAATGCTCAAGTTCCTGGCTCAGAGGATTGGCGGCTGCTTTATGCGGTGCACCGGTATGGATGCTATAAATTCTGTTGGCATAGAAGCCTACAACTGCGACCAGAAGTATGGCACTAATTACTGGCAGAGGCTTCTGGATTTCGTCCAGCACATGCAAAAGAACGACCTTGCCGTCTTTAGTGGTGTAACCGATGTCAAGGGAGATAGAGCGCTACGTCCATCACAACAGAAAGACCCTGATATGTACCTTCACGTAGTAGATAAGAATAACGACGGCATTGTGGTAAGAGGAGCCAAATTACACCAGACAGGTTCTCTCTGTGCGCACTGGGGAGTGATTGTACCTACAAGAGAAATGCGCGAGGCAGACAAAGATTATGCCGTATGTTTTGCTTTTCCAACGGATGCCGAGGGTGCTATCCACGTTTACGGCAGGGGGACGCTCGAAGCCAGACCGCTTCAGGGCTGTGACCTCGGTAATGTCGAATTCAGCAAGTTCGCCCCGATGATTATCTTTAAGGATGTTTTCGTACCTTGGGAGAGGGTTTTCTTATGCGGCGAATATGAGTTTGCCGGCAATATGGTAAGGAACTTCGGTAATTATCACCGCCACTCACACGGTGGCTGCAAGTGCGGCGTTGGCGATGTCCTGATTGGTGCCGCTTCCACTGCCGCCGAATACAACGGGTTGTTCAATGTCTCACATATAAACAACAAGCTGGCGGAGATGCTCAAGGTCACCGAGGCAATCTACGGCTGCTCCGTAGCTGCCTCGATAGAATCTACACAAACTCCATCGGGCATCTACAATGTTGACCCGGTACTGTCGAATACATCCAAACTCTACGAGGGTAAGGAACTGGCAGAAGTAATCCGGCTGATGATTGAGATTGCCGGTGGTATGGTGGCTGACATACCTTCAGATAGAGACTTTGCCCACCCGGAAATTGGCCC
>CAYNFT010000137.1:0-3689 GCA_964396535.1 uncultured Dehalococcoidales bacterium | reverse complement strand
TCTGCTACCCCCTTTTACGAGATTATAACTGGTATCGTTTCAGGGGGGCAGGTCAGAAAGACGGAGCGACTAGAGTAGTCCGGCGAGAAACCAGTGCCTCCCAACGATATCCACGAGGATGCGAATGTTCCGATGTCACTTTTTAGCGGATTGTTCAATTTCGGATATATTATGGTAATATTTCCTCTGTTAGTAGAACCATCCCTTGCAGGATATAAGGGCAGTAACTATGGTAAATTTCGCAGGAACAAATACAGGAAAGAATATTTCAAAATGGTTGCGGCCGACGCTGGTGGCCATTCCGGTTATCGCCATACTGGCAGCACTCTTTATCTGGCAGCCGTGGGGCTCTTCCACAGGCTTTCCAGGCATTATGGACAGTTCTGAAGCGGCCACAGTTGAACTGAAATCATACCGAGTTTCTTTAGAAGGTGAAAGCGATACGGAAGACGAAGCCTATCGGATTGAGACAGAGTTTTCTGCTCCCGACCGCTATCACTATACGTACACCGGAAACGATTTTGACATAGAGGTCATTCTCATCGGTGACGTGCCTTATTTCAGGGAGACTGCCGCTGATGAGCACTTCGATATACCAACTTTGCTGAGGATGTCAAGCAGCTACTCATCGCTGATATCCAGCGAATACACGATTAAGACTCTGGACTATCTCACCGACGTAAAGCGACTGTCCGATGAGGTGATTGACGACACGGATTGCTTCCACTATGAGGGAACTTACGACTGGGAGAAGCAACTGCGTGAGATCTTCAGCGACGATTCCCCAAGCGGCAGGCCTCCGCTGAGCGAAGCCCAGTTACAGGAACGGATCGAAGAAGAGCGGGAGGAGGCCGGCACCACAAATATCAATCTATGGATCGGCAAAGAAGACTATCTCATACGAAAAATGGAAAGGGTAACTCAAAGGCCTGACGTATCTGGCGTCGTGAGAACAGGCACTTCCATAATGAGATTTTACGACTTTAATGAAACAGTCGAAATAGAGGCTCCGTTGGACTCGCAGGGCAATCTGCTGCCCGGCTGGGTTACCACCGCTCCTGATTATCCCCATTTCAGCACGGAGATCCAGGTCGATATAGATAATTACGACCCGTCAAACCGCAAGGTGAAATTCAGCATTACCCTTACCAACATCAGCGGGGAGACCCTGGCGGATGTCGATGTCAGAATAGTGCAGGATTTTCCGGACCGCGAGGATAACCCTGATGCGAATATCTGGCACAGATGGGAAAGCGGCCAGCTGGGCAGCGGGCCATTCACACTAGACCCCTCCGAGTCTCTCGAGTATACTTCCACCTTCGGCTACGACGCCACCAGCATCAACCCAGGAATAATATCGGAAACACTGGATAATTCGTACATTGAAGTCAGCTACATTCCTCCGGACAGCCAGCTCAAGGTGGAGAGATTCCATTTCGATGCTCCGGAATCACTTTACACGTTATCCACGGAAGTCCCTCCTCACCTGGTGCCGATAGACCTCGTTCCTTCAGGTGAGTACCGGGTAGAAGAAGAAGGAGCTATTTACACGGGAAACGGTGTGACGGGTGAGATTAAGGGGAAGGACTATCTCTTCCTTGAAATTAACACTTCCCGTGATGAATCAGTGCCGGCCGGCATCCTGGTGCTGGATGTGCAGGATAAAACCAGACCAAAGAAAGTGGGGTACATAAACACCGGAGACGATAACCGTTATCTAAGAGCTGTCTCTTTATATGGCAGTGTGCTGTATGTGTCTACCAATGACGCTCTGTGGGTCATAGATGTATCGGACCCGTCACATCCTGAAGAGCTGTCCCGTGTGCCAGGGCTGGATACAAATCAGATGATAATCATTGGCAAATACGCTCTGATAAATGACGGAAGGCATGACATCGTCACACTTGACTTGTCGGAGCCGGTTAACCCGCAGAGAGTCGGCAGCCTGCCTTTATCCTCAATCACCAGCCTCCAGATGAATGTTTACGGGGAATACCTGCTGGCTGAGGCTAACGATGTCCTTTACACCATTGACATTGCTGAGCCAACCTCGCTGGAGATAGTGAACGAGACCTCTTTCAGGGGCCCACTCAATGATGATACCACCTATATAACCTATCCTTATCACGTAATGGAAACGGAGATAGAAGGGGATTATGCCTACGTCAGCTTGAGCGCGGAAGGGAACCTGGCCATTGGTGTTCTTGACCTTTCTGAACCGGCCAGCCCCCGTGAGATTGCGTTTCACATACTGGAAGACCGGGATTTTCACGGTTCTCTATTCGTTTACGGCAATCGGATTTATACATTTACCAGAAGAACTTCTACCAGGGATTTTTGGGAGAGAAGGCTCGAAATTATAGATGTCTCCGACCCTGCCGAACCGCAGGAAACGGGCTTCGGCTTTATGCCGGAAGCCTGGGAATTCTTCCCCGAATCTTATGGAGGCTCGCATCAGACCTTCAACTTGATAGATGGCTATCTTTACTGGTTTATTGGGGATTCGCCCAATATGCCGGTTATTGAGGTCTTTGATTTAGCGAGCTTAATAAATTAACGTTTAGTACTTCATTCGTTCGTTTCGGGGCGTTGAAACCATCCTGGATGAACTACTTTGAAACAAGGAACAAACTCCTCGTCTCTTTTGTCATATAAATCGAAGATTATTGGTTAAGGTCAATCACACAAAAGGGCAGAATGTTATTAATCCCGCCGAGATGTGATATGAAAAACTATAGGACATGGGGTAAATCTCCCTATAAAATAGCCGTTATCCACGGCGGACCGGGTGCGCCTGGCAGTATAGCTCCGGTAGCCCGTGAATTATCCACGGTCTGCAGTGTTTTGGAACCGCTACAAACCGCAGTGACACTGGACGGGCAGGTCCAGGAATTGAAGGAAATACTAGAACAACACGCGGATTTACCGACTATAGTAATCGGGTGGTCGCACGGGGCGGGGCTCAGCTGTCTGCTTGCAGCACGCTACCCCAATATTGCCAGGAAATTGATCATTATCGGTACCACACCTTTTAATGAGAAATATCAGGCCGAAATCGCCAGAAACAGGCTGCTTAGGCTCAGCGAAGAAGAACGGGCTGAGTTTTTTTCGCTTGCAGATATTATCCTGGACTCAACTAATGAAAACAGGAGTGAGGCTATGGCAAGGCTGTTCTGGTTGGCTACCAAAGCAGATTCCTACTCGCTTTTACCTTTCAGGGACGATGTAATGGAATATCAGCCTGATGTAAATATCTCGATAGGGCAGAATTGGCGTAAACTGCTCGATAACAGCGAGTTGCTGAAAATCATTCCTGACATCAAATGTCCGTTGGTAGCAATACATGGTGATTATGACGTCAATCTCGCCGAAGGTGTGAGAGAACAGTTTTCCCAGGTCATTAAAGATTTCCGATTTATACTACTCGAGAAATGCGGTCATTTCCCCTGGTACGAAAAGTATGCCAGAGATAAGTTTTTTACTATTCTCAAGGACGAGATACTTAAAAGATAATACGAAGGAATATGGCATAGGATAAATCTGAGGAAAAAGGTTCCTCCATACTATCGAGGCTGAACAATTGTCCATCCCTGAAAACGCTGCCTTTGTCAATACCTAACAGGGTATTACCTACTCATCCCTTCGTGGCTTCATAGCCACACTATATCGTTCAGGTTGAGGCTGCCCAA
>CAYNFT010000136.1:0-3751 GCA_964396535.1 uncultured Dehalococcoidales bacterium | reverse complement strand
AGACCCAGGCAGTTAGGCCCTAACAGACGAACGCCGGCCTGCGAACAAAGCTGCGTAATCTCCGATTGCATTTTGGTTCCTTCCGGGCCGGTCTCTCTAAAACCCGCCGTGGTTACTGCTATCGCTTTTGCTTCTGCTCTAATCGAACTTTCCACGGCTTTGAGAACTGACGCTGCCGGCACCGCGATAATTGCTAAGTCAACAGAGCCTGTGTACGTATTCAAATCGTGTAAACAGCTAAGGCCTAATACCTCGTCGGCCGAAGGATTCACCGGTATGATTTGTCCCTCAAAACCACCATCTAACAGGTTGGCCAATATCTCATAGCCAACCTTGCCGGGTGTCCGCGAAGCACCAATCACTGCTATAGACTTAGGATATAATAGAAATTCCAGCATCACTTACAAATTGAAAAATGTTTTATTAGCCAGATATATACTTAATTCTACAATCAGCAGCCGGCTGTTTCAAGCAAATTAAGGCCAAAGCAAATTTCTTCTATTACCAAACGGCTTAAAAATAATCAAACCATCAGTGTAAGAATTGAAAGTAAGGATTCTGGAAGGTGAAAAAAAACGTATGAATATTGACTATTTCGATGCTGGATGCTTCTTGCTCCTAGTTTTTTGGTTGGGCCACAGACGCCGTCCTGAGCGTAGTCGAAGGAGAACACCGAAGGCATAAACAAGATTCAATTACAAATTCAAAAGAAAAAGGGCTGTGAGTGTCTTAAGCTCGCAGCCCTTAATTTCAGATACTAAAGTGCAGCTTTATTTCTTGTTCTTGCCCTTTGATTCCTTGTTCTTGCCCTTATCTATCACCCTGATTATATCAAATCCGGCAATCGGCCTGCCGTCCGATAGCCGACCTGTTAGGTCAACAATCTGCTCTTTTCCTGGCTCAAGTACTTCGATAAGCTCCTGGCGGTCAAATTTGACCATTAAATCATTTATTCCGTCACTATCATAGTCGCCTATTTCAATCGGCTTTGGTAAGGGAGGGACCAATTCATTTAATTCTAAGCTGAAAAGATCAATCTCACTTACATCAAAATCCTCCGGAAGCTCAATATAAACTGTTACGAATTTACCTTTACTTTTAAGATTTAGAGTATCAGGGTCAAAATCGACCACTGTTTCTGTTTGCAGAGCAAACTCATCGTAACTTAGCTCATTGTCCGCAATGGCCATCTGCTCGAAAAACCCGTCCCCGTTATTATCTATTTCGAGGATAACCCCTTCTTCACCAACAGAAAGAGCCTGCCAATCCACTGCATATACATGCCTTGCTCCGGGTGATGTTGGGATATCAGCAGCTTCAAAAGCAACCGATTCGCCCCCACTTACAGAAGTAATGTTTAACCCATACGTTCCTTGACCTGTTCCTTCTACTTCATAGTAATAGGTATCAGTTGGGAAAAATATCGTGACGGTATTTTCAAAGTAAGTTGAGTTCGGTATTTCATTCTTTTCTTCCCCATCCAGCAAACCGGTAATCTGCCCCTGCGAGTCATAAACCCTCAGCTCAACCGGACTGTAAACCGCCGCGATAATTCTATCCGGACTTATGGGTGGGTCATAATAAAGCCGTATGCCGGGATTATTTTCTCTAATCTTGGGGATATAGATATCGTAAGCGTCCTGGTTTAGCGGATTAAACCGAAGGTCAAGCATAGAAAAATCGAAGACCGCTTTCATTCTCAGCGACACGAGAGAGGAAATATCGCTGATATTGTTGTTGACAAGACTCAATATGTATAGTTGTGTCAGCCCTGGTAAGGGCGAGACATCGCTAATCTTGTTACTATCGAGCCATAGAGTCTGGATGTTCTTCAGCCCTGACAAACGTGAGAGATCGCTGATCTGATTATGTTGGAGATACAAATTTACTAATTTTGTCAGGTCTGATAAGGGCGAGAGGTCCATGATTTCGTTATCGCAAAGATCCAAAATAGTCAGATGGATTAAACCTGATAGAGTCGAGATATCGCTGATCTCGCTCCCGCGGATGGACAACGACGTCAGATTCATCAGGCCTGACAAAGACGAGAAATCACTGATTTGATTCCCTCCTATGCGCAAGTCAGACAGATTCGTCAATCCCGAAAGAGGCAAGATGTCGCTAATATTATTGCCGCTGAGCCATAACCAACTCAGGTTCGTTAGGCCCGACAAAGGCGGAAGGTGTCCAATAATGTTATTCTCAAGATGTAAAATCTGCATGTGTTTCATTTCTAGCAAAGGGGATATGTCGCTGATCTGATTGTTATAAAGAATCAGAGTGTCCATGTTCAATGCGTAATTAAGACCCGTCAGGTCACTAATTCCCTTACAGCAGGCATTGAGGTAATGTAGGCCAAGCATATCTGTTTGTGTGGGATTCGATTTTCCAAGTGCTTGCTCAACGGCATACTTTAAGTTGGCATCGGCAAAATAGACCGGCTGACCCTGGACGATTTGGTAGTAGTTGATGTGTGTAGTTTCACAGTAGTCATTGGCGTACTTATCCCAAAGTAGCTTTGGCAGTTCGCTGAAGTCAACTTCTTCTTGATCCTGTGAGTGCCCTGAGTAAAGGGCTTTGGGACCTTCGCCATTCGCAACAATCATCGCATGTTGGTAGCGGTCTGGAGAACAAGCAAGTATGATGACATCTCCTGCTCTAAGCCACTCAGGCTCGCCTTCATTAACAAGGTTGCAGTCGTGGTTCACGCCTACCCACCTAAGATACCTGTCGAGAACTTTGCAGCTTATTATGCATCCTTTTTCATCGGTCACCACTTCTGGATCAGTGCAGGCGGTTAGGTCTAGCCCACCAGCAATCAGGCACTGAGACACGAAGTTTGCACAGTCGGCATCATACACCAAGTAATCGTCCGTATTTCGGCATCCTTCACAGTCCCATTCTTTGGCGTAGTCTACTGCTGCTTGTGGATTATAACTGGCTTGTACCGATGGGATATTGCATAGTAGAACTGATATCATTGCGGTGAGCAGCGTAATGGAGCTAACTTTTGTTCTCATGACTATTTCCTCCTCTATCGTAAACGTTCTTTCGCAACAAAAAATCGTAAGCACTTAAAAAAAACGTATTGTTTCATAGTCGTCTCCTCCTTTCCAAATGCGGCTCATTGAAAAGGGTACTGCTACGTCGTATTTATATCAGGTTTGCCAGTTTCGAGTATGATGCTAAAATCTAAGTATGATTACTCTATTTTCTCGCAAATTTAATATACCAGTCGTGATTATATACACCGAGAGTCCATAAAATCAAGAGAAAATTCTCTTAAATGAGAATTTTTTGCAGGAACAAGGAATAGGCCCTAAACTTGTCCTGCCTGTCCTGAGCGAGCAACGCGAGTCGAAGGAAGCAAAGCCTGCCCTGAATTAGCCGAATCCCTGAGCGCAGTCGAAGGAGTAGCCGAACGGGCTCAGGGCAGGGCCAGAGTGCAAGTCACAATGTAATCATATTACCTGCACGCCTTTTAATTTAATCTCATCGCCCAGAAAAGTGCCTTCGCCTTTTGATGCTAATTCCTCCTCGGTGTATCCCAGGGCCTCTATCGGCTCCATTATCCTTGCTTTCGCAAGAGCAAGTCCAATAAGCTCCAATCGCTTTAGCAGATTTATATCTTTGAAATTTTCGGAGACCACCGCTACGTCAATATCGCTTTCTTCCGTAGCTTTTTCTGATGCACAGGAGCCAAAAAGGATGAAGCGACTGACATTAATCCCCTGTACCTGAAGTGCAGATT
>CAYNFT010000135.1:0-3789 GCA_964396535.1 uncultured Dehalococcoidales bacterium | reverse complement strand
GTCTCTTCATTCCCTTCTGCAAGCTGCGAGATGGTTTTCCTCTGGCTGTAGTCAAGGTGACGGTGGGGGAAGAAATAGAGCAGGTCTCGAATTGTTTTTACACCAAGTTTGTTAAATCTGGTTGCCAGGCTCGAGCTAACGCCTCTAATAATGGTAATAGGTGAATCGATGGATTGATTAGTCAATACCTTGCTTGTCTTTGGTCTTGAGGTTGGTCGGCTGGATAAAGGAGTTAATTGAGATTCGCCTGCTTCTTGTTTCTTATCTTCTACCTCAGTTAAAAAGCCAAGCACACTATTTATCCATTCTTTGCGCTGCTCTTTGGCTAACGAGGCATAGTCAGAGTTAGTCAGACGAAGTTTATTAAAGCGTCTTAGAAGTTGTGGGGAGGTTATCGATTCCGTAGCCTGACCTGCCCAGTTACGGAGGAACCTATCCAGACCACCGATTACCGCTGAATCTACATAACCCTTGTTACACTCAAGCTCGAGGATTTTACGCAGAGATTCAGCATCTACTGTCAAAGTTCTGCCTCAATCCAATAACTATTCTTTACCTGTCCCCCAACACACTTACAACAAGAAGACCGGGGCCGGTATGGGTGCCGATTACCGGACTTGCCCTGGTGCGGTAGATACGCTCTTTAGGAAACTTAGAGCTAAGCCTATCAGCCAGCATTTCAGCCTCGTCAAGAGAGGTGGCATACTCTATAGCCAGTTCCTCTATATTGGTAAAACTCCTAACAAAGTCATACAGATAGTCCACCGCCTTAGCCCGGGAACGCGGCCTGCTGGCACCAATCACCTCGCCATCCTTCAGACCAATAATAGGGTTAAACTTCAGTCTTGACCCCAGAAAAAAACTTGCTTTGCCAATGCGCCCTCCCCGTTTTAGATACTCCAGGGTATCAAAAGCGGCACGCATATATGCACGGGGAATATTTTGACGTACTACATCCAGCACCTCATCGAGATCAGCTCCAGCATTCGCTGCCCTGGCTGCAGCGATAGCTATGAATCCCTGCGCCATCACTGCCAGTTGTGAATCAACGACTTCCACCCGGCACTTCCTCTTCATTAACCCTATACTCTGTAACGCTACATCGTGGGTACCACTGAGCTTGGAAGTAAGGGTAATTACCAGGATTTCATCGGTCTCCTCAGACAGCTTATCGTATGCTTCAGCAAAGGCACCCGGCGATGGAACTGAAGTCACCGGTAAAACTTGGCTATCTACCAGCCTCTTGTAGAACTGGTCGGAAGTCAGGTCAATACCATCACGGTAAACCTCGGCGCCAAATCGAACATTTAGTGGAATTACCGTAATCCCCAGTTCTTTAGCTACCTGAGATGGCAGGTCGGCGATACTATCAGTAACAATTTTAATCGTCATCGGTGACTTTTAAAAGCCTTTGGCTAGTTGCTTTCTGCCTCCAGAACAGATACCGCCACAGCACCAGGGCCGCCATGAGTTCCCAGTACCGGGCTGACCGTTGACCTGTAGATACGCTCTTTGGGGAAAACTGAACCAAGGCGCCCAACCAGCTTATCGGCTTCGTCAGGAGTAGTAGTATATTCCACAGCCAGCTCCTCAATGTTGGGAAAACCAGCTACAAAATTGTAGAGAAAATCCATACCCGCCCGTTGAGACCGCACCTTGGTTTTCTCTGCCATCTCACCTTCGTGTATGGTGAGTACTGGCTTTATTGATAAGATTGAGCCCATCAGGTGCCCTGCCCTACCAATACGGCCCCCTTTTGCCAGGTATGCGAGGGTATCAAAATAGACAATAAAATGCGAACGGTTCATAGCCCCGCGCACCAGTTTCATAAGCTGGTCCAGATTTGCCCCTGTCTGGGCTGCCTTGGCAACAGAGATGGCTATCAACCCCAGTCCCATAGCCACTTTTTGCGAGTCGATTACTTCAATACGGCACTTCTTTTCTGCCAAATCCTTAGCGGCAAGCGCTGATTGATAGGTGCCACTGAGTTTGCTGGACAGGGTAACCACCAGAATTTCATCGGCTTCCTCAGCAAGCTTATTATAGACCTCAGCAAAAGCAGCCGGGGTGGGTTGTGTGGTGGTGGGCCAGACAGTACCATGAATCAACCGGTGGTAAAATTCATCGGTGGTGATAGTAACCCGGTCAAGGAATGATTCGTAACCGAAAAGTACTGTCAGCGGTATTACGGTAATTCCCAACTCTTCGGCTATGTCACTGGTGACATCAGATAGACTATCGGTAATAATCTTAACTGCCATAATTAAAGCCCCCTTGTTATTCTATGGAGACGATGTAATTATAGTAAGGCTGACCGCCCTTAACTACCTCGACCTGAAGCTGGGAGTACTGTTCACGAATACTGGCACTAACCTGCTCAGCCTCAGTTAATTCAGTATCCGCTCCATAGTAGATGGTAATTATCTCGGAGTTCCTTAAACCCAGCTTAGCCAGCATCTTATTAAGGATATCAATGGTATTATTGCCTGCCGCTAATAGCTCCCCGTCCAGAAGACCAATAGCCTGTTTCTTCTTAATGCTCAGACCATTCAGCTGAGTTGAGCGTACAGCGCGGGTAATCTCAATTGTCTTTACCGTTGATTGTGCTTCTTTCATAAGCTGGGCGTTTGTTTCGAAATCAGCCTCGTAGTCAAAAGCCAGAAGGGCAGCCACGCCCTGTGGTACGGTTTGTGTTGGCACAACTTCGACTCGTTTATCAGTCAGAGACTGAACCTGCTCGGCGGTAAGCACTACATTTTTGTTATTGGGCAAAATAATAACCTTATCAGATGCTACCGCTTTGACTGCCTGGAGTAAATCTTTGGTGCTGGGGTTCGTTGTCTGTCCACCAGGAACAATAGCTGTCACCCCAAGGCTGGTAAAAACATCGGCCAATCCGTCTCCAGAGACGACAGCGATGGTAGCTATATCAACTGCTGGTGTTCTCTCTTTCTGCATCTCCAGGAAGTCCTGGTGCTGCTCATCCATATTCCGAACTGATACCTGATGCATGGTGCCCAGGGAAGTAGCATAGCGAATGACATTACCCGGGTCCACGGTGTGGATATGAACTCTGACGGTAGCGTCATCACCGACTACCATCAGAGATTTCCCCTTCTTCTGCAATCTCGTCTTAATCTTATCTGGGCTAAGCTCTTCCCCTTTAAGCAGAAACTCAGTGCAATATCCGTAGATCTCCTCATCAGCAGCTACCATTTGTGGTAACCTGGCAGTTAGGGGAATATTGCTGACAATTATCTGGGGCTTGCGGAATTGCATCTGTTCTGCCTCACCTCTGAGGTAGCGGAGGGCACCTTCCAGAATGGTATATAGACCTTGCCCACCAGCATCCACTACCCCCGCCTCCCTTAACACAGGAAGCAGGGTAGGGGTATCAGCCACCGACTCATTGGCGGTATTAACTACAGCCTCCATAACCGATATAATATCGTTATTGCCGCTGGCTACCTGCGCTTGCCCAGCTTCTGAGGCCTCTCTAATCACGGTAAGAATAGTTCCCTCCACCGGGTTGCTTAACCCTTTATAAGCAACGGTCGAGGCTTGCTGGAGAGCCTCAGCCAGGTCGCTACCGTTAAAGGATTTCTTACCCTGCAGACCCAGTGCCAAACCTCGCCAGATTTGCGACAGAATCACACCGCTATTACCCCTGGCTCCCATCAGCGCCCCTTTAGCTATAGCTTGTGCTACTGCTGAGGCGCTTGAGTCACCAGTCTGATGAGCCTCCTCTATACTGGAACGCATGGTAAGCAGCATATTAGTCCCGGTATC
>CAYNFT010000134.1:0-3985 GCA_964396535.1 uncultured Dehalococcoidales bacterium | reverse complement strand
TATTTAGACAAGGAAAGTACAGATAGCGTGCCTTTTATTAAACCGAACTAAGGTTTTCTCTGCATCTTTATGTGCTTGATGCCAACTTCTAAAAATGCTGAGCCTGTTTCTTCAAAGCCACATGACTTATAGAAGTCAACAACTGCATACTGGGCGTGGAGAACTAATTGCTCTACCTGTCTATTTCTTAATTCTTCACTCAGAAAGGAAATAATTCTGCTTCCGATTCCTCTGCGGCGGAAAGGCTGCAGGATAGCCATTCTCTCTATCTTCGCCAGGCTGGTAGACAAAAATAAAACCCTGGCGGTCCCGATAACTCTATCACCATCCTTGACAATCATGTGCAGTGCTTTTTTGTCATGCTCATCTAATTCAATGTCTTCCGGAATACTTTGCTCCTCAACAAATACTCGTCTCCTGACTTCGAAGGCTTCTTCTAACTCACTTTCACTGGTCACTAATTTATAATTGAGTTTGTCCATGACGATATCGAATATCTTGTAAGTTTACCCAATTATAGGTTAAAG
Organism: uncultured Dehalococcoidales bacterium; assembly: GCA_964396535.1. GTDB lineage: Bacteria > Chloroflexota > Dehalococcoidia > Dehalococcoidales > UBA2162 > CAYNFT01. Next base: position 3,458 of record CAYNFT010000134.1, on the reverse strand, counting down.
TTGTTCATCCTGTCACCAGCATGAGATGGAAGCAAGTAGTTAATTGAGGGCATCAATCAGTGAAAGCGTACATAACTCTGTTTGTGGGTGTGCTGGCTGTTTCTTTTGCCGCTATTTTCATTCGTCTGGCTGATGCGCCGCCTCTGGTCATTGCCGCCTATCGCCTGACCATCGCCTCTATCATATTAATCCCTATCGCTTCAGTAAAATCAATGAGGGGCCTTAAGCAACTATCCAGGCGTGATATGCTCTTGATATTGCTCTCAAGCATTTCCCTTGCGCTGCACTTCGGACTCTGGATAACATCACTAAGTTATACCTCCATCGCCAGCTCGGTTGTTCTGGTAACTTCCCATCCTGCCTTTGTTGCTGTAATCTCGTATTTTCTGTGGGGCGAAAGACTAAACAGGTTGACTATAGGAGGTATCGCTATTGCCCTGATAGGGGTAATAGTAATTAATTATGGTGGCTTCACTTTTGGTTCACAGGCTCTACTGGGGAACCTGCTGGCTTTCTTAGCTGGCTTCGTGGTGGCTGCTTACCTCATTATTGGTGGACAACTTAGAGCACGTATTGATATTCTCAGTTATCTTACCCTTGTCTATAGTTGTGCGGCGGTAATACTACTGGTAGCAGCCATAATTTCTGGCCATAGCTTTTTTGGCTATTCAACTACTACATACATAATGCTGATTCTGCTGGCACTGGTACCGCAGCTTCTCGGTCACTCATGCCTGAATCTGGCGGTGCGCTTAATACCGGTGACCCTTGTTTCGGTAGCTATTCTCGGTGAACCAGTTGGGGCAACACTACTGGGATGTTTTATCTTGAGTGAGATGCCAACGGTCAACGAGATAGTAGGCGGCCTTCTAATTCTTGGGGGCATCTTTATAGTGATGAGACGAGCCCCGAAAAGACTGGACAGGCTAATCAATCGGTGATATCAGGTGGGGTACTGAAGTTGCCAGATATTTTAGTTAGGCGTTCCGTAGACTTCGAATAACTTCGCGTAGGCCGGGTCTTTTACCGTACATTAGCAGGTATATTCTGAAGACCTTCGCGGCTATGAGTAGTCCTCCAACGACAGACACGGCAAGTACTGCAATGCTGAGGATTATTTCCCAGGCGGCAACATCGGTGAGACCAAGTCGTGTCATTGTTGTTACCGGAGCGGTAATAGGGAAGATAGTAAGTGCCCTGGCAATTGCGTGATTCGGATTATTGAAAATAAACGGAAGAAACCAGAATGGTGATACCGCACCAATTGAGAATATCGGGACAAGCTGTTGTGCCTCTCGTGTTGTTGGACTGATGGCACCGACACCTGCCATGAGCACGGCGAAAAACAAGTATCCAAGAATAAAATATACTATACCCAGGATAATAAGGTTTGGTGGTATCTGGAGCGAACCAATAAAACCGCCTATTGTTGCCGACGCCACGCGTAATAGCAGGGGTGCTGATAGAAGCCAGACAAGCATCTGGATTAGCCCACCGACACCAAGACCAAGAACCTTGCCAGCCAGTAGCTGTCTCGGCGAAACCGACGAGAGCAGTATTTCCATGATACGATTTTCCTTCTCTTCACCAAGCCCCTCAAGAAGGTATCCAGAAGAAAAAAGGATAGACATCATCAGCAAAAAACTGAAAATGTACGGGACAATAAATGCTTCAAACCCTCCCTGCTCGGTTGCCACCTCTCCGGTCATGGTAAGTTTGATACTTACCAGTTGCATTGGCGCCTTGACTCTATCAATAACCTGCGAGCTAACCTTCTCTTGTAGAAGGTTGCTCAAAAGAAAATTATTCATCACCCGGTAAACTCTAGCTGGTATCTCCAGCTCTCTGCTCAGAGTATATCTGTTGATTACTCCGGTGGTGAGATAATCCTCCGGAATGATGAAATATTGGGAAATATCGCCCTTTATCATGGCCTGTGTGGCTGATTCCTGTGTATCGAATGGTATCAGGGATATTCCTTCTTGCTCGGTAAAGCTGCCAAACCCGCCAGCCTCGTCGATGTAACCGAAAGCCACCTCCTCCTCGACAGCTGGTCTGCCGGTAGCGGTAATGACCTGGTAAATACCGATTGCCAGTAGAGCGAGCAGCGGAAAGGCTAAAGTAATGATGATAAATAGTTTCCTTGTTACCATCCGCTTAAATTCGTGCCTGATTATCAGTATCGTCTTGCTCATTCTTCTCTACCGGCTATCTTTAAGAATATTTCGTTGAGAGACGGTGTCTTGATTTCAAAACGCCTTACCGTAATACCGGTTGCTGCCAGTTGCCTGAGAATCTGCTGTGGTGTTGTCCCTGCATCGAGAATGAGTTCTACATGGTTACGGTGGTCGCGTATCTCCATAACACCTGACATGTCTTCAAGGTGTCCCTCAAATTCCAGAAGGATTGAATTGCCTCTGTACTTCTCTTTGATTTCACTTATACTGCCATACAGAACCTGCTCTCCCTCGTCTATCATTAGAACACGGTCGCAGAGTTCCTCCACCTCATTCATCAGGTGAGTGCTCAGCATTAGCGATTTATCTTTATTCCTCAGCTCAAGTATCATCTCTTTAAGCAACTCGGTGTTTACCGGGTCCAAACCGGCAAATGGCTCATCCAAGATTACCAGTTCCGGGTCATGAATAATGGTTACGATGAACTGGATAATCTGTCCCATACCCCGACTCAATGCCTCAATCTTCTTTTCCTGGTGAGCCTGCATATCTACTTGTTTTAACAATTCACTGGCTCTATCTCTGGCTAATTCCCTATTGATGCCCTTTAATGAAGCGAGGTAGACGATAGAATCGATTACACTCAGTTTTCTATACAGACCTCTTTCCTCGGGCAAGTATCCAATCCTGTTCTTGCTAGCCTCACCCAGCGTTTGACCGAGCATCCTTATATCACCTGAGTCTGGTTTAATGATATCCATAATCATCCTTATGGTTGTTGTTTTACCGGCACCATTAGGACCGATTAGTCCGAATATCTCGCCGTGGTTGACCGAAAAAGAAATATCTCTGACTACGGCTTTGTGGTCGTATAGCTTGGTTACATTCTTTACTTCGACAGCCAACATTTCAGGGAAACCTTTCCTCGGAGATGCATTATATCATATTATCCATCAGTTGGTTAGTAAGGAGGTTGTTTAGCAACCTACCCTCTGTGTGCCCGCCTGCCCCATTCCTTTATTAAGGGAATGGGCAGAATTCATTTAAAGAGGGGCTAACGCCCCTCTTGGACTCACTAGGTAGAGGCAGAAAGAGGCGAAGCCTCTATCCTTCTTATGGAGAGGGGGATAAAGGGAGAGAGGAATAAAGGGGGTAAGGTTGATAAAAAATCTAAATGGGGTATGGGTTAATTTTTTTGAGAAATTGTGGTAATATATTACCACAAGCTAGGAGTGTAGCTCAGTTGGGAGAGCAGCGGTCTCCAAAACCGCAGGTCGCGGG
>CAYNFT010000133.1:0-4085 GCA_964396535.1 uncultured Dehalococcoidales bacterium | reverse complement strand
TCCGTCTTTCTATTCTACCTGACTTTGGTGTCCATTAAATCCATCCTACCCCATAACTATATCTGGACGATAGTCACACCATCACCACCTTCGCCCGTCTCTCCAGCACGGTACGATTTTACCAATGGATGAGCGGACAGTGATTCTCTGACAATCTGACGCACCGTCCCGGTACCGAAACCATGAATAATGCAGACTTCCGTCTGATTAGCCAGCGACGCACCGTTTAAATACCGGTCAAGCGCTGGTTGTACTTCGTCAGCCCGTTTTCCCCGCAGGTCGAGTTCATGTGAAACCGACAGTTGTGCCATCTTAATCCTTGCAGGGGTAGCTTCAGTTGCCGTCCGAACATCCGGCGATGTTACTCTATCTACTTTGTCAAAGCCAAGTCTTAGCCTGGTTTGCCCGGCTTGTACCTCGACCTCGCGTTTGTCTTCTGATACAGACAATACGGTTGCCTTCACGCTAACTTCTCTGATACAGACAATATCTCCCACAGCAATCTGACTTTTATCTGATGTCTGCTCACCTGTCTCCTTGTCCCCCTTTGTCTGTAATACCTTGCTTTTAAATTGCTCCTGTATGGCCGCAATCGTTTTCTTGGCCTGCTCAAGCCTCTCTTTAGATTTTTCTCGGCGCAGATCTGAAGCGACTTCACGGATTTGCTTGCTCAGTTCGGCAACTTCGAGCGTGACTTTATCTCGAGCCTCCTGAATCATGTTGCCTACCTCGGCTTTCGACTGTTGCCGCTCTGTTTCCAGTTCCCGGTTTCGTCGCATTGCTTCTTCTCTTTCACTTTCCAGTTGGCGGTGAAGAACGGTAATTTCAGCCTCCCTGTTCTTAAGGCTGGTTAGAAGGTTTTCCAACTCCCTGATACCTTCGGGTACCAATCTTTCCGCTTCAGCAATAATCTCTTTAGGCAAGCCCAGGCGTCCGGCAACAGCCAGGGCATTGCTACCGCTGGGTATACCTATCGTCAGGTGATAGGTAGGGGTCAGTGTCACTAGGTCAAAATCAAAAGAAGCGTTTTGCATACCTGCCGTCGCGTGGGCAAAGGCTTTGACTTCACTGAAATGCGTGGTAGCTACTGTCATTGTCCGGCGTGTCAAAAAGTAGCTCAATACGGCAATAGCCAGGGCTGAACCTTCTACCGGGTCAGTACTGGTGCCGAGTTCGTCCAGAAGTACGAGGCTCTTCTTGGTAGCCTGGTTAATGATACGGACAATATTACCCACATGCCAGCTAAAGGTGGACAATGTTTGCTCGATACTCTGCTCATCGCCGATGTCGGCGAATATATTGTCAAAGATGGGGATTTGACTTTCGGCGGAGGCAGGGATTGGTATCCCGCACTGTGTCATCAAGCTTAGTAAGCCGATAGTCTTGAGCGCGACTGTCTTGCCGCCGGTATTTGGCCCGGTAATGACAAGTACAGAGAAGTCTCGTCCTATCTCGACTGAAAGCGGGACGGCAGTGTCACCAAGTAAGGGGTGTCTCGCTTCAACCAGCTTCAGCACAGCCGCTGGTTCATCAATCTCTTGCTTATCATTATCATTTAAGTCAGTCAGGGTCGGTTCAACCGCTCTGAGTTTACGAGCATAGCGAGACTTGGTCAATACCAAATCCAGTTCAGCCAACAGAGCGATATCCCGGGATATTTCTACTTCGTGTATACCAACCTCAGTGCTTAAGTTCTGCAGAATCCTTTCTATCTCACGTCTTTCCTGCGTTACCATTTCTCTGAGGCTGTTTCCCATCTCCACAGTCACCCATGGCTCAATGAATATGGTCGCACCGGTATTGGAAACATCATGGACAATGCCTTTTATTTCCTTTCGGTGCTCAACCTTGACCGGGATAACGTACCTGCCCTCTCGCTCCGTAATGACCGGCTCTTGAATAATTTTACGCCCGCGCGGTGTCTTCATTATTGCTTCCAGTCTTTCACTCAGTCTCCCGCGTAACTCCCTCATCTGTTGTCGGATGCTTGCCAGGTGGGCCGAAGCGTTGTCCAACACCTGCCCGTTCGGTGCCAGAGAACTGGCAATATCGTGGACAGTATCATCAAACTTAACCAGGCGAGCAGCGATACTCCAGAGTAGGGGCAGTTCGGCCGATAGCTTTTCCAGGCGATGGTACACCTGGCTGATAGCTACGAGAGTCTGTTGGATGTCCAGCAGGCTTTGAGGCTCAAGTATCTTTTCCAGAGAGGCCATCTTCACTTCCTGTCGAATGTCCCACGCTCCCCCGATAGAAAAAGTTGGCTCTATGACTAGAAGATGACGTGCCTCCGCTGTTTGTTGTAGTAACTGAGCCACTCGCTTATAATCATGGATTGGTTGCAAATCGAGAGCCAGTTGCCGACTAGCCGAAAAAGATGTAAGTCCGGCAAGTATTTGCTTTATCTGAGGGAACTCGAGTATTTCCAGGCTTTTGTCATCCATAGCTGCTCTGCACCTAATTGATTCCTATACATTATAGCATGGTAGCTCTGGCGAGCTTAATAATCGCGACGAAAAAAGACCTAAGAAAGACAAGAATTACTGACTCGGAATTTCGAACTTGAGTTCCAACTTGAATTGCAGAGCAAACATTAGTCCATAAAGTGATGTTTCATAACGTCGATCTATAATTGGTCACCAAAGCGTTTTGACGTAATAAGCATCATTATTCTCGGATACTTACCTTCCTCGGGTAATAAATAACTGGTAATCTCTCGGAGTTCTTTCGGGATGCGTTTGTCCTTGTAATAGACACTCAGTGCATAACGCTGTATCGAACTCACTAAAACATCTGCTGCTTGGAGAAGTGGCTCATTTTTTGAGTCTGCAAACCTTAAATACTTTACCGATTTGAAACCATAGTACAAATTCTTCCGTGGCGCCAGGTGAACAACATTCTCTTCAGAATCTCTATAAACTGCTAAAATGTTTTGAAAAGCTTCTTTAAACTCCTCGTTATTGTCATGTGTAATGGATATTTGTCCTGAATTACCCATTCGTCCCAACTCCTCCAAGTATTGAAAAAACCGAACGAAGGCACTTGAATTCGGCGCTATCATGGTATTTGCTGGCAAAAGAGACCTGTCTGAAATATTATCTTTGATTAAGTTATCGATATACGGCAGACAACCCATCAGCATATCAGCTAGTGTTGTATGTAATCGAAGCGAGAGGGCTGTATTCACCTTTCTAAGTGAATCCAATAACAATTCGCGATCCAAAGTCTTATATGCTCTTGCGAATTCGAGTAGAATGGTATCTGGGAGCTCGTACATGATATCTGCTAATTCTAATTTGTTACTAGCATTAAAATCATAGTCTCTTGGTGATCTTGGGTTCGATCCCGGATCAAGAAATGTATCGAGAATTGTATAGGCCAGAATGTAGCGTTTCTCGGCGACAACACTAACTGGGAGACAGTTAAGCTCGCACAATCCCAGGATTAGTTTTAGAATGATCTTTCTACCTTTGCTGGTTCTTAGAAGCTTAATCCCGTGGAGTTCGTCTATAGTTGGCTTCATTAGTCGAGCCACCAATTCATTAGCCTGATTTGATTTTGTGGCTGGGACTACCCATCCTCCAACTACCAAAATAGGCTGCTGCGGATCGACTAAGTTAATGCCAGTGTTGCCAGACTCATCGCAGAAGACATGTAGATTTTCCATATGCGGTTATGCTATAGCTGAATTATAAGTATGTCAAGGTGAGAAAATAAACCCTTCATCTATTTAGCCTTGGCTTTACCTCGTTGATAGAGCCAATCGAGATATAGTACTCCGGTGCACAGGTAGTGTCAGAAAGCGACGTAATAAAATAGTATTAGCTAATTTGGGGAACAATCGCTTGGAAAGTTACTTCACAGTTATTTCTCAGTACAAGATAGGTCCATCAATCGTAGTAAAACTGTAATCTATAAAACAAAGATATTATCGTTGTATCTACGATAGGCAATGTATCTTGTCATATTTAACTTCGTAAAGGATAAAAAGTATTGTTGGCCACTCGTAAGGTTATGAAATTCCATTTAGCACAAGAGACAAATAAAACGGAGACATTCTAACATTTTAGGACCATGACCTGCCC
>CAYNFT010000132.1:0-4329 GCA_964396535.1 uncultured Dehalococcoidales bacterium | reverse complement strand
ATGAAAGCCGCACTTAACGGCGTACTCCATCTCAGCGTTCGTGACGGTTGGTGGCCTGAAGCATATAATGGCACTAATGGCTGGGCAATTGGCAGCGACCTTCCCGTCAATAACCCGCAGGAGGAAGATGAGACAGATGCTGAGGCACTCTACCACCTGCTGGAAGAGGAGATTGTGCCGCTATTCTACACCCGTGACCGGAATGGAGTACCGCATGATTGGATTCGTCTAATGAAGGAATCGATTCGCTCAATTGTCCCTGTCTTTTGTACCCGGCGAATGCTTAAGGAGTATATCGAGCAGATGTACAAGCCAGCCATCCGTTTATTGACGGATGTATGAGATAGAGACTATCACTGGGGTCATTACTGCTTTTAGTAGACAATTATGCCCATTACTGGCCATTTTTCGGACTATTGTTTACCAATGGCAGAAGCTTCTCAGGTATAGCCTCTACCACTTCGGCTGCTACTTCTGGTCCCAGAGCCTCAGCAGCCTGTAATGCACCCTCAACCGCTTTAGCTGCAGCCTCTTGCTCAGACAAACCAACCTGTGCAGCTACCTGCTTAGCCGCTTCTATCACCTGAAGCGTGGCTGCTCTGAAATCAGCTTTCGTTTCTGCTGCTCCCTGGATAATTCCCTGACTGGCTCCTAATATAGCGTCCTCAGGTTTGGTACCGGCTTGGCTAGCGACAGCTACAGCACTCTGCATCACGGACCTTGCCAGATTTTCCACTTCCACGGTCTTTTCGTCCATAGCATGCATGGCTCCACGTGCTACATGGCGCGTAACCTCAACACCATGCACTTTCATCTCTTCTCTACCCTTCCAAATAGTGGCCAAGCTATTCTCCAGTGCCCTAGCAAGTCTCTTAGTAACACTGCGACCTCGTATTGCGGCTGAGGTTGCTGCCCGCGCCATTTCAGCTATTTGGTAGACAGTTACGCCCATAGCAACATCAAGTCCTGGAACAGGCACTCGCTTCAGGAATCCAAAAGGAAAGTTGCTCAGAAAGGTGAATCCTGGCACTGAACTCATCGGGTGCGAGAATTCATGCATTGGAGACATCAGCGATTCGAGAATTACTTCACGACCTACCTCTCCCTCTTCCCTGATGGCAGCGAGAACAGCCAAGGTAATAAAACCTAATACGAAAGCGATGCCAAAAAGAAAATCACGACCAATAATGCTCAGGGCGGGAAGCTGAATGGTACTCGATGGATCAATCCAGGTAAAGGTGAGACTGAGTTGGCGCGTGCTGAAGAAGTCTGCAAGGAAACCCCCAAGTAAAGGCCCCAGCCCCGCCCCAAGGTTGGTAGCTAGAGATGCTCCAGCGAGATATGTTGTCGATTCGCCTTGCGGTGCCAGTTTCAGGCCGATGGTACCGACGGTGAAGGTTACCGCAGCACTGGCGATTCCAGCGAATATATGTAGGAGTACGAGTAGGGGTACAGTTAAGAAGTATCTCTCAGGCATAGTGGTGAATATCCAACCTATTATAACCAGAAGGTAAAGAGAGACGCCCACGGAAAGTACTGGTTTATTGCCAAAACGGTCAGCCAGTGGCCCCCAAACGCGAAGAAACAATATATTGAACATCTGACTTAGAACACTAAAAGCAATAACCCACAGGACAGGTAGCCCCAGTCTCTGAAGCATGTGGACAGCGAAAAAGGGGATAGCCAGATTGGAGGCGAAGCCCCAGTAAAAGAGGAACTGCAATAACCGTCTGAAATTACTATCCCGAATTGGTGCCATAAGTCTTTGTATCATAGAAGGCTGAGGTCCTGTTACTGGCTGCATCAGTGGCTCCGGCATCAGCGACATAAATATTGGGCTGGCAAGACCGAGGAAGACAGCACCAAAGAGGAACGCATAGGTATAACCGAACACTGCGCTCTCCTCTGACACCTGTGTACGCCAGTAGTCTACGAAGAAGGCAACGCCCAAACTGAAGATTACTCCTGATAGAGTGGCAAATGCCATCCGCCTCGAGAAAAATCGCCCAAGTATTGTCTGGGGTACCAAATCACGTTGCCAGCCATTCCAGGCAGAGTTACAAATGGCAGCCATTATGCCCCGGAATGCCAGTATGCCGATCAATACAGAGATTGCAGCGCTGCTGGGGATAGGAAGGAAAAAGGGGATGAGTGCAACGGGAAACCATAGCAACTGTGCTGGAAGCCAGCTAAGCACCGCGATAGCCTTGCGCCGACGCAACTTTTCCACAAGCCAGATTCCCGGTATCTGCAGGAGCTGCATAATGAACGGGACGGCTGCTAGAACACCAATCTGAAAATTGTTAGCACCCAGTGCCAGAGCAAAGGCAACTAAAATCCCGCTGGTAGTGATGCTGCTAAAGCCCATGGAAACAGTTCCTTCCCAGGTCATCCAGCGCAGCCCTGCGTTTACTTCCTGTTCCGACAGGGTGGGGCTTGGTTGAAAAATTTTAAAGATATTCATAAGTTAAAAAACCAAATATAACCCAATCTAACTCTACTTAAAAAACCTCTTTAAAGTGTTTAGATTACCATAGATGACGAGTTTGTCGCCACCGTTTATGACATCCCGTGCCCTGGGTAGAGAAATCCATTCCTTGCCACGCTCGATGCCTAAAACAAAGAACTCGTTGTCCGCGGTATTGACATCATGAAGAGAATGGCCGATAAATATTGAATCCTCGGTAACAATCAGTTTTACCAGGCCGTAACCTTCGATAAAATGCAGAAGGTCTTCGGTGGCTGCTTCCTCAAGAACGTGAGACTTAACAAATCTTTTTTCAATGAAACTGTCCCACCAGCGGGCAAAGCTGCTGTGGCTCAGGTAGATGTACAGGACAAGCACACCACCAATAAGGGCAGCGATAGTGATGGGCAAGTTATAGCCCGTGCTGGTAGTAATTGACGATGTGGCAGTAACAATAACCGCCACTAACCCAGCGTTACCTGCTATGATGAGCCATGTGATAATTCGCCGCCTCTGGGGATGGTTTATAACCAGTTCCGCTTCTTTTGTTGTAAATCCTGTCCTTGTGAATGCTGATAACGCCTGGAACCTTGCTTTTGATTGTTCCATTCCGGACATCATCAACGCGATGGCACCAGCTCTTACTACCAGGTAAGAAAAGAAAATGACTAATAAAGTGGGTATGAGCAAGTATAGTCCGGCCATTTCCAGTACCTCCTCAGTCCTTTGCTCCCTTGTAAATGCTTTATTTCTTTATTTGTATCTTATTGGTTTGTAGGTCGCTTTGTCAGCCGGGCAAAGTGGCCTCTGAGTTTCTCCCTCTCCACAACGAACGGTTTAGTCCAGGTGAACTTTCTACGTCCCAATGCAAACCAGTTGCTAGCCCAGAACCGCCATATGACCACGAGGATAACTGTTGCCATGAATCCCAGCACGGCGAAATAGCCCCATTCCCATTTCAGTTCTGGCATGTTCTCAAAGTTCATACCGTAAATACCAGCTACCAGGGTAAGGGGCAGAAAAATTGCGGCAACTATGGACAGCACTTTCATAACCTCGTTCTGTCGGTTCGCTACAGAAGAGAGATGAGTAGCCAAGGCATTGTCTGCTCTGTCATGGAGACCCTGGTTCAAATCTTCAATACGCGTAATATGGTCATAGATGTCGCGATAAAAAATCTGTGCCTCGTCCTTGATGATGTAGAATTCACCGCGGCTCAGCCTGTTCAGGACCTCTCTCTGCGGAGCCATTACCCGGTGTATTCGCAGGGTAGAGCGTTTGAGCTTCAGGATGGCTTCCAGGGTTGTCTGCTGGGGGCTGCGAATTGTCTCCTCCTCAATCTCCTCAGCGACATCGCTCATTTTATCGATGGTGGGTAAGATATTATCAATCAGGATGTCTACCAGGGCGTGGGTCAGGAAATCAGCCCCGCGTCTCATGGGACGGCCGTCATTTTCCACGAGTTGCTTGATTGCATCGACACTGTAAAGGGGGAAACTGTGGTTGCTCACCACGAAATTACTGCCGAGAAAGATATTCAGTTCTGCTGTTTCAACAATGTCTGACTCTACTGCATAGTTGATTCCATGGACTACGATGAAAAGATGGTCGCCAAAGTCATCTATTTTTGGAGGATGGATTATCGGGCTTATACAATCCTCAACAGCAAGATGGTGAAAGTTAAAAGTTCGAGCTAGGAAGTCGCTGTCTTCTTCTGTAGTCCCAGAGATATCCACCCAGAGCAGCCCCTGCTTTGATTTAAAAGCAGTTCCAATCTCTTCCTCACTGAGGTCTTGCTTGAGTTCACCCTCTGGAGTTAGATAGTAAGCTTTAATTGCCATTTGATACCTCCTCAACTATTT
>CAYNFT010000131.1:0-4547 GCA_964396535.1 uncultured Dehalococcoidales bacterium | reverse complement strand
AAAGCAAAGGCTATAAATCTGGTGCTGCGAATGGTGCGGGTTGGCAACCTGTCGGGTAATCTGTGGGATTACTTTCTGTACACGTTGTCCCGTGGGAAGTGGGGTACCTGAGATAGCCTGTGGAGTCGGTATAACCGGGTGAGAGAATGAAAATCACGGTTGTCTATGACAATTGCACAGACGAAATAGGGCTAAGAACCGGCTGGGGGTTTTCCGCTCTGATAGAGAGCGGGGATGCGCCGCCGCTTTTGTTCGATACCGGTGCTGATGGCGCTACTCTCTTCCATAACATGAAGCAGCTTGGTATTGACCCGAGGCGTATAGGAACAATCGTTATCTCCCACGCTCATGGCGACCACACTGGAGGTCTCTCAGATGTCCTAGAGATTAACAAGGACGCTGAAATTTATTTTCCAGCATCCACCGTAACAAGACTGCCGGAGAGAAAGGTAATTATGGTCAGCCAGCCTATCCAGATATCAGAGGCTGTTTTCTCCACCGGTGAGCTAAAAGGAATAGAGCAGTCGCTGGCAATCAAGACTACCAAGGGGGTAGTAGTGTTGGTGGGTTGCTCGCACCCTGGGGTTGGAGCAATCCTCGAAGCTGCTTCTTGCTACGGTAAGGTCTACGGCATAATAGGCGGGCTCCACGGCTTTAGTGATTTCAATCGGTTGGAGGGCCTATCCATGATATGTCCCTGTCACTGTACCCAGTACAAGTCGGAGCTAAGACGCCTGTTTCCCAAGCAGCACGTAACATGCGGGGCCGGGCTAGAATTGGAGCTATAATATTAAAGGGAATGTGTCTGTAAGCCAGAGACCTTCGGCTCTAAAGAAATTAAGTTGCACACGAATTAGGGGGATTAGAGCAGATGTCGATGGAAAAGACTCCGTATGAGCCAAAAATTGAGCACCGTCGGGAAATTCTATATGGCACACCCGGAATAGTGATCTACAGCGATAGCAGACCTATCCTCTGGGTGCCTGATAATATCGGCGCCCTGACTAAGAACCTTTCATACAAGAATCTGGAAGCGCTTCAGGAGGAGCTAAGGAAATATCTTCAGTCTACCAGCCCTGACTGACGGGTAGACTAGCGGCAGGCAAATAAAAGGTACAGGCTTAGTATTGACAACAAAAGATGGGGCGTAGTATAATGGATTATGAGCATAAGTCCACAAAATCTCCTAAATTAACTATGTTGGGTGGACATAGGACAGCAAACTCAAGGAGGACGACTGAGTATTCATGGGAAGGCAACCGCTGTTCCGTCGTGTAAATTCCCTCCCGCAGGTCACTTACTTCAAGCCTGCTGGAGTGCCTCTCACTGACTTGCAGGAAGTGAGGCTCTCAATCGAAGAGGCAGAGGCTATTCGCCTCAAGGACACAGAGGGGCTGGAGCAGGATGAGTGTGCGCAGAGGATGCGTGTTTCCCGTCCAACCTTTGCTCGCATACTACAGCTTGCACGGCAGAAGATGGCAGATGCCCTGCTCAATGGCAAGGCAATAAGAATCGAAGGTGGCAACTATGAGATGGCAGTGCGGCACTTCCGCTGTGGCAACGGTCACGAGTGGGAAGTGCCTTTCGAAGTGATGATAAACAAGCCCCCGGAGCTTTGCCCAACCTGCAATACACCAGATATTATGGCACTCTGGCCATGGAGACCGGGCTGGGGCAGAGCTGGCCGGGGTAGAAATTACAGAGGCGGACGCAATTGGTAGATAGATTCGTTTTACCCTATGGCGGTTAGAGCAAAAATGGGAATCCTGAAAGATTTAGTATTAATCATGGACATGAAAGCCTAGAGTAATATATATAGAGTGGGCTAGCTTGAGCGGGGAGTGACTGATGCGAGAGGGAAACGATGCAGACAGAAAACTGAGTGGGCGCAGCACCCACCAGCGCCAGCTAATCCTGGAGATAGTGAAGCAGGCTGATAAACATATCGACGCTGATGAAATCTACCTGCAGGCTCGCCAGAGGTCGCCCAGCATCAGCTTGTCCACGGTTTACCGTAATTTGCAACTGTTCAAAGAGATGGGCTTAGTTGAGGAGCACCAATTTGGCAGTCGTCGATGTTATGAACCTGCCCCACGAGCTGAGCATCATCACTTGGTATGTCTGGGCTGCGGTCGGGTATTTGAGTTTAAATGCCCATCAACAGAGAGACTTAAGTCCAGAATAAGCAGAGAAGAAGGATTCAGGGTGACCGAAGCTGAGGTGCGTCTTACCGGGTACTGCCCCGAGTGTCAGGAGCGCTTGACCATTAGTGCTACTGAAAGAAAATAGAATGATATCTGGCAAAGAGGAGGTGCAGTAAATGCCATTCGGAGATAGAACTGGACCCAGAGGTGTGGGACCGATGAGTGGGAGAGGTGTCGGCTACTGCGCCGGTTTTGGCCGGCCCGGTTTTGCCAACCCGATACCAGGGAGACGGTGGTTTGGCTATGGTGGGAGAGGCTGGGGGCGCGGCAGAGGTCGTGGATTCGGCTGGCGCTGGTATACGCCCTACTACTACCCCAGGTGGTAAAAGCTAAACAAGCCCTCTAAGGAGGTAAACGATATGTGGCCCTGGTATGGATACAGGCATCCGTGGGTGTGGGGCTGGCACAGGTGATGGCGGATTCCACCTTATGCTTGGGCATGGGCACCCCCATCCAAGGAAGACGAAACAGCCATGCTGGAAGAGCAGGCGAGAATACTTGAGCGTGAACTAGAAAATATCAGGACAAGACTTGAAGAGTTAAAGAAACAGGAGGTGAAAAATGCCTAATGGATTTGGACGAGGAAGAGGCTTCGGCCGTGGCTTTGGTGGAGGTATGGGTTTCGGGTTCCGTGGTGCTTCTCCTCCCTGGCCCTATGTCGGGATTGGTAGAGGTGGGCTACCACGGTGTGGCTACTTCTTTAGTGGCGCTGGCGCGCCTGCACCCTTGCCATACCAGCCCCCATTCTATGGTCAACCAGCCGCTCCCGGATATACGCCCTTTACGCCTCAAATGACCAGGGAAGAGGAGCTCGGCTATCTAAAGGACCAGGCGGAGGCGGTCTCGGAGCAGTTAGAGCAAATCGAGTCCAGAATGCGAGACCTAGAAAGCAAAGAAAAGGAATAATAACTGAGCAAAGGAGGTGACTCATGCCAGGATTTGATGGCACCGGTCCTAGTGGGATGGGCCCAATGACAGGAGGTAGCAGAGGTTTTTGCAGCCCCTGGGGAATAGGGGCAGCTTCCCGTCCATATGGGAGATTCCCAAGAATGGGATATGGTTATCCCTACTATGGAGCAGCCCCGGCAGTTCCCGGCGCTGTACCCTTTGCTCCCCAGATGACCCGTGAGCAGGAATTTGATTTTCTAAAGAACCAGGCTCAGGCGATGAAAGGTCAGCTGGAACAAATAGAGTCCAGGATTCAGCAACTGGGAAGTGAAACTTAGGTACTGTGTAGGGTAGTTAATAAAAAAGGAGTAAGATTAGCATGAAGATTGCTATTTCAGCCACTGGCCCCAGCTTAGATGCTGAGGTTGACCCGCGTTTCGGGCGCTGCCAGTATTTCATAATCGCTGATACAGAGACTATGGAATTTGAAGCCGTCGATAACGCCAGTGCCATGGCAGCCGGTGGAGCCGGTATCGCGGCCGCTCAGGCAATTGCCGATAAGGGTGTGCAGGCAGTACTTACCGGCAACTGCGGTCCCAATGCCTATCAAGTGCTGTCCTCTGCCAGCATCCAGATAATAACCGGTGTTTCCGGTAAGGTAAAGGACGTTATTGAAAGCTACCGGTCAGGGAAGTTCCAGACGAGCGCTCAGGCTAATGTGCCCGACCACTTCGGTACGGGAGGTGGCTCCGGCATGGGAAGAGGCATGGGCGGTGGAATGGGGAGAGGCATGGGTGGCGGCATGGGGAGAGGCACGGGCGGTGGAATGGGAAGAGGTACGGGCGGCGGAATGGGTATGGGGTCTGGTATGACCCAGCCCACAAACCCAGTGCCCCAGCCACAGAATCCAGAACAAGAGCTTGAAACGCTTAAAGAACAGTCACAATCAATGGCACAACAGTTAAATGAAATCCAACGCCGGATTGACGAGCTGGAGAAAAAGAAAAAATAGAGAAAAACGCGGGAGGTGAGATTATGCCTAGAGGAGATGGCACGGGGCCTGCCGGGGGAACTGGTCCAGGCACAGGCACTGGTAGAGGAAGTAAGGGTGCTGGCAGGATGAAAGGTACCCGTCCCGGAGCAGGACCTAGCGGGGAATGTGTCTGCCCTAACTGTGGAGTGAAAGTAACTCATCAGGTAGGCTCACCCTGCTACAACCTTAGCTGTCCCAAATGTGGGGTGAAGATGGTCAGAGGTTAACATGGTCATATCAGTTGCCAGCGGTAAAGGAGGAACGGGCAAGACGCTTGTAGCTACAAGCCTTGCTCTTTCTCTGAAAGATGGTCACAGGGTGCAGCTTCTCGACTGTGATGTAGAGGAGCCTAACGGTCACGTATTTTTGAAACCCGAAATCACCAGCAGTAAAGCCGTATCCATTCTGGTTCCCAAGGTGGA
>CAYNFT010000130.1:0-4626 GCA_964396535.1 uncultured Dehalococcoidales bacterium | reverse complement strand
TAGCCCAGGAATATGCTGACCTTATCTATAACGGTCTGTGGTTCAGCCAGTTGAATCGAGACCTGTCTACCTATATCCTCAGCTCACAGCGCTATGTTACCGGGACAGTAAGGATGAAGCTACTCAAGGGACACTCTAGTGTCGTTGGGCGGAAGGCACCCAAGTCACTCTATAATCTCAGCCTGGCCACCTATGATAAGGGAGACCAGTTTGACCAGAGCGCCTCCGTTGGCTTCATTCACCTGTTTGGGCTGCCGATTAAAACTCAGGCTCAGGTACAGCTGCTGGGTGATAAGGAAGGACCGCTCAGCATCATGGCACCGAAGGAAGAAGAGGAAAAGGATAAATAAGGAGGGCTTGTGGTAAATACGTTCTATCACGGCGATTGCCTGTTTGTCCTAAATCATGATGTTCCTGCTGAATCAGTAGACTTGATTTATCTTGACCCGCCATTCTTCACTGGTAAGATACAGACGGGGCAATGGCGCCCAGATGCTATGGAAGTTTCTTTTGAAGATTCTAAGAAGTTTTGGAAAGAGAAGGGGATTTCTATATATGCTCCTGAATGGATGAAACATATTGCCATTAAGCGCCCTGACTTTGCGTCTTACTTATACTACATGATGGAAAGACTTCAGGCTTGCCACAGGGTGTTGAAAAAGACGGGAAGCATATATTTGCATTGTGATTGGAGAGCTTCGCACTACCTAAAGATGGTTATGGATGAGATATTTGGGGATAAGAACTTTCAGAATGAGGTAGCATGGGGCTATAAAACACAGGGTGCTTCAAAGAAACGCTTTGCAAGAAAACATGACACTATACTCTTTTATTCAAAAACTGACAAATGGAAATTCAATACGCAATATGAGAAGTCTTTTATGATGCATAAATACGGCTTTAAAGGGAGCGACTTCAAAATTGACCCAGAAACAGGACAGCAATACAACATTATAATTGCTCGAGATGTCTGGGAGATTCCAGCATTGCAATCAGCGACATCTGAAAAGATAGGTTATCCGACCCAGAAGCCAGAAGCCTTGTTAGAACGCATTATCAACGCATCAAGTAATGAAGGAGATTTAGTCCTAGACCCTTTTTGCGGTTGCGGGACTGCTGTAATCGTGGCATCCAAGTTAAATAGACAGTTTATCGGAATTGACATTGATACATCAGAAAGAGAGAAAGGTGAATTACCTACTGCTTTTAGTGTCATCAAAAATCGTAGCCATGAACTGTTTGCACAATCACAGTATATTTCCAGAGACATTAGTGAAGTGCTTGAGATGAACCCCAAGCAGTTTGAAGATTGGGTAAATGAGTTCTACCAAGCTAACAAACCTCATCCCGATAAAGGGGTTGATGGTATAACTGCGGATGGCGTTCCAATCCAAGTAAAGGCCTTCCGCATCGGGTATAAAGTTTTGAGCCAATTTGTTACCGATGTCAAGTATCATCCCAACACACCCAAACCAATTAAGAAAGTTATAGTAGTTTCACAAATAGGTTTTGATGATGTAGCAAGACAAAGAAAGTTTGAGATTGAAACTGCTGAGGGGATAGAAGTATGTCTAATTACACCAAAGGATATGCTCAAGCTAGACTGATATTGAGAGTAGGAGATAAACAACAATACAAGAGAAACTAAGAGGAAGGCTAGGATGAGCCAGATACGGGGTCGTTTTCAGAAAGAGGCTGATAAGTTGGCAGCGAAATATACTGCCTCAACTTCCTTTGACTGGCGACTCTACCCATATGATATTGCCGGCAGCATTGCCCACGCTAAAATGCTGGCGAAGCAGGGTATAATTTCAAACCAGGAGGCAGAGACTATCATTAATGGTCTGGCTTCTATCAAAGAAGAAATAGAGCAGGGTAAATTTCAGTTCAAGCCGGAACTGGAAGATATCCACATGAATATCGAAGCCAGGCTCATCGAGAAGGTTGGGGAGGTGGGGGGCAAACTCCATACCGCTCGCTCCAGAAATGACCAGATTGCTCTAGATATGCGCCTCTATGCTAAGGAAGCAATCTCAGATACTTTGCTCAGTTTGAAAAAGTTTCAACAGGCGCTGGTAATTCTGGCTGAAGCCAATAAGGCTGTAATTATGCCAGGGTACACCCACTTACAGCGGGCGCAGCCTGTTTTATTTGCCCATCACCTGCTGGCCTATTTTGAGATGCTCCAGCGGGATGCTGAGCGATTCGGTGATTGTCTAAAGCGAACCGATGTTATGCCCCTGGGCAGCGGGGCTGTAGCCGGTGTTGCCTACGATATTGACCGGGAGTTCCTGGCTAAAGAACTGGGCTTCCGCCAGATAAGCCAGAACAGTATGGACGCTGTTTCAGACAGGGATTTTGTCCTGGAGTACGAAGCAGCCGCCAGTATCTGTATGATGCACCTATCGAGGCTGGCTGAGGAGATTATTCTCTGGTCTTCAACTGAATTTAGTTTTATTGAGCTTGACGATGCTTATGCTACCGGCAGCAGTATTATGCCCCAGAAGAAAAATCCTGACGTCGCCGAGCTGATTCGCGGTAAGGCAGGACGGGTCTATGGCAAACTCATGGCTCTTCTAACAACGATGAAAGCCCTTCCCCTATCCTATAACAGGGATTTGCAGGAAGATAAAGAAGGGTTCTTTGACTGCGTGGATACGCTGCTATCCAGCTTAGAGGTATTTACCGGTATAGTCGAAACCTTGAAGGTTAACGCTGAAAACACTGAGCGGGCAGCCAAGCAGGGCTATATTCTAGCCACCGACCTGGCTGATTATCTGGTTAAAAAAGGAGAAGCTTTTCGCAACGCCCACGATATAGTAGCCAGGCTGGTGAGCTACGCTGTGGAAAAAGATAAATCATTTAGCGAACTCAACCTCACCGAATACAAGGAATTTTCACCTTTGTTTGACGATGATGTCTACTCAATTACAGTAGAATCGTCTCTCGCTGCCAGGGACAGTACTGGCGGCAGTGCCCCCAAACGGGTAGCAGAAGCACTGTCCCGCGCTAAGAAAATAATTAGGTAATTTATTGAACCTATCCCCCTGACCCCCTTCCCTTTCTAAGGGAAGGGGGAAAGTAAGTAAGAGAGGGGGCTTTGCCCCCTCTCTAAAACCTCTTCCTCTTCTTGGGATAGAGATATGGAAGGAGAGTCAAAGAGAGGCAAAGCCCCTCCCAAAAATCACCTTCCCTCTCTCCTCTGGAGGAGAGGTATAAAAGGGGAATGAGAGGGGCAAAGCCCCTCTCAAAAGTACTTCCCCTTCCCCTTGACAAGGGGAAGGGGACACAGGGGATAGGGTTATAGAAATTAAGGGCTGAGGTTGATAAACGACCTCTAAAGGGAGGTAATTGATGTCTGAAAATAGACCGGAGGTAAAGATTGCCCCTTCTATTTTATCGGCTGATTTTGCCCGACTTGGTGAGCAGGTAGCTGAAGCCACCGAGGCTGGCGCTGACTATATCCACGTAGATGTCATGGACGGGCATTTTGTTCCCAATATAACTATCGGTCCGGCAGTAGTGGCGGCTATCCGTCCGCATACCAGCCTGCCTCTGGACGTCCACCTTATGATTGAGGCACCGCAGCAGTACATCAAGCAGTTTGCCGATGCCGGAGCCGACGTTATAACCGTTCATATAGAAGCCTGCCCTCATATTCACCGTGTCGTACAGGCAATTAAGGAATCAGGAGTTAAGGCAGGAGTTTCTGTTAACCCAGGCACTCCTGTAGACACACTCAATGATATTCTTCCCTCAGTGGATTTAGTCCTGGTGATGACAGTTAACCCCGGTTTTGGTGGTCAGAAATTTATTGAAGGTACACTGGATAAGATAGCCCGCTTACGGGCTGAGCTGGATACAAAGGGCTTAGCTGCTGAGCTGGAGGTAGATGGCGGCATTAATGCTGAAGTTGCTCCCAGGGTAGTGCAGGCCGGCGCCAGGGTGCTGGTAGCTGGGGCAGCAGTCTTCGGCTCAGGAAAGACAGTTAAGGAAGCAATGCAAAGAATACGAACTAGCTTAGAAGTAAAATAAAAAAGACACTGGCTAGATTAGACAGGAGGACAGCACAAAATATCGGCTAGCTCAGGCTGGCGGACATTTTTTTAGTCACTTTATGCTGAGTGCGCAAACACCTGGTGCAAAGGTTGAGTCGTTTTGGTTTGCCATCGATAAGGACAGTAGCCGGGTGAATGTTGGGTACCCAGCGGCGATTAGTATGGTGCTTGGAATGGCTCACATTATGCCCAAACTGGGGCGTTTTGCCACATAAATCACACTTCAAACTTTCTTCCCCTTGACCGCTAGACTAAATTTAAGTAATATATTTCTAATATATTACCACAGTGACATAAACTTGACAAGGATGAAGTGGGTAAAGCTGGTTGCCTTTAGTAAGGACAAGAAATACTATCACAGCTAAAGGCAATTGCCAAGGATGGTATAAGATGAAACAGGTCGAGTCTATAAATGGACGAGAGTTAAGGGAGATGCTGGATACAGCTACCAGCTGGTTGGAGAAGAGTGCTTCAGAGATTGACGCATTAAATGTCTTCCCTGTGCCCGATGGCGATACCGGGACTAATATGCTGCTTACCATGCGTTCCAGTATAGAGGAGGCTCATC
>CAYNFT010000129.1:4046-4920 GCA_964396535.1 uncultured Dehalococcoidales bacterium | reverse complement strand
ACTGGGTGCCCTCACACTTTCCCACTGATGAACATGGGCTGGGCTTCTTCGACGGAACACACCTGTATGAGCATGCCCACCCCAAAAAGGGTTTCCACCCTGACTGGAAAAGCTACATCTTCAATTATGGGCGGCCTGAAGTGCAGAGCTTCCTCATGAGTAGTGCCCTATTCTGGCTGGACAGGTATCACGCCGATGGTCTGCGTGTAGATGCGGTCGCTTCTATGCTCTATCTGGACTACTCCCGTGAAAAAGGAGAGTGGATTCCTAATAAGTATGGTGGTCGGGAAAACCTTGAAGCCATTGATTTCCTGCGAAAATTCAATAAGGAAGTCTACCAGAGCTATCCTGATGTGCAAACAATTGCCGAAGAGTCTACTGCCTGGCCTATGGTCTCACGCCCGACATATGTCGGTGGTCTGGGTTTCGGCATGAAATGGGACATGGGCTGGATGCATGATACCCTACAATATATGTCTCGTGACCCTATCTATCGAAAATACCACCACAACGATTTGACCTTTCGTATGCTTTATGCCTTTAACGAGAACTTCGTTCTACCTTTATCACATGATGAAGTAGTTTACGGAAAAAGTTCCCTGCTGGGCAAGATGCCCGGTGATGACTGGCAGAAGTTCGCCAATCTTAGGTTGCTTTTCGGATACATGTATACCCAGCCAGGTAAAAAATTACTTTTCATGGGAGCAGAACTGGGTCAGTGGCAGGAGTGGAACCATGATGGCAGCCTAGACTGGCATTTTCTCCAGTATCAGCGGCATGCCGAGGTCCAGAAGTGGGTGAAGGCTTTGAATCAACTTTACCGGAGTGAGCCAGCACTTTATGAATTAGACTGCGACCCGGCAGGTTTTGAGTG
>CAYNFT010000129.1:0-4036 GCA_964396535.1 uncultured Dehalococcoidales bacterium | reverse complement strand
TGCCTTACAAAGCGTCATCAGCTTTATCCGCAAAGGCAAGTCAACTGATGATATATTACTTATCGCCTGTAACTTTACCCCTACAACTCACTTTAAATACAGGATTGGTGTTCCGCGTGGTGGATTCTGGAAAGAGATATTAAACAGTGACGCCGCAGAATACGGCGGCAGCGGGCAGGGTAACCCGCAGAGCCTGAGAGCCGAGAAAGTATCCTGGCACGGTCGCCCCTATTCTATAGAAATTACGCTGCCACCGCTGGCAGTGGCGTGCTTTAAAAACGGGGGACGGGAGACGTGAACAAGGAAAGCTGCCTGGGTGCTACATATTTGGGTGATGGCCGGTGCCAGTTCCTGGTATGGGCACCCTTTATTCAAAAAGTGGAAGTGCACATCGTATCACCTAAAGAGCTAATAGTACCCCTAGTACAGGCTGCCCAGGGCTACCATCAATCAATTGTTGAGGGTGTGGAGCCGGGTTGCCTGTACTTGTACCGCCTTGACTCGGAGAAGGAACGCCCCGACCCTGCCTCTCGTTACCAACCCCAGGGTGTTCATGGCCCATCTCAAGTTTTAGACTCACATTTCCCGTGGCAGGACCAGGACTGGTCTGGACTGCCGCTGGAAAAATATATTATTTATGAACTGCACGTGGGAGCTTTCACTCAGGAAGGTACTTTCGACGCCATTATTCCCTATCTCGATGAATTGAAAGATTTAGGCATTACCGCCGTCGAGCTTATGCCCCTTGCCCAGTTTCCCGGAAACCGAAACTGGGGCTATGACGGCGTATACTCTTTTGCCGTTCAAGATTCCTACGGTGGACCGGAGGGGCTTAAACGCCTGGTTAATGCCTGCCATCAGAAAGGGCTAGCAATAGTTCTGGATGTAGTCTACAACCACTTTGGTCCCGAAGGCAATTACGTCGCTGATTTCGGACCCTATTTTACCGACCGCTACAAAACCCTGTGGGGAGCCGCTCTAAACTTCGATGGCCCCCATAGCGATGAGGTGCGCCGCTTTTTCATTGAAAACGTCCTGTACTGGCTTACCGAGTTTCATATCGATGCCTTTCGGCTGGATGCACTCCATGCCATCCTGGATATCTCGTCCCATCTTTTCCTGGAGGAGCTTGCTGAAGCATTCCACAAGCAAGCAGAGAAGTTAGGACGGAAGGCATATCTTATCGGTGAGAGCTCCGCCAACGATGCACGTATTATCAAGCCGCCAGAGCTAGGAGGCTATGGTCTGGATGCCCAGTGGAACGACGAATTTCACCACTCACTTCATGTATTGCTGACCGGCGAGCAAACCGGCTACTACCAGGACTTCGGCAAGCTTCAGCATCTGGCCAAGGCATTTCGGGAAGGGTTCATTTATTCCGGAGAATATTCTTTATATCGTCAACGGAGACATGGCACATCTTCCAAAGATATCCCTGCCCATCGCTTCGTTGTCTTCGCCCAGAACCACGACCAGGTAGGCAATCGGGTGAAAAGTGAGCGCTTGAGCCAGATTGTCCCCTTTGAGGCACTAAAGCTGGCGGCGGGTATCGTTTTGCTCTCGCCGTTTGTTCCCCTTATCTTTATGGGTGAGGAATACGGAGAGGTAGCTCCCTTTCCTTACTTTGTCAGTCACTCTGACCCTGAGTTAATTGAGGCAGTACGCAGAGGACGTCTGGCAGAATTCACTGCCTTTCAGTGGCAGGGCGAAATGCTTGACCCTCAGGACGAAGCCACTTTTCTACGCGCTAAGATTAACCATAAGTTGCGTGGAGAAGGTCAGCATCAGGTTCTTCTTGAGTTCTATAAAGAGCTAGTCCGCCAGCGTAAAGAGACTCCCGCCCTGGCTCAGCTCAGCAAAGAGAAACTGGAGGTAAAGGATTTTGAAGAAGAAAGAATCCTTTACATTCAACGCTGGAGTGAAGATAATGAGGTTATCATAGTCTTTAACATCAATGGAGAGCAGACGTCGGTTACAACTCCTTTACCAGCCGGACTATGGAATAAACGGCTTGACTCGGCGGAGGAGAGATGGCAGGGAAAGGGAAGCATTGTGCCAGAACAGCTTGGCTTAAAAGGCGAAGCCACCCTTACTCTAACCCCATGGGCATTTGCTCTATTTACCAAGGAGAACTAGATGGAACGCTATATCTGTATTCACGGTCATTTCTATCAGCCACCACGGGAAAACGCCTGGTTGGAATACGTTGAGATGCAGGACTCGGCTTATCCCTATCATGACTGGAACGAGAGGGTTACTGATGAATGCTATGCGCCCAATACTGCCTCACGCATTCTCGACAGCGAAGACTACATCACCCAGATAGTTACCAATTACACCAAAATGAGTTTTGACTTTGGGCCAACTTTGCTCTCATGGCTGAAGGATAATGCTGCCGATGTCTACAAGGCTATTCTGAATGCTGACAAAGTAAGCCAGGAGACCTTCTCCGGACACGGCTCGGCACTGGCCCAGGCCTATAACCACATGATTATGCCTCTGGCTAACCGCCAGGATAAATATACCCAGGTACTATGGGGAATCAGGGACTTCGAGCACCGTTTTGGACGGAAACCGGAAGGGATGTGGCTACCTGAAACTGCCGTGGACATAGAGACGCTGGACATTATGGCAGAACAGGGAATCAGGTTTACTATCCTTGCCCCCCGTCAGGCTAAACGGGTGCGCCAGATTGGCAAAAATGCCTGGAGTGATGCCTCGAATGCCAGTGTTGACCCAACGATGGCTTATGAGCTTAACCTGCCTGCGGGTCGGAAGATAGCTATTTTCTTCTATAATGGCCCTATCTCCCGTGAAGTTGCTTTTGATGACCTCCTGAAGAACGGCGATAATTTTGCTCATCGGCTTACCGATAGCTTCTCAGAAAAGCCTGCCTGGCCTCAGCTTGTCCACATTGCCGACGATGGTGAGACCTACGGGCACCATCACCGTTTCGGCGATATGGCGCTGGCCTATGCGCTGTACTATATTGAAACTAATAACCTGGCACGAATTACCAATTACGGCGAATATCTGGAAAAGCACCCGCCTACGCATGAAGTCGAAATCATCGAAAACACCTCCTGGAGCTGCAATCACGGAATCGAGCGGTGGCGGAGCGATTGTGGCTGCAACGCTGGTAGAAACCTGAAATGGAACCAGGCATGGCGTGCTCCCTTGCGGGAGGCTTTGGACTGGCTCCGGGATACTCTGACCGGAAAGTACCAAGAAGCAGCCGCCCAGTTTCTGAATGACCCCTGGGCTGCCCGTAATGATTACATCGAGGTAATCCTCGACCACTCGCCGGAGAATATCCAGAAGTTCCTTGAGCGATACCGCAACCGTGAACTGAGTGAAGAAGAGACAATCAAGGTACTCAAACTACTGGAGTCACAGCGCCATGCTATGCTTATGTATACCAGTTGCGGCTGGTTTTTTGACGAACTATCCGGTATTGAAACGGTACAGGTTATCCAGTATGCCGGGCGGGCGATTCAGTTGGCGCAGGAGCTCTTGGGGGATGATATCGAACAGCATTTTCTGGAACGCCTTGAACTTGCCAAGAGCAACCTCAAGCAACACGGCGATGGCCGCCAAATCTATGAGAAATTCGTCAAACCGGCGATGGTTGACCTGACCAAGGTTACTGCCCACTTTGCGGTGAGCTCCCTGTTTGAAGAATATGGCGAGCAAGCCGAGATTTTTTGCTACCACATGGATATTGAGGACTACCAGACCGCTGAGTGCGGCAAGGCTAGACTGGCTGCAGGATGGGCTACAGTTACTTCTATAATCACCAGGGAACACGCTGCAATAAGCTTCGGCGTCCTTCATTTCGGCGACCACAACATAAATGCCGGTGTCCGTGAGTACCAGGGAGGAGAGGCATACCAGACTATGGTTCAAGAAACAACTCAAACCTGTTCCATGGCTGACTTCCCCGAGGTTATCAGACTCCTGGACAAACACTTCGGTATGTCCACCTACTCTATTAAGGACCTTTTCCTGGATGAGCAGCGGAAGGTGCTGGACAATA
>CAYNFT010000128.1:0-4948 GCA_964396535.1 uncultured Dehalococcoidales bacterium | reverse complement strand
AGGATTTAAGGAGAACGAAATTGGCAGAGAAAGATAGGGTTTATAAATGTCTCAGTCCCGTTGGGATA
The DNA here is from genome assembly GCA_964396535.1 of uncultured Dehalococcoidales bacterium. Classification (GTDB taxonomy): domain Bacteria; phylum Chloroflexota; class Dehalococcoidia; order Dehalococcoidales; family UBA2162; genus CAYNFT01. The sequence goes on along the minus strand of CAYNFT010000128.1, from coordinate 4,880 downwards.
GAATTGCCGGTGCAAACATTTCCACTGGCACCGCGTCTCGACAGAATCGATGGCAAAACCCTCCACTTCAGTATCACCGGAGAGCCGGATATCACTATTGCCCTAGAGAAGCAATTGAAGGCTGATTATCCCAACGTAAACTGGACAGTAAAGAAGTCATACACGCCTGCTCCGGTCCAGTTATCAGATGAGGAGATGAAAACCACTGATGGTGTGATACTCGGGGTATGCTGGTGAAGCGGCGCTGTATGGGGGCAGTTGCCCTACATAGCAAAGCTTGAAAAAGCAGGCATCCCAACGGTACTCATCGACCTTGAAGACCAGCATAATATGGTGCATCAGGAGGCTCTATCATCAGGTGTACCAAAGATACGCTTCTTACCTGCTTCACGTACGATTCCCGGACCGGAAGACGTAGTACAATGGATTGAACCCATGCTTGACGCCCTTGTCCGACCACTTACTGATGAGGAAAAAGAAAGCGGGATGTATACTCCGTCACAGGATAGGGTGATTTTTGAAGGAACCCTTGATGAAGCCCATGAGTTCTACCAGCAGACGAAGTGGATTCCAAATCCGGTAAAGGCGGAACTTTCTGTTTATACGGATGGGTTTCCGATAGTAATTCCCACCGAGGAACGCGTGCAGGAGATGCTGAAAGGCACCAGCCACAAACCGGACGAGGTGATAGCTATACATACTGTCTTAGAAGAACAAATGGGTATGGAAGGAATGAGGAGAGATCAAGGACCGAGGAGAATGCGAAGAGAGAAGGGTGATGTGGTGCGGTTCCAGCCCAGGAATTGGACGGCTACAGTGGAAAAGGTGGCGGTTATTGCCGTAATGGCTGGTTGCAAGCCAGAGCACCTGCCTGTGGTACTTGCCATTGCTGAATCAGGGGTTGGTACCGGTACTACCAACTTTCCCAGCCAGGTGGCCCTTCTCAGTGGTCCCATCGTCAAAGAGATAGGACTGAACACTGGCTGCGGGCACCTGGGTCCCGGCAGCAGAGTCAATGGGCCCATTGGCCGTACCTATCAGCTCATGGCGCTTAACCTCGGTGGAGCTATTCCAGGAGTAAGCCGCATGAGCAGCCATGGTAGCCCCCTTAATAACGGTGGTGTCTGCCTCGGTGAGAACGTGGATGGACTACCGCCTGGGTGGAAAGGCTTAAACGAAGAGTATGGCTTCAAGAAGGATGAGAGCATTGCCCTGGTCATGACCATAGGAAATCACGGCGGTATTTTGGGTCACCAGTTCTCCCCGGGCGGATACCGGGCATTTCAGAAGAGCGGCCACGGCGGCATGGCAAGACAACTCGGGGTTAAAGGCATTCCCGGCCCGCATAACTGGCTGGAATACCTCTTTCCCAAACTCTGGTCTACCCTAGAGGGAGGTTTTACACTCATCATGATTCCTGAGATGGCTCAACACCTGTATGAAATTGGCTTTAAGTCTAAAGATGAAGTATACGAGTGGATATGGAAGAAGAGTTTTGAACCGCTAAAGGACTACAGGAACCGCTCCTGGCCTGATTTAACCACAAATGGCTGGCTGGGGAGAGAAAGAATATCAGGGACGCCATGGAAAGAGCTGTCCGATGATTATATGGTGCCCGTCGTGAACGAACCCTTTGATAACTGTGTTATTGTTGCCGGTGGGGAGGAAGAGGCATGCATTCAACTCAGCGGCGGCCGTGGCGGTACCGCATACAGCATAGATGCGTGGCGGTAGGGTCCAGCCAGCTTAGTCTTTACGTTTGAATTTTATGCCAGGCCAGCACCAGCACCGTCAGGGAATATTACCGGTGGTGGACGCTGGTCTGGCAGCTTTGTCATTCTGTAATTGACAAAGAAGTTTAACACGTGTTAGATTTTTTATAGGGGAGCGAACCATGACAGAAGCTGAACTTATTGAACTGATTAATAAGAAGCGTATTGAACTTGAGGAGAATCGTTCGGCAAGCGTTAGCAGCTCCCTGTTGAGGGTTCAAGAGGACGAAATCAAGGAACTTGAATCCATTTTCGCTAGTGGTGAGGCAGAGCGCCTAGATCGGCGAATCCTTTTCGACCAGTGTGCTGAGAAGTTTGATATACCAGCTTAACAAGGATACTCACGTTTATCAAGCCTCCAATAAAAGCGCTCCTGCCACATTAATCTTGAAGCTTAAAGTTACAGAGGATTTATAATTCTCATTTAAATTATCGTTTTTCATTCAGAACTGAATCAATTAGTTAAAGCAGTCCTGCCGGCAGTTTGCCGGCGAACTGTTTAGCACGTAGCGGTATAGAATCGTAATTACAGGCACGAAACTCTAAACAATGCTACACCGCAAGAGACTGTGCGCTATTTGGAAGGACTGGGTGGGATATAGTGCTCAATGTATGTCTGTATTTGGCTGTGGTCATTTATACTAGAAAATGAAGCGTATTTATCTCGACTATGCTGCAACAACACCGATGCACCCCGAGGTGCTGAAGGCGATGCAGCCTTATTTCATCGATGCCTTCGGCAATCCCTCAAGTATCTACTCCTATGGCCAGGAGGCAAAGACAGCCATTGAAGCGGCAAGGACTGAAGTTGCTGAACTCATTGGTGCCCGAGATGAGGAAATCGTATTTACCGGTAGCGGTACCGAAGCAGACAATTTCGCTATAAAGGGTGTAGCCTACGCCAACAGTTCCAGGGGAAATCATATTATTACCAGCGCTATTGAGCACCATGCTGTGCTGGAAACATGCATGTTCCTTGAAAAAGACGGATTCGAAGTAACCTGCCTTCCCGTCGACAAGCACGGTCTGGTTAACCCGGACGACATCAGGAAGGCTATCACCAGTAAGACCATTCTTATTTCAATAATGCAGGCAAACAATGAAATAGGCACCATTGAGCCTATTGCCAAAATTGGCGGCATTGCCGGAGAAGCCGGCGTCTATTTCCATACCGATGCGGTACAGGCGGTGGGACATATTCCAGCAAATGTAAATGACCTGAAGGTGGATTTACTGGCTGCGTCGGCACACAAGCTTTACGGCCCCAAAGGGGTCGGTGCTCTTTACATCAGAAAAGGCACCAGGATAACTCCTTTTATACATGGAGGTGAGCAGGAGAAAGGACGGAGGGCAAGCACTGAAAATGTGCCCGGAATAGTCGGCTTCGGCAAAGCCATAGAGCTTGCCCGGCTTGAGATAGACGAGGAAGCAGAGAGACTGACTGCCCTGCGTAACCGTTTAATTGACGGTCTGATGACGAATATAGAAGACATCCGCCTGAACGGCCATCCGGAGATGAGATTACCCAACAACCTCAACATAAGCGTTGCCTATGTAGAAGGCGAATCAATGGTACTTAACCTTGACCTGGAAGGCATCTGTGCTTCAACCGGGTCTGCCTGTAGCTCATCAAGTCTCGAACCTTCCCATGTGCTGATAGCTACAGGACTACCTCATGAACTGGCGCACGGTTCGCTGAGGTTTTCCCTGGGTAAATGGACTACGGAAGATAATATAGAGCGTGTTCTTGAAGTCCTGCCGGGAATCGTCGCCAAGCTTAGAGCCATGTCCCCATTATACAAAAAACAAGGGTAATGGATGGGTATGACCATGAATAGAGCATTTATTAATAACCTCATAGGTCTGTATCTATTAAGTACAGGTAGTAGAGCGAAGCTGAATATCTTAGGTAAATATCAAGGCAACATTGGGGCTGTAATGACTTTCGTTGGAGCTACTACAGGCTCTTGATTCTCATGCTCTTTTCGCTTACAATATAAAGCGTCGCACGGGCGCCAGTAGCTCAGTTGGTTAGAGCGTTACTCTGATAAAGTAAAGGTCGGTAGTTCGAGTCTACCCTGGCGCACCAAGTTAATCATATACATACATATCGTCTATTTCGCATAACACCCAGTGTAAATCAGTCTTCATTCTAGACTAAAATCAAGCTAATCTACCTTGTTGTTCCTCATTCCGAAGTGGGAAAAAGCCAGATTGACCAAACCGACAAAGTCCACTATAGCAAAAATGATGGTACGGCTTGAGGAATGTTCCCAGGCGAACTCGTTCAAGAGCAGCCCTACGGTGCCGACGATAATCAGGACAAAACCGCTAATTTTGATGAATTCTTTTAATGTCATGCTTCTGTATATTTTACATTAAAAATGCGTATAAACCAAGTATTTTAGAAGAGATTATTTATAGAATCCCATCCCCCTGATATTTATCTATTCCCACCCGCCGCCCTTAAGGAAGATTAAGAGGGGCTCTGCCCCTCTTAAACACCCCATATTAGTTGTATAGGGAAGTTCGCTTTTTTCTTCTACATAAGGAATATCTGTCCATCACGTCGGAATTCTCGACTGCTTCCCGTTGAGGTTTTTTAGGCGTTTCTATACCTTAATAAATGAGAGATTACGGGAGCATAACAATTCTTTTTAGAGTCTCCCCATCTCCTTAACAAGGAGAGGGGGATTAAGGGGGTGAGGTTAATGGAAATAAAAAGACCTTAACAACTGGATAGCGAGAGGAAGAGAATTACACCGATTCATTAAACCGATGACCGACCTAGGAGATAGGTTACACACCTTTTTTCTCCCTAGAAAGGAGGTGATCCAGCCACAGCTTCCGCTACAGCTACCTTGTTACGACTTCGTCCCAATCGCTAGCCCCACCTTCGGCAACTGCCTCCCCGACAAGTCGGGGTTAGCCCATTGACTTCAGGTGTTACCGACTTTCATGACGTGACGGGCGGTGTGTACAAGGCCCGAGAACGTATTCACCGCAGTATGCTGACCTGCAGTTACTAGCAACTCCAACTTCATGCAGGCGAATTTCAGCCTGCAATCTGAACTGAGGATAGCTTTTGGGATTAGCTCCAGATCGCTC
>CAYNFT010000127.1:0-4994 GCA_964396535.1 uncultured Dehalococcoidales bacterium | reverse complement strand
TGAGAGCATGTTGGAGGTCAACAAAAAGCTCTTGACTTATTAGGATATCTACTTTGCTCTGGGATAGGAACCTAAAACCTTGAAAAATAGTGAATTCTTCTCTAAATCCTCCAGAGCCTCCCGGGCTACCTTGTCTTCACGGTGACCTTCAAAATCGAGATAAAAATTATATTCCCAGGGCTTCTGCCTTGTTGGTCTGGATTCTATCTTGGTAAGGTTGATATTTCTTGAGGCGAGCGTCTTAAGGAGTTCATATAGTGCCCCCGGTCTGTGCTTTACCGAAAAGACGATGGATGTCTTATCATTTCCTGATGGTGGCGAATCTTGCCTGGATAAAATGAAAAACCTGGTGAAATTGTGCGGGTTATCCTCTATTTCTCTGGCGATAATCTGCATCCCGTATATTTCGGCAGCTCTGGCGCTGGCGATAGCGGCACCATCGCTTATCCCTTTCTCCTTTATCATCTTTACACTGCCAGCGGTATCGTAGGTCGGGATTAGTTCGCAGTTCAGGTGCCTGAGGAAAGCCTGACACTGACCCAGAGCCTGGGGATGAGAGTAAACCCTTTTTACCAAGTCCAGACGTGTTTCCGGACTGGCTATCAGGCAGTGAACGACCCGAAGTTCTGTTTCGCCGCATACCCTGAGTTCTGAGTCCAGAAGCAGATCATACGAGCGGGTGATGCTCCCTTCGAGTGAATTCTCAATAGGAATGATGCCAAACTGTGTCTCACCCTGCTCCACAGCCTTAAAAACGTCTTCCACGCTTTCACAGGGTTTGACCTGAATTGAACCGAAAAACTGGAAGGCGGCCTCTTCACTATAAGCTCCGATTTCACCCTGAAAAGCAACCACCGTTCCTTCTACGCTTTTAGATAAGGCCATTATGTGCCGGTAGATTCTTTCTATATCTTCCTGGCTTATATTCTCTTTTTGAGCAATACTTCTGATATTTTCCAGGACTACCTGTTCCCTGGCTATATCTTCAATTTGTTTTCCCTGTTTTTTCTTTTCCTCTCCAATTGCTTCGGCAATCCTTATCCTCTCAGCTATAAGCCTGACTATCCTGTCATCGGCTTCGTCTATTTTCCTTCGTAACTCTTCCAGGCTCATTTTCAAACCTCCAAGGAAAATCTTACCTTGATAATTATTCTGCAACCTCCGGGCAAGTCTCAGGCTTTGGCTCAGTGTAAAATCTCAGGGATTAGTCCTGTTCTCATGGCGAAGTCACAGAGGGTTATCGCCATCATTGATTCCACAACGGGCACGGCTCTGGGCACAATACAGGCATCGTGCCTGCCTTTAACCTCCAGGCTGGCAGTCTGCATTTTCCTCATATCAACCGTTTCCTGAGTTTTAGCTATAGAGGATGTTGGCTTGACAACAACCCTGGCCAGTATTGGCATGCCGTTGCTTATTCCGCCGAGTATGCCGCCGGCATTATTAGTTGTAGTGGCTATTTTACCATTCTTGATGGTAAACGGGTCGTTATTTTCCGAGCCTCTTTTGCTGGCAGCGGCGAAACCTGAGCCGAATTCAACCCCCTTAATTGCCGGGATGGCAAAAAGTGCTTTAGACAGTTCGCCCTCCAGGGTGTCAAAGACTGGTTCTCCCAGGCCGACAGGCACGTTAAGCGCCATACCTTCGATAATTCCGCCTACACTATCGCCTTCCTCCCTGGCCTTCTCAATTACTTCGAGCATCTTTCGGGCAGCCTCAGGGTCGGCACACCTGAGCGGGTCTGTCTCAGCCCTGCCTCTTATTTCATCAAGCCCCTTTGTTGTGGCTTTGACTTCACCTATTTCTACAGTATGAGCCAGAATCTCAACGCCAATCCTCTCCAGCAATTTCCTGGCCACGGCTCCAGCCATAACAAAAGTAGCCGTGATTCTTCCTGAAAATCTGCCTCCACCCCTGAAATCATTAAATCCACCGTACTTCACGAAGGCGGTGTAATCAGCATGACCCGGTCTGGGCAGGAACCTCGTTTTTTCGTACTCGCTGGAGTCGACATCCTCATTCCATACCAGTAAGCAGATGGGAGCCCCGGTAGTATGCCCGTTGAAAGTGCCGGAAAGAATCTCAACCTTGTCCTCTTCCGCCCTTGCTGTTGATGCTGTGCTTGCTCCCGGTCGTCTTTTATCCATCTCTTTCTGGATATCTTCCTCAGTGAGGGACAGGCCAGCCGGACATCCATCAATTATTACTCCCACGCATCTGCCGTGACTTTCACCGAAGCTGGTTATGGTGAACAGCTTTCCGTAACTATTTTCCATCTATCTTCACCTCACCCCCTATGCTTTTAAGTGTATCCCAGAAATCGGGGTATGTCTTGGAGACGCATTCAGCGTTATTTATTGTGGTTCCGCCGACTGCTGAACCAAGCAGGCTAAAAGCCATGGCAATGCGGTGGTCACCCCTGGTATCTATGACCGAGCCTCTGGCTGCTGACCCGGTAATAGCCATTCTATTTTTCTCCTCTACAACTTTTATGCCCATCCCCTCCAGCCCTTCTTTTATAGACGAGGCCCGGTCTGATTCTTTTAGCCTTGCCCTTTCTATTCCGGTGAACTCGCTTGTTCCCTCGGCTGCTGCCGCCAGAATTGCCACAGTTGGCAGCAGGTCTATGCAGTCGGATAAATCGGCTCTTATCGCCTTTAGTCTTGACTTACTTACGGTAATCGAATTTCTACCAGTGTTTATTGAAGCCCCCATATCCCTCAGAAAATCCAGTATCGCCTTGTCCCCCTGCAAGCTTTGCGGGTTCAGGTTCTCCACTTCTACCTCACCGGAAAAAGCACCCAGAGCCAGGAGATATGAGGCTGAAGACCAGTCGCCCTCTACTCTGTATCTGGTTGGCTTATAAGCTTGTTTTGACGTTTCAAATTCCCTCAAGTCTCTGGAGTATTTTACTTCTATGCCAAAGCTTTTAAGGCACTCCAGGGTCATCAGGACAAAGGGCTGTGATTCTAAAGGTGTCGTCAGCCTGATACTCATGCCCTTCTCAGCAAAGGGGGAAATGAACAACAGTGCCGAGACAAATTGAGAGCTTATGTTTCCCGGCAGTTCAGTAACGCCACCTTTTAATCTACCCCCGTTAACAACCACATTTGCTTCCTTCTCCTGATAGCGGCAATCAACCCCCACTTGCCTGAGCGCCTGGATAAGGGGTTTTATCGGCCTTTGTGAGAGGGAAGGAGCCGAGGTTAAGCGGCTCTGGTCGGGGATTAGCGAGCTGATGGCAGTCATAAATCTCAGCGTCGCTGCCGATTCCCGGCAGAATAGGTCTGTCTGCGGCTGGCGGAAATCTCCCCCGGTGACCTTCCAGGAGTTTTCATCCTGAAAGATACTGATGCCAACTTTGATTAATACATCCTGGCAGGCTTCGGTATCATCAGAGCCGAGGGGATTGATTATTTCGCTCTCGCCCTTTGCCAGGGCAGCACAGACCAGCCCTCGAATGGTATAGCTTTTCGAGGATGGAGCTACTACTTTTCCCCTTATCTCACTTTTAGAAATTGAAGCTCTCATTTTCTTTTAACGTTATGCATGAACGGCGTGGTCTTCCGCGTCCGTTCGATGCAGTTGTTGAGTAAATCTTTCTCCTTACATATCGCGACCGCCAGTAACTCTTATGACCTGGCCAGTGATCCAACTGGCCTGATCTGATGCAATAAACAGGATAGCATTTGCAATATCTTCAGGCTGCCCCAGTCTTCTTAGTGGAATCGTGGGGATTAATCTCTCTTCAGTTTTATTGTCGATGTAACCAGTTTGAGTAGCGCCGGGCGCAATTGTATTTACGGTAATTCCCAATGGGCCGACTTCTGTAGCTATGGCCCGAGTTGCGGCTTCAATCGCTGCTTTGCTTGTGCCGTACGTTATCTGTGTATTGAAGGATTGTGCAGGCCCGGTGCTCACGTTGATAATGCGACCCCACTTCCTGTTGCCGTCTCGATGTCTACGTACAAATTCTGCGGTTAGTAGCAAGGTTGCACGAGTATTGACAGCGTAGGTCTTATCTATCACTTCTGCCGTCAAGTCATCGAGCCTATCAGCATCTGGAGCGTGCGCAGCGTTGTTCACCAGGACATCGACGGGTCCGAGTTCAGACTCAGCTTTGTCAAACAGTAGTGAGACATTACCAGGGTTGGCCAGGTCTGCTTCCGATGCAATGGCAACCCCTCCTTCTTTTCGAATTACATCCAGCACCTCAGAGGCGGATTTCATTCCCATGGCAGTGTAGAAAGCCCACCCTGGCTCAGTTGCCTTCTCGATAGCTTCATCGCTAATATTTTTTTGCTGTCCCGGCAATCTAATATAGGTGAGGAGTACGCTAGCACCCTCCCGTGTAAAAGCCTTGGCAGTTGCAGCCCCAATCCCAACAGGATTGTTTGCCCCTGTAATGAGAGCTACTTTTCCTTTAAGCCCCGTATCAATCATGTTACTTCTCTATGCCCAGTTTCTTTATTATTTGCTCAGCTACAGCGTTTATATCCAGTTGTGAAGTGTTTATTGTTATCTCAGCAGCACGCTCGTAAAAGGGTTTTCTGAATTTTAGCATCTCATTGATTGTTTTCAACTGGTCATCTATGTCAAGCAAGGGTCTTTGCCCTGCCTGACCTGACACCCGCTTTAAGATTGTTTTTGGGGACGCGGTTAGATAAATAATCCTGGCTCCTTCGCTCAGACGGTCAATGTTTATTTTGTTTAGAACTATCCCTCCTCCACAGGCAATAACACAGTGTTTCTCCCTGGCAATCTTTTTGGTAGCTTCAATCTCACGCTCCCGGAAGGCTATTTCGCCGTCTTCTCTGAATATATCAGGTATTGGCTTTCCTGCCTCTTGCTCAATTAGCCAGTCCAGCTCGATGAATTTCATACCCAGCTTTTCAGCCAGTAGCTGACCGACCTCGGTTTTCCCGGTTCCCATGTAACCTATTAGAGCGATATTAGTTTTCATTTATTTAATAACCCTATCCCCTGTATCCCCT
>CAYNFT010000126.1:0-5008 GCA_964396535.1 uncultured Dehalococcoidales bacterium | reverse complement strand
CTCAATCGCTTATCTGTTGAAGGGTTTCTACCAACATCGATGGTGATCTCCCACTTTCCCTTGGACCGTTGACGAATATACCCTTCATAATGTCCAATTCTCCTTTAATTCAAATGGCAGCAGTGACGATTCCGGTGATGGATTAAGGCTGCTGCAGGAACACCTGGGACATCAGAGTATTAGCACCACTATGAGGTATCGCAAGATATCAGGCGAGGAGCAGAAAGAGTGGTATAAGAAATTGTGGCAGGAAAAGGAAAAATCAGATGGATCTCAAACCTAACAGGGGCAGATTCTTAAGACCATTCGGCTGCGGCTGGTTTATCAAGGAGTTTCTCCTGGGTAAGGGTCCCGAAGGCTCAAAGGCAATCAACCCTGACCGTGGTGCCCCGCAGGCCGACATCAACTACGAGTACAAGGAAGCGCTGGCAAGGGCAACTGCCCGGGAACACGCCGAAAGAACCATCAGCCGTCTGGTGGTGAGTGGAGTTGATGTTACTGAGGAGAAGGCAGAGGGGATTTACGAGCGTGAGCTGAAGAAAGTGTCCCGTAAGTTTACCCACATGCGGTATCACTCTTTCCTGGTCTATTTCAGCATGTTGAAGCGTTTGAACTGGGTAGAAACCACCACTGAAACTGAGCCTTCAGCAATACAGGATAACTATCCTCTAGCTCCAGAGCGGGTATACTACCGTCTTACCGAGGAAGGGATAGCAGCCGGCGAGGAACCCTGGTCAAACCCTCTTTTTACACTATATCCAGAGATAGGCCCCAGCCACATGAAGAGACCTGACTAGCACAAACTCCAACGGTCTGGGGCTGGCAAAGTTATCTACCCTTTCTTACTTCTTCAGATGTCCCAAAATACTTTCTTGTGACTTTCTAACGAACATCGGGATGTCTGTCCAGCCATGCGTACAAATATTCGATACCGTTTAGCTTTTCTATACCGTAATTTTGAAGACACGACTACAAATGACCTTGCAAACTCTGAGGCTATATTTGATTGAGCATTCACGGAAGTTGTCGTACTGATAAAGAAGAATCAATACATACACTCGCTATTCGCTAATGCTATGTACTGATACTTAACGCCATCGTTAGTAAGTAAGTCATTGTATTCATCGCCTGTGATTGAGTTAAAAGTAGCCTATAATAATCAAATATCTTCAATTTCCAAGAATCGGTTTAACTTCTATATTGACTCGTTCTTTTTACCACTTCATTATGAATTGAATTATTATGTAGATTGCAATAGACTATCACTTAATCACGGTTGATTACCCCGCTCTGGTTCGAGAAAGGAGATAACATGCAGTGTAAAAACCTTATTCAAGATATGGATAAACTCTTTAATGCATACAAATCAGCATCATTATGGAAACGGACCTTCGCCGGAGGTTCATTTAAAAAACAGTTCGCATTTATCCTCGAAAAGAATCAGGCTGATGAAGAAACACTACTTCGCTGCTTTTTCTCCACAGGGCGAATCGGTACAAAAGATTCCCAAAAGAAACATACTGACTTCCTTGATAAATTCACCGAAAGAGGTCTTCTTAGATTATTTGTGTTCCTCGGTTGTGTTCTTGATGAAGAACAACACACTGATGACTTCTTCGGGCCTATAGATTCGATTTTCAGCACGTTAAGCGATATGAATCGAGTATCTTGTAGTCCCAAGTGGGAAAATGAACCTCTTTGGTCTCGCCCTGGAATACCTTGCTTGCTAGAGTCAATGATCCAGCTATTGTCTGCGGAAAATACCAAATACAAAGTAAAAAATAACCAATGGCTAATGTTTAATGATTATTGCTGGCAGACAGCAGGAAGTCACGCACAGAAATTAGCTGATATAGCATTAAAGGATTTAGCCAATAATACACTGTATGCGGACATGTCAGTCGATAAAGTCGCCACCATCGTAATAGAAAGAGCCAAAGTTGTTTGCGCCATATCGGAAGATGAAGCAAAAAAATGTGCCAATTATCAAGAGGTTGAAGGTGATCCACCAGGTTCGTTTAAGCCGATACCTGGCCATTGTCAAGTTTTTATAGCAGCCGCTAAAAAACAAGTGAATTTTGTAAAGGCTCTTAATACTCTGATGAAAGAAACAGGTGGAATACTGATTTTCCAGAGGTATCTTGGGCTAACCTAACCCTATCGCTGAGTAAAGTCCCTGTCATACAATAAGTACGATAAACGTTCTTACCTCGCTATAGATTGCCTGATATATTCCATTTTTAGTCTAATCTTCTCGTGAAGACTCCCAGTTACCGGAGCAATTATACCCAATTATCCTCCAGGTACCGGTAGCACGCATGCCGGTTTTATCAAACTTTCCTTCGATGACGAAGTTCCAGTTTATGGCTTTATGTTCGATTCTGAACCTGCCACCTTCTATCGGCCAGCCGGGATATTTCTGGATCATTTTGCTTGCGGAAGTCCATTTACCACCACACTCAAAATCATTAAAGTGGAAGGTGATTTCAGCTATACTGGCGCTATCGTAATCTACAATAAATTCGAGATTTCCAAAGCCAGCCGACGCCGTCCAATCACCTGGCTTAGGCGGTAGTTTTTCGCCACCGCAGCCAAAAATCAAAGTAAATAAAAGCAAACTTAACAAGATAGCCATAATTTTTTTCATCAGGAACCTCCGTCATTTTTAGCACCATTCAGAGTAAACCCCTAAGACTTAACATTTTAGGTTAGGAAGATTGGGTAGGTCTGGCGTAGTAGTCTGCAGCTTTCTGCCGACCGGCAATTTCCGAGGGGTAATAGCCACATCAGCCTTACCCGCTATTGCGTCTAGTCCATTACCAAGCCTCGTGCCGCAGTTTCGACAGAACTTCGTACTATCTACCAGTTCCACTTTCCACCTTATGGCTCATAAGGTGTTGTCGGTATCTAAGGCATTGTCGGGTAACTAGGCATTGTCGGGTAACTAGGTATTGTCGGGTAACTAGGCATTGTCGGGTAACTAGGTATTGTCGGGTAACTAGGTATTGTCGGATAGGTAATCCCTCCACCCTGTCGTTCCGTCCATGTGGCTTCAATGTGCCATGTCCGTGTTCCTTCTTGAAAGACGTCGCCTATCCCAGTAAAGGGGAGCCAATCCCGTCGTGCTGGAGTGTAGGTCGCCTGCCATTCAATTTGTCCACTGATACTGGTGAATCCATCATAGGAATCGAGGGGTTTAAACCCAGAGTATATCAATGGTTGATCTATATTTGTATGAGTTAATTGTCCGTGGATACTAGTACCAAGTGATGTCCCTCCTGCGATTTTTCCAATAATGTCTGGAGATTTAAAAGTACTAAAAGCTGCCAATACATCAGATGATGCCCATAATGCTATTTGTGTGCCTCCAGATACAGCGTCTCCCACTAAGCCCATAAGCAACCCTGCTCCACCTAGCCAAGAAGGCGCAATTACGAAAAGGCCGAGTTGTTGGATGAAATGTATGTCACGCTTGAGTAGCCGCGCGGTGTAGTCCGCGAATATCTCGCTTTCAATTTGACTCTTAATGCTTGAGTTCATCCGGTTTGCCAATGTCTGTGATGAAGTTACCCACAACATTTGCGGTTGAGTGAGGCTACTGATACCAGTGCCCAAGGCTTCTCCTGTAGCTTGACGCACAAAGTAGTTACTGTCGTTTTGGAGAGGAGCCAGCAGGTTTGTTTTCATCGGCGTTTCAAAATGTCCAATGGCGTTGATAGCTGTATAACGCACCTGCCAGTAGGGGTCTTTGAGCAGGGAGTTAATTAGCTGCGTGGACTGGGTCTCATCGAAACTACGCAGGGAAAACGCGGTTGCCTGTCTCACCTGCCAGTAAGAGTCTTGCACTAGAGGTTTCAAGGAAGGCATGATGTCGGGGTCATTGAAACTGCTCAGACCGAGTGTCGCCGTTTGCCGCATCCTCCAGTCAGGGTTATCAAGGTTGTCAACAAGAAGGCTCTTTATTTCTGGCTCATTTATTTTCGATAAGGAGAGCATGGCATTCTGCCGGAACGCCATAGGTTGGGATGTGTTATTCATAATACTCAGGAAAGGCTGCTTAAGCTGAGGGAATTGGTCAATGTTGACCCCCAAGCCGACAATGGTCGTCTGGCGGACCCGCCAGTTGTCATGGCTCAGCCCTGGAGTAAGATAGTCTACGTTCTGGGGAAAGCCATTGGCTCTAAGGCCTAATGATAGTATTGCTGCCTGTTGAACCCCAAAGTTGGGGTCGGATAACAGCGGCCTGATTTTCTGCATTATTTCAATGTCCGCCAGGGGGGTCAATGACAATACGACTGCCTTCCTTACCTGCGGATAAGGGTCATTTAAGGCAGTCTTCAGGGCACCTGTCACTTTGATATCCTCGATACCTTCCAGGGCAAGAGCGGCATTGCTGCGGATAAGCGGGTTGTTATCATACTTGAGGAGGTCGATGAAAGCTTCTTTAACTTGAGGCAAGCCTGCCTTACCAGCGAGCGCACCCAGTGCGGCATAGCGTATATCTGGATAGTCATCCTTCAATCTTCCAAGCAAGGAATCTGTTGCTATATCATTTTGAAAACTGCCTAGAGAATCGACTGCCGTCTGTCTCACCTGCCAGTAAGAATCTTTGAGCAGAGGACTGATTAGCCGGATAGCTTGGGTCTCATCGAAACTGCGCAGGGAAAACGCAGCTGCCTGTCTCACCTGCCAGTAGGGGTCTTGCGTTAAGGGTTTCAGCGAAGTCAAGGCGTCGGGGTCGTTGAAACCGCTCAGCCCCAGTGTTGCCGTTTGCCGCATCCTCCAGTCGGTATTATCGAGATTATCGACAAGGAGACTCTTTATATCTGGTTCGTTTATTTTCGATAGGGAAAGCATGGCATTCTGCCGGAACGCCATGGGTTGGGATACGTCGTTTATGATATCTATGAAAGGCTGCTTAAGTTTAGGCAACTGGTCGATGTTGGCCCCCAGGCCGACAATGGTCGTCTGGCGGACCCGCCAGTTGTCATGGCTCAGCCCTGGAGTA
>CAYNFT010000125.1:0-5023 GCA_964396535.1 uncultured Dehalococcoidales bacterium | reverse complement strand
TATCCTAAGTGCGGTTACGACTTAACAAGTGGTATCACCTATTGGGGGCAGGTCAGAATGAAATTGATAAAAACCACATACGATCATTTATCCTTTACTTACAACAAAATGCTAAAACACCGCACACAGGGAAACCGTTGTCTAGTTCTACAGTGCAGGGTTATATACGCACTCTAAAGGTATTTTTCTCCTGGTTGTTAAGGGAAGAATACATTAATTACAATCCGATGACCAGAATCCCGGTTCCCAGGGCTCCTATTAGAGTTATCAACACATTGAATCATGAACGTATCAAAAAATTAACCACGTTATGCCACACATCAAATGGTTCAGGATATCGTAACCTGACCATTATTTTATTATTGCTTGAATCTGGGATGAGAGTCAACGAGCTGGTAAATATCGACTACAGCGATTTAGATCTTACCGAAGGCTATATTAAAATCAAAAAGGCAAAAGGAAACAAAGAAAGACTGGTGCCGATAGGATCGATAGTCCAGAAATCGCTCTGGAAATATATCAACCGGTATAGACCACAACCCTTAACACCAAAAGTAACCAGGCTGTTTCTAACCGAACATGGACTTCCCTTAACGAAAAGCGGGGTACAGCAGATGCTCAGGCGATATGGCAGGAAAGCCGGAATCACCGGTGTCAGATGTTCACCACATACTTTCCGGTACACTTTTGCCAAAAATTATCTCCTGAACGGTGGTGATGTTTTTAGTTTACAGAAAATACTGGGGCATTCAAGTTTAGCTTCGGTCCGCATTTATCTAAATCTTTTTGCCGAGGATTTAAAGAAGCAGCACATTAGATATTCACCTATAACAGATTTGTTTGCAGATTAGCGAACCTTGCAGTAAAGTAATGCATCTTACCTTGCCCATGATCAAGACAACAAAACGATGTAAAGTTAATTTTATTAAGCAAAAGGATTTCTCGGTGCACTTTTTGGTCACTGCAACCCCGGGAGGCATTAACTATATTGACTATAATCCTATAAGCTTATAGTATTGTTTCAAGTCGAAAATCTTTGTTGGCAGCACATAGTTGAACCAAAGAAAAGTATTAATCAAATAAAGGAGAGCAATTATGAGTCCAGAGAAATCAAATAAATACTGGCCCCTCCCTTTTGCAGAACCGGAGGAAGTCGGAGTATCTTCCGGGCGTTTGTCTCGTATCCGCCCGGTCATGCAGAGATTCATCGATGACCAGAAAGACCCAAACTTCGTAACTATGGTTATAAAGCAGGGGAAAATCGTACACTACGAAGCCCAGGGCTATATGGACTTCGAAAGTAAAAGACCGCTAAAGCAGGATACCATTTATCGCCTGTGGTCAAATACAAAGCCTATTACCGGCGTCGCTACAATGATGTGCCTGGAAGAAGGACTTTTGAGCCTTGATGACCCGCTATCGAAGTACGTTCCCTCCTTCAAAAATCCAGTGGTGCGAGTGTTGGATCCACCAAGAACACAGGAAACAGGTCGTTCTGTTACGACAGGGATGATACCAACCATCCCAGCCAACAGGGAAGTAACTATACGCGATTGCCTGCGCAATACTACCGGCTTTGCCACTGCCAACAACGCTCCAATTCAATACCTGACAGAATTCAAGGACATTTTCCCGGACAGGAGCTGGTTTACTGGTCCTGACAAAACCTTAAGTATCGAGGAGACAGTCGAGGCGCAGGCAAAATTACCCCTTGAATCACACCCGGGTACACGGTTTGAGTATCAGGTTGGATACCCCGTAGTCGGAAGAATACTTGAGTTAGTCACAGGTAAGACTCTAAGTGAGTTCTACGAGGAACGTATCTTCAAGCCACTTGGAATGAAAGATACTGCTTTTTACTTGCCTGAAGACAAGCTCGACCGTTTCCCGACTTGCTATAGACCGGCACTGGTGGATAACGAATGGAAACTAGTTATTTCCGATCGTCCTGAGACAAGCGAGAGAGTCCTTGGTCCTAAAACCTACTTCGAAGCTGGTGGAGGCGGGGGCGGCGTACTCTCTACCGTAGCAGATTATTCCCGGTTTGCCCAGATGCTTCTTAATGGCGGTGACCTGGATGGTGTCCGCATCATAGGGAGAAAGGCTGTGGAGTTGATGACCAGCAGTCATACTCCGGATGACCTCTATATAGCGTTAACAGGTCCCGGCTTTGGTTTCGGTGTGGGAGTAGGTGTGTACAAGGGGTGCGTACCTCCGCTGATGCGCAGTATCGGCACTTTTGGCTGGAGCGGGGCAGCCGGTACCACCTGTATTATAGATCCCAAGGAAGAACTAATCTGGCTGTGCTTTACCCAGGTTCTGCAGCACCGCATGATGCCCGGAAATACCTGCCATGAGGATTTTGAACGGCTTGTCTACCAGTCTCTAATGTAGGGTTGAGAAACTTATACGGGAAACTCATAAGCTCGCTGGGGGTGTTTTACTTTGCTAGTGTTGTACTTATGGCTGTTTGTTAACCTAAGGATTAAAGGCTCCTTTATTGCACATTCTGACGGAGTGTGCAATCTTCAAAGAGCCTGACTGGACGGGAAGGTCGGGCAGAGTCGAACTTCCCCTGAAACAATTTTTTATTTCATGGTCTTAGGAAACAATACCCGGAAAGCCATAGTACACTAGTAGCCGTACTGATATAATTAACGAATTCTACATTCAGTGTCTCCGTACGGCTTCTAAGTATGACCGTGCGGTCGGATTCTTCAGTAGCACTACATACACCGTGATAGGTGTCGCTCTGGCCGACTTTGTCGAGCGGAGTGGCAAAATGCGACTCGTCTGTTCTCCCCAATTGACCGAAGGGGATATCGCTGCGATCAAAAAAGGCCTCGAACTACGTGAATGCATTGACAGATCACTCATAAGAGATATTCGTGACCTCGTAAAATCACCAGTTGGCAACCTTGGTGTTGAACTCCTTGCAACCCTGCTAGCTGCTGAAGTGCTTGATCTAAGAATCGCTTATCGACCAGATCATGCCGGAATATCCCATAGTAAAACTGGGATCTTCGAATCCAGAGATGGATCAAGAATCGTATCCGTAGGTTCTGCGAATGAAACTGCAGCAGCGATGTTGCCGAGCCGAAATCACGAGTCCTTTGCCGTGTTCACATCCTGGGGTGGTGAAGATGACGTTGAAAGGGTAAGACAAGTTAGTAATTACTTTGACTCACTTTGGAACGGCTTTGAGTCAGGTATTTGTGTTCGAGAATTTCCGAATGTTCCCCATACAGAGCTCATGCTATATCGTAATCCAGAAGGTGTTGAAGGTACTCTGAACAGAACACGACAAGAAATGAAGACCATGGGAACAATTATTCGACCTGCCCCGGCGATTACTCCTTTAATGGCACATCAAAATGCAGTTCTGGCTAGCTGGGAAGAGAGTGGAAACCGTGGGATAGTCAAGCACGCGACCGGATCAGGTAAGACTCTAACAGCCATTGAAGCGATTCGACGGTGGATTCGACCTAGTCTTCCAGCGATTGTATTTGTGCCTAGTGACATCTTGCCTGAACAGTGGGCTACAGTTGTGCGACTGGAACTCAGTGATATCCCACTAGATATGCTCATCGTCGGTGGTATACGAACAAGTAGGGGTTGGGAGCGCTCTCTTCCTGATTTTACACGCAATGCGGCCTATCTTGGTCCTCGTCTAGTAATTGCAACAATGCAGAGTGGATCAACCAATAGATTCCTTGAAAACATTGTTACTGGAGATCATTTACTTGTCGTTGCTGATGAGGTTCATCGGATTGGAAGCCCGAACTTCCGCCGTATCCTTAGCCTTCAATCAGGGGCCTGTCTCGGGCTCAGTGCAACACCTCAACGCTATGGAGATCGAGAGGGAACACTCGAAATCTTCAATTACTTTGGCCCAATTCTTAAGCCTGAATTTGGTATTCCTGATGCGATTCTTGCCGGACGAATTGCGCCATATGACTATTACATGCACCAAGTGTCGCTAATAGAGCCTGAGCAAGAGCAATGGGACGAATCGACGAGACACATTCAAACTAGCTGTTTTTGCTCTTTTTGCCTGTATCGCCAAAGATACTTTTGGTCTTTGGCGTCTAACGCTTTACCATCTCTGACTTTAACGGCAATCTCAATTAGCCTCTTCGGGCAACCGAGTAAAAAGGTTCTAGCGTCTAGCCAAGCGTCAAGGTCTATCGCCTTGTCATCGGCTATCAACTCTCCGAGTTCGATTATATCGCCCTCACTATCGGTTATAGGCTGTGAGAGGTTTTCCAGCCTGACAGCCAGCACTGCGAGTAAAGGTTATCCTCTCGGCATTTACGCCTTTGCGCCTTGCTACAGCTGCCGCAGTCAAGTCCGTTAGTAAGCCTGTATTGTGTCCGCCAGTCATTGGCTACGTCAAAGCTGGCTATTCGGCACATAGTAGCTACAGTAAAAGGCTTGTGTCCATTATTACTGGCGACTTGGGCAAGCCTTAAATAATGGTATGCTTTAAGTCCTCTCTATCCTGTGTCCTAGCCTTATGTTGAAACCTATCGGCTACTGCGATAAACTTCTCCCAGTCTAGCATCGTGCTTCACCGCATTTGCTGGACTTGCCCTAGACTAGCTGACACTAATAACTAGGGTATTTTGTTTGCCCGCCAGACTAAGCAAGCGTTCAGTTTTGAGCTTTATTCAATTGTTAAAGTGCTTTGGGTGACAGCCTGATTATTGAAAAGAGAGGAAAAGTGAAGTTAAGTTAGGTTAAATCTATTGACATTTGCCAGTTGGCAAAGTATAGTTACAACGCCTTTGTTATCTAGCTTGGCCCTAAGAACGGACCGGGTATCCTGGTGGGGTAACGTCTGTCTGGAGTGACAAATGAACTACCAGCTAAAGGAAACACCGGGTAAATGGTGGCACCAAATGTGGGTTGTTCCCTGGAGCTTCGGCATCTTAGCTTTTGCCATAGGTGCGGCCCAGATGTTCTTCCTTCCACCAGCTTATCAACCGGTGGTACCACCGCTTATTCTAGTCCTCAGTCTCGG
>CAYNFT010000124.1:0-5059 GCA_964396535.1 uncultured Dehalococcoidales bacterium | reverse complement strand
CAGCGTAGCTCAGGGGTAGAGCAGCGGTTTCGTAAACCGCCGGTCAAGAGTTCGACTCTCTTCGCTGGCTGTACCTGACTCATGACCTGTTGCCGACATTTTGTCGACATCCTGATTCTCTATTACCCCTGGCTTTAGCACTTCATCCAGTCGTTTCATCACCGCTTTTTGCAAGCCGCCAACCAGAAAATCCGGGCTCATAGTCTGACCTGGCAATAAGGACTCTGTTTCTTGTTCAGTCCTGTATTCTCTGAGTAATAGCAAATTGAGAGTGATTAAGGCTCCGGTATTTCCAAAGCCGGAAGAGTGATAGTGTGGTTTGTGAGATATGTGGAAGTTGGAAGTCGCGCGAAACAAAAAAAGCTATTTTTGAGCAAACTATGGATTAAAATATTATACTTGACTTCATTCTACCCCTGCTGGTCTATTCATCTCAGCAGTTCCTTCAATGACCATAACCACCCGGTGTAGGGGGGGGTACCTGACTTTTACTTAAGAACTCTTCTGCCATCTTCTGGCTCTCTTCTTCGGACAACAATCTGAAAGCTTTCTCTTCAATAATACCACCATCAGCCTTGACATTACCCTTCCAGTACCAGTGAAGATTAGCGTTGAACACCGTAATCTGATATATAGTACTGCTTAGAGGTGCTACTCCCTGGTATACTTCAATCAACCAGTCATCTGATGTGAACAGTTTGCTGGTAATGGCATAATCTTGACGTTCTGTAGAATAAAGGGTATTTTCTTGCCATTTAGTGTTTGTATCAGGAGCTTTTGGAGCTTGCTGCTTTCGTAAGTATGAAAGGGCTGCATTGAGAGCCTGAGCAGCATTCCTGACTTTTACCGGTGGCACATCAGGCTGAATGGTAAGAGCATATGCACTTAGCAGAATAGCGACCCTGGCACATGTTAAGAAACGCCTGATATTCATTACCATTTCCTCCCTTAAAAAGCGGACTCCCCTGTATGCGGTGACAACTTATCTATCTTCAGGGTAAGTCCACTTTATTAAGGAACGTCCTTTTTCCACCGGGTTATATTTGGTAAGTCTACAACTATCTAACGCCCAGCCTCAGTAAGAGTTGCTCTGTATATCCGCTTCGTCACGTGGGCATTGGTATCCAGCATACCCCACATCACCGTATATCCTGGTACCCCGCCGGCTACTACAATATGAATGTTCTTTGCAGGCATGCCGGTTTTTTCAGCAATCCACTCCTGCACACTCTGCCTGTTAAAGCCGAGCTTGTTTAGCTCCACATGAACTTCCGGGTTGAATGCTATATAAGTACCACCCCTGTTTCTCATCCTCTCGGTCATCTGGTCTAAAATCGACTCTGCTTTCCAGAGACCTACTGCCCCACCTCCATAGGTAGAATAAATACTATTGACCTTGCTTACCGTTACCGTACTATCTTCTTTTTTAAAGCCTTTGGTGACGTGAAAAGGCTCCCAGAGGCTCGCATCTTCATTTTCGGCAAAAGTGTACCAGGTATGCGCCGACGCCCGGCCGGTAAGTGCCATATCGTTAACTCTTGGCCAACAGTGACCGATGTTAATGGTGCTCAATCTGACGGCGCGCCCAATAGTATTATTGGCTCGCCATCCGTGGCCAAATAAGCCCATCCCGGAATTCATGTTAATTTCCTCTGTAATAGGCCCATTCACCATTATTACCAGATTGAAAGCGCCTGACGAACCAAGGGTATGGAAGAACATTTCGCCTGGTTTGCCGGGTCCACTTTCTCCAACGAAACATTCCATTGCTCCGATTATTACCGGTAAGTATTCCGGTTTAGCTCCTGCCATTACAGCATTAATGGCAATCTTCTCTATGGTGACAGTCCCAAGTTTCAAAGGACATTTACCTAATACCTCGTCCGGAGAGCGACCAGTCCCGGTGAGCATCCACTTGACACGCTCCTCTGTAGAAGGTATTAGGGGCAACCCGTCGCCCATATGATTCTCAAGGAACAGCTCGTTGAATTTCTCAACAGCGGCCGGATAAGACTCTGCCGTAACAGTAAACTCAGGTGGCCCGATTTCCACTTTTTTCTCTTGAGGTGGGTTTGCCTCTTCCGGGGATAAAGGACGGGTTAGCAATTCGATAATGGTATCAATAGCTTGTTCTGCAACAGGTCTTAGTTCGTCCAGACTTCTCCGAAGCGTGTACCATTTCTCAGAAGGCAACGGTACCATGCGTAATCCAGGCATTCCCCAGTCAGAAGCAGCCGATGTTGCGTCAGCCATGAAGTTCGAGCTAACAAAGTATGCTCCCGGTATGCCACGTTTTTCAAACTCTGCCGCGTGGTAGGAACCCCACCACGTACAGGTCCCTCAGTCTCCTGAGCCAAATATGAATGCATCACATGCCTTTGCTACTTCGTCGTAAAACTCAGGTTCTTTTGCCAGGTTTATAGTTGTTGTAAATTGCCGTAAGAGCGTGGCGGTGGGATATTTTACCTTAAGCAGTTCTTCCACCGCATCCAGGAAAGTGTTTGCACCTTGCTTCATGTTATGAATTAATGCAATCTTCTTACCCGCTAAATCCGTCACACGAGGTGCGGGCGCAAAGATTGGCGGGGGCTCAATCACGCCCCGCGGGTTAAGTAAGGTTAATTCCACCGTCTTTTCATTCATTCGTTACTCCTTTACTAAAAATTTCTTCTTTGCAGACGTGCTGTGTAGCAAAATAAAACTAAAGAGTTTATATATTATGGGTGTCCCAATGGTATATGTCAATGTAGAACTTCCAGGGCTGCGTTTGCCTTTGTCTGATTTAGTTTGATTCCCCGTAAATGGGGTAAATTGACAATAACTGGGGGCAGGTTGTATCATTTTTGGCACAATCGATTTGTCAGAAAACGATTGAAAAAGTACATATTCTACTGATTAATGGGGTGGACACGGTACCCACGACAGGCAGAGGTGGCTTTTAGAAACAATATAAACAAAAACGGGAGGCGTTTATGGAAACCGGAAAGAAATGGGCTGATTTATCCTGGGAGGAAAAGCGGGAGGAGCGGTTCAAGCGGTGGCTCTCCCCGACGGATGTAAAATTCGTCAGCCCCGAGGCTGAAAAGCTCTACAAGGAAAGGGTGACCAGATTCATCAAGGCCATCAAGATGGAGGAGCCCGACCGTGTACCGGTTATACTACCAACGGGTAATTTCCCGGCTTACTACGGGGGGGTAGATTTATATACTATCTTGCATGACTATAAAGAGATGCGCCGCGCCTGGCTAAAGTTCTTGGATGATTTTGGAGATATGGATACCTTCAGGGGTCCCGGCCTGATGTCGCCTGGAAAGCTACTGGGAGCCCTTGACTCCAAGACCTCGAAATGGCCTGGCTACGGTCTGTCCAAAGATGCTTCGATGAACCAGACTGTCGAGGGCGAATACATGTATGCTGACGAGTATGACCGGGTGATAATGGACCCTTCCGACTATTACATCAGGGTAAACCTCCCCCGCACAACAGGCCTCTTCAAGTCATTTAATAGGTTACCTCCCCTCTACTCACTCCAGGGTGCAGCATGGGTCGCCGCTCTAGCCGACCCTGAGATACGCAAGACCTTCCAGACTCTGATGGACTTAGCCGACGAGTACAGGCAGCATCAGGCAGCTATGAAAGAGGTGAGCGATATCGCAATTTCCCGGGGGTATCCTGCCTTTCGTGGTGCTGGCCCCAGGGCTGGAGCCCCCTTTGACCACTTTGGCGACCTGCTTCGGGGTACCCGGGGTATTACTATGGACATGTACCGTCAGCCGCAAAAGCTGCGTGAGGCTATGGAGCATCGTTTAAACCTGACGATTAACACGGCTGTGAAGGATTTCCCGATGACAGGTTGCCCCATTTGTATGATGCCACTGCACAAGGGTGATGATACGTTTATGTCCGATGAACAGTTCGAGACCTTCTACTGGCCTTACTTGCGGGGGGTATTCATGGCAATGATTGAAGAAGGGCTGGTGCCGACGCCGTTTGCCGAGGGCAGGTATACCAACCGCTTGAAGCAGATTGCGGACACGCCCAGGAGCGGCGTCGTCTGGTACTTCGACCAGACAGATATGGCTAAGGCAAAAGAGATACTGGGTAATGTTTCCTGTATCGTCGGCAACGTACCCACCGGCTTAGTGATGACCTCCACACCCGAGCAGGTGAAGGAATGCTGCCGTAAACTCATAGAGACATGCGCCCCAGGCGGTGGCTATATCCTGGCCGGTGGTGCCAGTATTAATAAGGGTAACATAGAAAACCTGCGGGCAATGATGGAAGCTGCCTACGAGTATGGCGTTTATGAGAAATAGTCAGAATTGCAAAAGCTCAATCCGGGAGACTGGTCAGTATTTAAGCGAAAGGCTGGTTTACCCTAACTATCCAGCTTTTCGCTACTAACATTGTTTTTCGCCTCTTAGTTCTTAGTTATCTGCTCTACTGCTTCAATACTAGTCCTCGAAGATAAATAACTCGTCAATACTTGTGTTCAATGTCTTAGCAACATTGTGTGCCAACTTTAGTGAGGGATTATACTTACCCTGTTCAAGAAAAATGATTGTTTCCCGCCTGACTCCTACTATCTGGGCTAGTTTTTCTTGGGTAAGGTTGTGCTTAGCTCGAAATTCTTTTATCCTGTTTATCATTTGTACATTCTTTAAGTCGTATCTGGTTACGATATGTTAGCTGGTGACCATCTTATGATGTTTTGGTTAAAAGCCCCTGGATGAAAATCACCAGGCTGCCAATTAGGCCTACAAGAAATCCCAATGGGGCAATAAAAACCGAGATGCAGAAGAATACTGGCTCCTCCACTTTAAATAAGCCGCTAATTGCATTATGCAGAAAGACACTGAGAACAAATACTGCCACTGATATTCCAGCCACCATTAGAAATATTTTTAACATCTTCAGCCCCCTTTCACCGAGCTTAGGTTCTACCCGGTCATAGAAAAGGTAAGATAATACATATACGGCTCCACCCGACAGCAATAGACTACCCAGAACATGCGCAATGTCAGATACGTTAGTCAGGAATACTGTAAACGGCAGCATC
>CAYNFT010000123.1:0-5076 GCA_964396535.1 uncultured Dehalococcoidales bacterium | reverse complement strand
ATGACATGCTGGAGGTTGTTTCCTACCAGGGGCGTGAGTTCTATAGCTGGGGCGGCGATAATGACATTAATATCCAGTATCGCAGCAATGTGCGCCCGCTGGGAAGAGGACACAGGCTGGCACTGGTAGATGACTTCATCTTCTGGGTCCGCTGGACCGACGGTATGAAGGAGATGATTGACAGCTATGAGGATAATATAGACTCGCTGGCGGATAATGAAGACTATAAGTTGCTCGCCGAAGCGCTGGAAGAGCTTGATGTCTGTTGTGCCTTTTTCTCCGCCGAGTCTCAATCGTTAAGCTATATTAGCGAGATATATCAGCAGGTAATCGAAGACCCGGACAACAATGAAAGAAGGCAGCTTTTTGTTGAAGAAATCGAGAGAGAGGTCCGGCTTAAACCATATCAGTCTTTAGCCACCGGAGCCGGTATTGACGATGAGGGTTACTATCTGACGATAGTGCTTTCAAACCCGAGCGAAGAGGTGGCACGGGAAAACGCAACTCTGCTTGAGCAGAGAATAAGTGTGGCAAAGATAGCGTGGGCATGGCATAGCCAGAGCGGCGATGAATGGTCAGACCTTATTGAAAGCATGGAAATAGAGAGCAAGGGTAGGCTTACAATCGCCAAGCTCTACGGAGGAGCCTCAGAATGCTGGGTCAACTTTAATGTGATGGGGATGCTAGGGTCATACGAACCGTTGCTGATGCACGAATGACCGTGATTCAATTCTACAACTGTGAATAATGCTATTCATACTCATAAAAATAGGTTATGATTCAGAGAGAATTGGGTGGAGGTTCGTTAAATGGATATTGAATACAGAGGTAGCAGATGTTATAAGATTAATTATACAGCTTTTTACTATGGTCCTGACCCGTTCGACTCAAGGCAGCGGGAGCTTGAGCTGCAATATAGAAGTGATAATGACCCGGAAGGACCGCCAAAACCGGAGCGCGGGGATATATATATCGTGATTGGCACTATAGTTGGCTTGATTGTTGGGGGTGCCTTGGGGACTTTTGGCGGCCCCGGTGGTATTGTTGGCGGTGCTATTGCTGGTGGAATTATAGGTGCTATAGTAGGTGGTGTAATTAAAAAACGTCGGGTAAAAACAAAGACCGATGCAAAAAAACCTTTCTAGCTCACCTTGCTAACGTGGACAACGAAAGGTAAGATAGTATTTGGTTAATAAAAATAATCAACCTGTTGGGTAATATTAATTAATTCGGGAGTTATAGAGGGGCGAAGCCACTCTTAAACCACTATTTCTCCCTTTTGGGGTAGATTTTGATAAATATAGACATAAATCCAATAGCTTTCTGGAATGTTAGATGGTACGGTATTTTCGTTGCCCTGGCTATTGCCGTGATAATCCTGTGGGTGGCGTGGCAGGTGAGGAGGGCAGGAAAGGGAGCCAGAATTTCCTATGATACCGTTTTTATGGCCGCTATAGTGGGCATCCCTTCAGGAGTAGTAGTATCGCGTTTACTCCATGTTATAGACTTATGGGACTACTACAGCCAAAACCCGGGACAGATCGTCGGCGGTAGTGGTCTGACTATCTACGGTGCTATCCTGGGTGCAACTCTGGGTATCTGGGTTTACAGTAAATTCAGCAGGTTCCAGTTTGGTTACCTTGCCGACCTGATAGCGCCCGGTCTGATACTGGCCCAGATTATCGGTCGGGTAGGCTGCACCATAAATGGTTGCTGCTATGGTATGGAAGCGCCGACCTGGCTGCCCTGGAGCGTTGTTTATACCCATCCTGACAGCCTCGCTCCTATAGGCATGGCTGTTCACCCTACGCAGCCTTATGAGATTATCTATCTGGCGATAATTTTTGTTGTTGTTTTTAAGTTAAAGGACCGGCTCAGGTCAGATGGCTCGCTATTTCTCGTCTACCTCGCCCTGTATTCTGTGTGGCGTCTGGGTATCGACTTCATCCGCGATGGCACACCCTTTCTCCTCGGCTTACATCAGGCTCAGGTAATAGCTATTGTTACATTAGCCGTCACCATTCCCTTGCTTATCTTGAGGACAAGGCGGGCAGGGACTATGATAGAAGTTGAAGTAGGGGAAAGCTTACAGG
Source organism: uncultured Dehalococcoidales bacterium (assembly GCA_964396535.1). Taxonomy (GTDB): domain Bacteria; phylum Chloroflexota; class Dehalococcoidia; order Dehalococcoidales; family UBA2162; genus CAYNFT01. Next base: position 2,983 of record CAYNFT010000123.1, on the reverse strand, counting down.
AGGTCAGTAACCAATGGACTATAGCTGGAACAGAAGGGGAAAACAAACTGGAGGCTGGCAGTGAACATACCACAGCCGATATAGAACAGATAAGGAATAAGGAGGTGGAGGAATGAGCTGGTACATTCTAACTACTATTATCTGGGTAGGTTGTTTTTTGGTCGTGTCTATAGATTCAACCTATCGCAGTATCAGTCCCGTATTCTGGCGCCTGGCTGCGCTCTTTGGTGGACCCTTTGCCCTGCTGGCTTACAGTTTGGTTAGGGAGAGGGATGGTAGTCGGTAGAATTATTACTTAACTGATGTAAAGTCTAATATATTTAGCCTGAGTTTTTCCTGTCCGCCCCAGCGGTCTACCTCTAAGCTATACACGATGTCGAGGGGGGAGGATACCTCGCTCAGGTAGTGGCCCAATCCAAAGCCTACCCCATCCCATACCGTGTCATCCTGCTTCACTTTCATCCTTAAGTGTGCATCTCCATTGCCCATGGTGCGGCAGTCAACAACCTCTACCCTGCGGCTGAGGAAGGTGGGAGCTGGATTACCCTGGCCAAAGGGCGCCATCGTCTGGATTGCGGAGAAGGTATCCCCAGCCAGGTCGGAAAGCGTAACTTCGGCATCAATATCTATCCTGGGACGAAGGTCAACCCCTTCTAACCCGGTAGCTGCCAGCTCTAAAAGTTCCTGTTGCAGGCGAGGCAGATTCCTGGTGTTCAGGCTGAATCCGGCTGCCCGGGAGTGCCCACCAAAATGGGTTAACAGGTGGCTACACTGGTTCAGAGCCTGGATGATATCAAATTCGGGGATGCTGCGACAGCTACCGCCGCTCGTCTGCTCTCCGGCTCTGACGACAATTACCGGACGATAGAACTCCTCTGATAGTCTGCCGGCTACCAGTCCCATGATGCCGGCGGGATACTCTCTATCGCTGGCTATTAAAAGTGGCAAAGCCCCCTGAGCTAGTACCTGCTCTCTGGCTTTTGCCTGAACCCTGGTGGTCAACCTCTGCCGCTCGGCATTTTTCTGTTCCAGCCACTTAGCCAGCCCGCGCGCCTCTTCTGGCGAGTCTGTCATCAGCAATCTGTAGCTGCCCATAGCGTGTTCCAGTCTGCCGGCAGCGTTTAGGCGTGGAGCTATAGTCCAGGAAATGCTCTCGCTGTCAAGGCTGGTGGCATTTAATCCGGATTGGGTTATCATTTCCCTGATGCCAAGGCGGGGGGAGGTGCTTAGTACCTCCAGTCCTTGCTTAACCAGGTATCGGTTTTCGCCCAGTAGCGGCACCATGTCAGCGACGGTTCCCAGGGCTACCAGGTCTATCAGTTTGTTTAGCTCCTGCTCTCTACCGAGACTACAGAACAGTGCCTGAAGGAGCTTGAGAGCTACCCCGACACCGGCCAGCTCCGAAAAGGGATAATTTGAGCCAGGCAGCTTGGGATTGATTACTGCCTTTGCTTGAGGGATTTCATCCAGGGGGGTGTGGTGGTCGGTAATAATTATGTCAAGTCCCAACCTTTTTGCCCTCTTGACCTGGGAGAGAGCGGTAATTCCGCAATCAACAGTTACCACCAGGCTAATGCCCTGTTTTTTCAGGTTCTCTAAGGCGGCTATCTTTAGCCCATAGCCTTCAGTCAGGCGATGAGGTATATAGGGCGTAGCTTTGCAACTCAGGAGTGATAATCCCTGGACTAAGAGGGCGGTAGCGGTAATGCCATCGGCATCAAAGTCACCATAGACAGCGATTTTTTCACTGGAGAGCAGAGCCTGGTAAAGCCTGGCTACTGCCTGGTGAATGTCAGGTAATAGAAAGGGGTCGCCAGATAAACTTTCATCAGCAGCGAGAAACGATTCTAGCTGGGATGGTTCAGTAAGGCCTCGATTATACAGGAGTTGCGCTACTAGCCGTGAGAAACCTGGAGCATCACTCAAGTGTTTGTCAGGAATCGATGGCAACAAATTCCAACGGCTATGGCTCAAGCCTATGCCTCACTATATTTTCGGAAAATTAGAACCGAGTTGTGGCCGCCAAAGCCAAAGGAGTTGGATAATGCAACGGTAATTTGGGCCCGGCGGGCCTCATTAGGCACGTAATCCAAATCACAATCAGGGTCAGGGTGGGTAAGGTTAATCGTCGGTGGTATTATTCCGTGCTGGATAGCCATGATACATGCCCCTGCTTCAACAGCACCGGCGGCGCCGATGAGATGCCCGGTCATTGATTTGGTAGAGCTCATCGGGATGCGATAAGCATGCTCACCAAATACGGTCTTTATCGCCATGGTCTCTACCTTGTCGTTCAGCGGTGTCGAGGTGCCATGGGCGTTAATATAATCAATATCGCTTGGTGCCAATCCTGCTTTACGCAGTGCTATCTGCATTGCCCTGGCGGCACCATCTCCGTCTTCATCTGGCTGAGTGATATGGAAGGCATCACCACTGGCCCCGTAGGCTATAATTTCACCCAGAATGTTAGCACCTCGCTGCTGGGCATGGGTGAGACTTTCTAAAATAAGGGCACAGGCTCCTTCACCGATGACGAAACCATCACGTTCAGCATCAAAGGGGCGAGAAGCTTGTTGCGGTGCATCGTTCCTGGTTGAGATAGCTTTGAGAGCACCAAAAGCGGCAATGCCTAGCGGGTTGATTATTGATTCACTACCGCCAGCAATTGCTGCCTGGGCATCGCCCCGCCTAATGAGTTCATAAGCAACCCCGATAGCATCGGAGCTGCTGGAGCAAGCCGATGTGGTGCAGAGATTCACTCCCTTTATTCCCAGAGTGATAGATACCTGTGCTGCTGCCATATCGGATATCATCATTGGGACGAGGAAAGGGCTAACCCTATCTGGTCCGTTTTCTATTAGTATCTTGGTCTGATGGTACAGGGTAGTTAAACCGCCAATTCCGCTGCCAACTATGATACCGATCTGGTCCTGGTTCGTGGAGTTAATTTCAATTCCGGATTGTTCCACTGCCTGCACGGCAG
>CAYNFT010000122.1:0-5107 GCA_964396535.1 uncultured Dehalococcoidales bacterium | reverse complement strand
CGTCGAGCTGCCGGACAACAGCTCATGGCATTACCTTACCTATCTGGATATGATATTACAACTTGAGTACGGCGGGTCGGACAAACTGCTCAGGGAGGGTTATTTCGATGTCCCGGATGGCAAGGTTCCGGTGTGTCCCAGCGGCGGCTTCGGCGCCTTTGGTGAAGCCACTGTAGCCCAGGGCCTCTGGCAGACTATCGAAATAGGTATCCAGCTGAGAGGAGAGGGTGGCGGCAGGCAGATTACAAACGATCCCAAGATAGGACTCGCCCAGAGCTACGGATATGCCGGAAACAACGGCGTCTGTATCCTGAGCAAAGCCTGGTAAGAGGAGTTTTGTAAAAAGAGGAGGCTATAGGGAATGCTGAAAGGGATTAGCCATGTAGGAATCGCCGTAAAAAACCTTGATGAGGCAATCAAGGTTTATACTGAAGCTCTGGGTGCTAAGCTGGAGGACATTCACCGTGCGCCCGAGGCAGGGATGGCAGCGGCTATGCTTTCGGTGGGCGGTAATAAACTCGAACTGATGGAACCCATTGGAACGGAGGGGGCAATAGCCAAGTTTTTAGAGAGCCGTGGGGAAGGCATACAGCATATCTGCATCGAGGTGGACGATATTGATAAAGAACTTGAGTCCCTCTCCGCCAAAGGGATAAGGTTGATAGACGAAAAGGCACGAGAAGGTCTTGAAGGCAGGATTGCCTTCATACATCCCAAGGCGATGAATGGCGTGCTCATAGAATTGGTGGAAACAGGCACGACCTGACACTGCCAGGAAGGCAACCCTCATTTGGAAATTGTTTAATAACCCCTCACCCCTTTAGTATTATTTTATAACCTCACCCCCTTAATCCCCCTCTCCTTAAAAAGGAGAGGGGGAGAAATATTTAAAGAGGGGCTTCGCCCCTCTTAGATGCCCCCATTATTGGTTGGGGGCTTCACCTATCCTAGACGCCCCGTTATTGGTTGGGGGCTTCACCTATCCTAGACGCCCCGTTATTGGTTGGAGGCTTTGCCCCTTTTAATCCCCTCTTTTTAAACAGTTTCCTTTGAAGGAGGAAAATTTTAACTAGTTTTAAGCTTCTTGAATTCGTCGATGAGAGCAGGCACAATCTCCTTAAAATCGGATACTATCGCATAATCGGCAGCCTTCAGTATAGGTGCGTTAGGGTCATTATTAATAGCCACAATAACCTTGGAGTCCTGGATTCCAATGAGGTGATGTATGACCCCCGAGATGCCTGCTCCGATGTAAAGGTCGGGGTGAACTGTTTTCCCACTTTGACCAATCATCTGTTCTTCCTGTACAGCCCAACCCTCGTCACAGGCAGGCCTGGTAGCTCCAACACTACCACCTAAGACTGCGGCAAGCTCTTCGAGCATACTCCAGTTCTCTTTACTGCCCATACCGTAGCCCCCGGCAATAATTGTTTCGGCAAGCTCAATAGGTTTGGATTTTGGCTCTTCTCTGAAGACCTCCAGCACCTTAGTTCGGATGTCTTCTTCAGTTAGCTCGACCTTAACATTTTCGACTGTCGCCTTGCTACCTGTTTTCTTTTCCGGTTTTTTCATAAAGCCAGGCGGGATAGTAGCCATCTGAGGGCGGTGGTTGGGACAGGCAATTGAAGCCATCACACTGCCCCCGAAGGCAGGGACCTGGGCTCTCAAGCAGCCACCTTCGTCAACATCCAGCCCCACGCAGTGAGCCGATAAGCCAGTATTGACTTTAGCCGCTACTCTAGGAGCTAAATCCATTCCTATTCTCGTACCGCCTATCAGGAATATCGCCGGCTTATACTGGTTAATCAGCGCTTCCATTACCAGGGAGTAAGCATCATTTCGATAAACCTCAAGAACAGGAGCATCAGCAAGATAGGCCTTGTCAGCACCATAAGCCGACAATTCATCAACCAGCGAGGTAACATTGTGTCCCAGCAATACAGCAGCTAATTCCTGCTCCAGCTTATCAGCTATCTTCCGACCCTCCCCCAGTATTTCCAGTCCGGCATCGAGCAATCTTCCGTCTCTCTGCTCAGCGAAGACCCAAACTCCCTTATATGTCTCTATTTGCAACTATCTCCTCCTTATCAAGGCTGCCTAAAGAGTCCTTCCAACGTTTTCAGCATTTTTTCACGGTTTATCTATGCTTCGGGAAGCACACCATCAGCGCGTAATCTCTCGACGAGCTGCTTGGCAATTTCAGCGGGTTCTCCTTCCAAAACCTCACCACGGCGCTCTAGCTCTATATTAGATACTTCAGGCACATAGGTAGGCGAGCCGCCAAGTCCTATCCTGTCTTTGTCCACCCCCACGTCGTCAGCCGACCATTGCTTCGCCTCTTTCTCTGTAGCCCAGAGGGCACCAAATACTGAGGGGATGCGTGGCTCATTTATTTCCCTTGTCACCGCCAGGGTTACAGGTAGTTGTGTTTCAATTACCATATAGCCAAATTCAATCCTGGTTCTGACTCGTAGAGTACTTTCATCAATAAAATCAATTTTCTCTACATTTGTCACATGGGGAATATCAAGGAACTCGGCTACCTGGGGTCCCACCTGACCGGTGCTTCCATCCAGGCTCTCGTTTCCCAGAAGAATCAGGTCGAACTCTCCCAGTTTCTTAATTCCGCTGGCCAAGGCATAAGCAGTAGCTAATGTATCAGCCCCGGCGAAGGCTCTATCGGTAAGAAGCACAGCGTCATCGACACCCAGAGCAAATGCTGAAGCTAAAATCTCTACCGTATTGGCTGGCCCCATACTTATCACCGTCACCTTGCCTCCCCTTGCCTCTTTTATCCGCAGCGCTTCCTCTATGGCGTTTTTGTCAAGCGGACTTATTATGATGGGGATACCCTCACGACGAAGCACTTTAGTGTTAGGGTCAAGGCTGAGTCTATCCCAGTATCGAGAATCAGGAACTGGCTTAATGCAGACAATTATATTTAATGGTTTCATAAACTCAAGACTCCTCAGTTATGATTATTCCATATATCACCAGAGTTACATTCATTTTAATTGTCCCTACCAGCCGGCTTCATCCATTGATTTGCTGCTCAGGTCCGGGTTCCCGTCCCTCTGTATCGCTGAAATGGCTATCAAGTTCTTCATTAACTCACTGGTGCCGCCGGCACTAATTCTAAGGGGTGCATGACGGTAATATCTCTGTGGCATGTAATCTTCTAATACACCGAAGGCACCGTGAATATTGACAACGTGTTGAGAGCATCTCAAGGCGGCCTGGGTGGCATACTGCTTGGCGATAGCCTGCTCGGCGTCGCACCTTACCCCCTGCGTCCGCAGCCAGGCAGCGCGATAGGTTAAGGCACGAGTCGCCTCAAGGTCTATAGCCATCTCGGCGATGCGGTGCTGGATAGCCTGTAGTTCAGCAATGGGCTTACCATACGCCATCCTTTCTTTAGCATACTGGACAGCACAGCGGTAGCTTCCCAGGGTGATGCCATTTAACATTGCAGAGATAGTCATCCGGCCGATATCAGCAACGGCGGTGAAGACAGGAGGTATGCCGCGCCCTATCCCTTTTTCCCCACCGACGACATGGCTATCCGGCACAAATACATTATCCAATATCAATTCCGCCAGGTCTTCTTTCCTGGCTATGGTATCCTCTAGCCTTCCCACTCGGTAGCCGGGCATGTCCTTTTCAACGATAAAGGCAGATAGTGATCTTGCCCCCGGAGTTGCCGGGTCATTAGGGTCACCAGTTTTGACCAGTATCATTATAAAATCACAGACTTCTCCCTCCTCTACGAAACACTTCCTTCCATTCAGAACCCAGCCGCCATCCACTTTCCTGGCAGTGGTTTGCAGACCCAGCATATCTGAGCCGCCGACAGGCTCGGTGACCACTGCGCTGGCTTTGATGTCGCCACTTACAATACCGGGCAAAAATTTTTCCTCTACTACTCCACCGGTAGCCTTGACGAAATAGTAGGCGAACTCATAATAGGTTACAAACTGTAAGTCCGGCCAGGCAGCGCAAAGTTCCTCAACTGCTATGCAGCTAGCGACAAAGCCTAAACCTGTGCCACCCTCCTCACGAGGGATGATGTGCAGGTGAAAGCCAGCCTTTCCTTGCTTTATAACCTGTTCTTTCCAGATAGCTTTGTCATCTATCTGTAACTCCTTTCGGCGCGGGACTATCTCCCTCTCAGCGTATTCCTGCGTCATCTTCCGCACCTGCTCTTCTGCCGGAGACAATTGGAATGGCATTTAATAACCTCCTCTTACTCTGTTTTTTCGCCATACGAATCACCGGGCATCTCTGCCTCTAAGCTTAGTAATAACGGATTAAAGCATAAAGTTGACGTGCTTAACGACTAATACTACCAACCCAACCCATTGTGGGGCTTATTCCATACTAGATGATGGCACTTACTGGTAGAAAAGAACGCGCTATTCCAGTTTCTGCCCATACTTATTCTGGCATAGCTACCAGTTCTCTGTCAACCGCTAAAATAACTAAGTATCAATGGTACGAAGTTAGAATTCTGCGGGTGTGCGTACTCGTGTTGACAAGTTGTGAACATAGAAATATACTACAGGTGAAGGCTGCCATCAGGCGATAATTCCGGAGCAACAACCGCCGTTTGGCAGGCTAATAAAATCTAGGAAAAAGGAAGGAGTGATTTGTGGTAATTGATGCTCATATGCACCTTAGTGGGACTGGTTGGGTAAGGGGTAAGTATTTACGCTTTGTATGGAAGATGTACACTACCGAGTATAATCGGGTGCATAAAACAAACAAGACCCCTGACGACTTTAAAGATATGTTAACGGCTATGAAGCCGTCAGTGGTTGACCCTGAGGGCGATGGTGTGGTTGAATTGATGGACAAAGCAGGGGTTGACAAGGGCGTTATTTTCCCTGTGGATTGGGAGGCTATAACCGGACCACCAAGAATCCCCGTAAGAGATCAGAATAAGGCCCATGCCGATGCGGCGAAGAAGCATAAGGGTCGGTTCATACCGATTTGTGCTCTTGATCCCAGGCGAGGGAATGCTATGGACATTGCCAAGGAGGCCATTGAAGATTGGGGAATGAAGGGGTTCTACTTCATGCCGCCTTCAGGATTTCGCCCAGATGATCCG
>CAYNFT010000121.1:0-5170 GCA_964396535.1 uncultured Dehalococcoidales bacterium | reverse complement strand
GATGGCAGAAACGTGGTTTTAAGACCTATCCGCCCGGAAGATGAGCCGATGGAAAGGGAACTTATCGCCAATCTATCTCCCGAGTCATCCAGATTCAGGTTCTTCTACACTATTAAGGATATCACCCATGAGATGTTGAGTAGATTTTGTAATATCGACTATGACCGTGAGATGGCTATTATTGCTGAGTATACTGCAAATGGACGTAGAAGAAATGTCGGAGTAGGCAGACTGATAGTGGAGCACGGTCAGACTGGAGAATTTGCTATATTAGTGGCTGATGACTTCCAGAATAATGGTCTTGGGCTGAAACTCTGCGATGTGCTGATAGGTATTGGCCAGGAGAAAGGGCTTAGAAGTATCTACGGTATTGCTTTAAATGATAACTGGAAAATGATCGGTCTAGCTAAAAAACTTGGTTTCAACATAAAAAGACTTTCGGACGAAGAAAGCAAATTAACATTAGAATTATAACCAGGACTTAAAATTCAATTCGAAAGAGCAGACGATTTTATATTGTTTCACAAACACTCAGATTGTGACATGGTTTAGATAGACTTTGGTTGAGAGATAAAGTGAGACACCTATCGATAGGATGCTTCGCAGGACTGTGTCAAAGCAGTGAGTTGCTAGTGACCAACACAATCCATAAAATAACCTGGAGACCAGGGGTAGAGACTATTCAGATAAATGATTTCGCCCTTAACATAGTAGCAAAATACGAGGGGACAAGGTCACAATTGTAGACCTCCGGGTTGAGCCATAGACACTTGGGGTGAATCAAACACGTTCTGCTATCTTCTGGTTCTCATCAGCAAGTATTACATAGTTAGTATGGTGCGCTTTTTGACTTCGTCAAAGTCAAATTCCAGACCCAGACCTGGCTTGGTAGGCAGATGAACAAAGCCTTCCTTATCAATCTTTATCGTGTCCTTGGCGCACACATCGTATAGCTCGCCGGGCTCCATCTTCTCAAAAAAGTCGCAGTTCTTGATGGCACCGATTATGTGAAGGTTGGCAAACTGGGACGCGGCGTAGCCCCAGCTATGTGGCTCAAACTTCATGCCAAAGGCATCGCACATATCGGCCACTTTCTTTGCCAGGGTTATCCCGCGCTGGGCGTCGGCACGAATGATATCCACGATGTGGTCAGCTATGTATGGTGTAAAATGGGCGGGCTTGGTGGTATACAGTGCTTCCGTTGCCGCGATGGGTATGTCAAGCAACCGGCTAAGTTCTCTATTGCCCTCAAGGTCACTATTCCACAGTGGCTCCTCATACCAGTAGAAATTAAGCTTCTCCAGCTCTCTGCCCACCATGAGGGCTTCCCTGCGGTCATACCGGCACATGCTATCCAGCATGAGATCAACATCGTCACCTACTGCGTCACGTGTGGCACGGCAGGCCTCAAGATGTTCCTTTGCACCTCCACTAGGGTGCAGCTTGATTGCCGTGTAGCCTTTACCAACCAGCTCCTTTGCGTAGTCGGAGTACCCTTGAAGTGAATCAAAGCCTAAAGTGCTGGCGTAAGCACGAATCTTATCCCTGTAGCCACCGAGCAGCTTGTAAATGGGCAGCCCTGTTGCCTTACCGGCAATGTCCCACAGGGCAACATCTATGGCACCCAAAGCATTCATGGACACCTGGGCAGTATGCCGATTCACCACCGAGTCCCAAATGCTCTCTCTATCAAAGGGGTCCCGACCTATAAGCATCGGTTTGTGCACTTCCACTATTGTTTCAGCCAGACCTCGACCTGAAGAACCACCACTCGCAGCGAGGTAGTTACCTTCTATACCTTCGTCGGTAAGAACTTGAACTAAATCAGCTTGCGCCATACGCCCTGGAAAACCACCCATGGGCGACTCAACCTCGATAACAGTAACCTTCACATCTGTGATTTTCATTGTCTTTCTCCTTTTCCTAAAGTGTTTTTTAAAGCTAGCTATTTTTCGCTCAAACCAGAGTACTGCTTTTTTAGATAGCCTGAATTAGATCATCTACCAGCTATCACAGTTGTCGGCAGACCAATAATGTTCCCCGCCTCGAACTATAGCGCTTTTTATCAATTATCACACAGCCATTCGCTTATAGCATAACCAGCCCGCTATCTACGTGAAGAGTCTGTCCCGTAATGTTCTTAGTGACATCCGAGGCTAAAAAGGCCACCGCATTTGCTATATCTTCGACTGTCTGAATTCTCCTCATTGGCACACGTTCTGCCATACCTTTGAACATCTGGGCAACACGGTCTCCGAGACTATCAAAGAATTTAGTCTGCACCATGCCCGGGGCTATAGCATTTACATTTATTCCATCGGGCCCAAATTGTGTTGCCAGCCCCCTGGTAATGGCTGATACCCCTGCCTTAGCCGCGGAGTAAGAACCAAGAGGACCTATTTTTGCAGCGATTGATGAAAAATTGATAATTTTACCGTATTTGTGCTCAATCATGCCAGGAAGAACCGCCTTTGAGCAATTCATCGTCCCATAAAGGTTAACATCGATATCTTTTTGCCATCTGTCTTTTCCCGACTCGAGGAAGGGCACTCCTCCCCCCGCGCTTAAGCCGGCAGTATTTATTAATATGTCTATCTTGCCAAATTCCTTCAGCGCTGCCTTTACCATTTCGTCAACTTCATCCTCATTGACTACATCTGCTTTAAGAGCAATGGCCTTACGTCCTAAAGCCTTGACATCATCCGCTGTCTTTTTCGCTCCTTCAAGGTCTATATCAGATGCAATTATGTCGCACCCTTCTTTCGCCAGAGTCAATGATATAGCCTTGCCCATACCAACTTGACTAGCTGTCCCCGTTACAAGTGCTACCTTGCCTTCAAATCCCAGTTCCATTGTTTCCTCCAATTGTTTCGTTTTTTTAATTTTATGGCTACATAAATGTAACCAACGTATTAGAAGAGGGAGCCGGAGGATTTGACCCCTCCAAGCTCCCTTTTCCAGTTCACCGTTCCTACGGGAGATTAGGCTTAGTAACCAATGGGCCTTTTTTAATTCCTGGTCTACCCAGATACTTTCACCTGGACGGAGTTGGGGGAATCTTATCAATTATTGGAGCGCACCTTCTACATAGCACCGCCTTGTACTCCTGCTGCGAAATACTCCTAGAGTAATCTTCTTATAAAAGTACATGGAGGAACTTCAATCAACCAATCCGTCTCCATGTGCGAATTAGGCTTTTAAAGAACAACTGATTAAAAGACACTTTAGCTAATTGCTTCCTTGTTGTCAAGCTACTGCTACACGTGGTTATCATTGTGAACTATAGTTATGCTAGAATGAGGATACATAAAATCACAAGGGGGAGCCAATGAAAGACAGACCTAAGATTACTAAAGTAGAGGTGCGCCAGTTTAGTTATCAGATTAAAGACCTGGCCCCTCATCCGCTAGTCAGGATACCCGTCTGGGAACCGGGAGCCGTTCTAAATGGAGAAGCTACTATTCTCAGAATTTTTACGGATATTGGAATCACCGGGGAATTTTTAGGTGTCCGTGCTGCGGAGGGCTCCGCTTTCCCAATGATAATGCCCTCATTGCTCGGTCGTAATGCTCTTGAGAGAGACGCCATATATCAGGATGTTAAACACGTCTTACAACAGACCGTTCCTTCAGCTATCAGTCCTATAGATGTTGCCCTCTGGGACCTTGCCGGCAAATTCTATGATTCTCCGATTTATGAACTCCTCGGCGGAGCCCACCGTACAAACATCCCTACATACGCCAGTACCTTTCTGGCCGACCGTCAGCCGGGCGGTCTCGATTCCCCTGAGGCTTTCGCTGAATTTGCCGAACAGTGTCTTGAACTCGGCTACCATGGCTACAAGACCCACCCCTGGGAGGGAGCCGCCATTGAAGAATGGGTAGCCACGAACGACGCTATTGGTAAGAGAGTTGGCGGTAAAATGGACCTTATGGTAGATGCCCATTGTGCTCTCAGGACATTCGGTGAAGCCCTGAAACTGGGATGGTCCTGTGATGAGAACAAGTTCCTGTGGTGGGAAGACCCCTATATGCATGCGGAGTCGGCTTTTCCCTACCGCAAGTTACGTCAGCTTGTCAGGACACCGCTACTGCAGATGGAGCATGTGCGTGGACTGGAGGCTCATGTGGACTTCATCGTTGCCGAGGGAACAGATTTCGTGAGGGGGGATGTAATGTACGATGGTGGTATTACCGGGGTAATGAAGATTGCTCATGCTACTGAGGGCTTCGGCCTGGATATAGAAATACACCACGCGGGGCCCGCTGAACGTCACCTGGCAGCAGCCATACGCAACTGTAATTACTACGAGATGTGCCTGGTACATCCCAAAGCACCGTTTATTGGCGTGCAACCTTACAAGTGCGACTACAAGGACGGCTTGGACGCTATCGATAAAGATGGCTGCGTGCCAGTACCAAAGGAACCGGGACTAGGTGTAGAATACGACTGGGAATACATTAACAAGCATACAACATCTGTGGTTGTATACGAGTGAATTAATTGACCGGATATAGCTCAAATATAATGCCACACCGTCAGACTTATTCCACGAAGGTAAATAATACGTGTAAGAAATAAGACATTCCGATATCTGTCCAGCGCCACAAAATAGAATTTTGTTGGACCAAGCAACAAAAGTCCGTTTTATCACGTTCTTATCAGTGACCTTCTCAAAGCCTTCTCAGCTGCTTGATCCTGATTGCAAGTCTGATGATAGCATATGTAAAAAGTAGCAATATTAAGAGAGTAAGCACTTGAATAGCTTGAATAGCACCCCACCATGGATAGGGATTATCGATCGATATACCTCTCACAGAGACCACAATCAATATGATGTAGAAAAACCCCAAGAAGGTTAGTACTCTTTTGTACTTCGTCACTTTGGACTCAACATCAGTGAAGATTTCCAGAGTCTCTCCCTCCTTAACTTCCTTGCGGAAGTATTGCCAGGCAGACATTTCGCCAATATGCTCCCAACCGGCATCGCGGAATAACTGTTGATATTCTTGTTTGTCCTTCTTTGGAAACGTCTGATAATCTAGGCGGTAGACATAGTCCAGCAGCTCACCAGCCCGAAATCTGTAGATACACGGCAACCCTACTGAGAATAGATGCCAACCCTTTTGGGACATGCTCCTGAGCCATGCCTCTTCTTGTTCATCCTGCC
>CAYNFT010000120.1:0-5190 GCA_964396535.1 uncultured Dehalococcoidales bacterium | reverse complement strand
AGTAACGTAAACCAGATACGTGAATCTAATCTACCATTATATGTTATACCTGTAATAATAACAGGGGCTGTCGGGGCTGGCTTACTATACCTATATTTTCTCAAGCGCCGTAGGCGAAAATTGAAAATCTGAGATCGACTTTGGAACATTTAGAGAGAAGTTGGTATAAGTTACTTGACAGGGTTCATTCACTGGATTATATTGTTTAATGCGATCCAACGAATGGGAAGGCATTAGCGCTATCCTGTCTGAGGTAGGGTGTTTCAATGCTTCTTAGTATTGTGTTAATTACCTCTATAATCTTACTGGCTATAAAAACACTGGCTGAAGCTAATGAGTCTAAGTTTGCCCAGAGCCTATCCAAAGTTCTCTCGGTCCCGATAATGATAATAATTATAGTATTGCTTTTCGGTATATCTATTAAAATAGGTAATATAATCCCCGAGTTAGTACCCTATTTCACCAGCTAGTGTAACAATCCATTAAGGATAATTACCCCAGAAACATCGGTATGAAATGAGACTGTCTACTCCGTTACATTAATTTGAAATTTAAGTGGTTTGAGGTACGGCTGGACTTCATGGTCCTTATATAGTAACAATTCGACTATCTGCTTCGTGCCGGCTCTTTGCGCTACGAAGCTTACCTCAGTTTCCCATTTTCCTTCGTCCAAAATCACTACTGGTTCTATCTCAGAAACCTTCTGCCTATCCACACTTAACTCGATTCGATAGCTAGTTTCTTTCCCTTCGTGGTTAATAATTCCAACGGTGAGTGTACTTTCCTCGCCAACCTTCACATCCAGGGGGTATGCCACTGCTGTGCCTAGCGGTCCAAGAATATAAAATTCAGTAAACGATTCTTTCTCCTTAGGCATTATCCGTGTGTAGGCCACCGTCCCGACTGTTCCTAGAACAGCTATCGCTATTATAATGGTGAGCGTTCTTACCCGCCAGCCTTCATTCCAGCCTGGCACTGTAATCTGCAACTGAATAGCAAAGCGTTCGTGTGCAGCTAGTCTCCTGCGTCTCAACCAGGCAACAGCTGACGTAACAAAAATGAATGAAGCTACTGAATAAATGATAGGCTCCAGTCTTATGCCCCATGGCGTATAATTGAGAATGTAGGCAATGAACGGAACCAATGCTATACTTAAACCAAAGCTGAACCCTACTCTCTCAATACCACCCATTCCCTCCTTTCGGGTGAATATTGCCGCAACGAGCGTGTAGCCTGGAAAAAATAGTAAGAAGGGAATCCCCAGAATAAGACGTAACACATTATCAGGGAGGAAGATGACAGACAGTACCAATATAGCGGTTACTATATTCAGAACTAATAGCCCGCTTCCCAGTTTAATACCTGATTGATGGGTGCCAGATTGTATAATCCTATTCATTCCAAACACAACTTTTCGCATGTTATTGGACGGACAAAGCAAGATATCTAATTAATCTTATCTTATCCTTTATTATATTAATTTTTTTCATATATAAAGTCTAGCCCTCTCTCGCTTTTCATCGGGTTAGCCCGAGTTTCCGGGCTGAGCTGTCTATACGTATGATAAAGACAAAGCCAATCATGTTAGTTCCAGATTATCTTGTTCGGGGGGAATATTGTGTAGCTGGGATGAGACACAAAGTATAAAAATTTGAAGTAAGTTAAACATTTGGTTTACATAATAAAAAGGGGCACCCATTTTCGAGTGCCCCTTCTACTTACACTTATATCTAGGATAGCCGTGCCATAAAACGTTTTCGCCACACGAAGTAACAAATCACTAGCACAGCAACACCAACGAAGCTAGCACTACTACTGCCAATGAGCTGCCAGTCAATTGTTGGCTGAACTGATAGTCCCACTGCTGGTATTGAGGTTAGTATCGATGTCGGTGTCGGATCTGGTGGCAGAGAAGATGCCGGAATAGTAACAGTAAACTGTCCAACCTCGCCATCAATTTCAACCGTGTAGTTTCCCACAGTATCATTCATTATGGTGAAGGTTATAGTCTCGCTCTCACCTGCTTCGAGAGTTACTTCTTTTGTGCCTTCTTCTACACCATCTATCTTGAGAACAGCGATATAACTCCCTTCACTGCCTCCGGTATTGGTAACTGTGGCTGAAATCGTAACTTGCTCGTCGGGTTCAATTTCACTAGGAGTAACTGACAAATCAGAAACAGCAAAACTTGCTGGTGGTGGCACGCTTGTTGGTGGAGGTGGCGGCGATTCTGATGCCTGTGCCTCTGGGGGTGGAGCAATAATGGTGAATGGTGTGAAGTGGCTTATTTGCGCAGATAACCCCTTTGCCTCACCGTCCAACATACTTTCAAGAGCTATCCACTGTGAGCTATCCCAGTAGGCGATGTATAGCCCATCTTCTGTTATCCCCTCAGGTAATTGTTCAGGGTCATAGATTATGGTCAGATTTACGGTCGGTCCAAATGTAGCTCCATCAGGGCTAATATCGTAAACCAGCCCGACAACACTGGAATCCTCCGGGGGTGCTGGCGACTCTTCATCTTCTAATATCGTTATATGGCCAAGTGCGTCTCCATAGTGAGTTAAGCCTTTAACGCCTGCTTCAATGGTAAGCACACACTTTCCATCCGCAGATTTAGCAATAACGTCGGTGAGAAAGGTGCCATCACTGTCTATCTTGCCGGAGAGAACTGTCGTACCTGCCGGTGTCGTACTACCACCTCCACCAATCAAACCACCTCCTCCCGGAGGAGGCGTTGTATCGGAAGCAATTGTGACCTCGCTGTTAACTACACTTACCGATACAGCATTCGCTGTTACATCTCCTACTATTACGTTTGACAGAGTGAAAGGACACGTTCCGTTTTCAGTTCCGGCTGTCAGATTAATTAGTGCAAACGTCCCCGGTTTGGCTACTGTTTGACCGGGGCTTATTATGATGCCAACTACTCCGCTGATATTCCCGGTTTCATTGTCTATCGTTCCTGGATTGAAGTAGGTGCCAGTTCCATTCTGGGACAGCAGGTCTCCCTCTTCAACTTGACTGGCGGTAACCAATGAGGCGTCAAAACTCAGGTCAAACTGAACTCCAGCTATGGCAACACCGGGGTCTATACTGATACTAACGGTAAATGTCTCGCCTTTGCCAAGCGAGCTCGGTGTGGAAACGCTGACCGTGGTAGTTTCGGCCGCTGATACCGAGCTAGGGTTGACTAACCATGAGGCTAGCAGTACAAAGACAGCCAGACCTCTTAAGATATTAAGCACATTTTTTAATCTTTTTATATTTTTTATCCTGTTCTTCCTAACTAGTCCAATACTGACCGACAAGCACCATATCCAGTACGTTGATGATTCCATCTCTATTGACATCCTCCAGTATCCAGCCAACTAGCCCCTCTTCATCCCAGTGCTGTCCAATCAAAATCATGTCAAGGACATTCACTGCCCCGTCACTATTAACGTCCGGTTGAATTACCGTAATATTGATATCTTCGGAATCACTCAGGGCACCATCAGATACTTCAAAGTGGGCATCGGGGTAGCTTCCTTCCTGACCAGAACTTGGTGTCCAGGAGAAGGTCTGGCTTTCCGGGTCAAAGACTGCTCCTAATGGCAGGTTTGTGGCTGAGTACGTCAGGTTATCACTATCAGGGTCAGTAGCTGAGACGGTAAACTCAAGTAGCTCAGCCTTGCTGATTGACTTGTCGCCTATGGCATCAAGCACCGGTGCAACGTTAACCGAGCCTCCTGTGTTTATAGTGATGGTGCGGGTTTCAGTTTGAGCCGAGTTACCGTTTGTATCTGTGGCATAGGCATAATATTGATAAGCGCCGTCTGACAGATTGGTGAATGTATGATTCAAGCTATATAGATTTTCATTGTATGAAGCTCTTATTTCCTCTTCACTCAGGGTACGGCTCCAGATACGAACCTCATCGATACTACCATTGAAAAATCCTAATCCAGTAGCTATATCTATTCCTCCTATATACCAATCATCTGTATCAGCTACGGTATACCAATTATCAGGAACATTCTCAATAGTTAAACTCTGATTAACTCCATTGACATAAAACTTAGCCTCCCTTGTAGAGAAATCCCAGGTAACTACGAGTTGCTGCCACTCGTTGTTAGTAAAAGGATCATTTAATAAATTATAGTTATTACCCCCTCCTTGAGCTGGATAAAAGTATAAATCACCATCAGGCAGGAGGGCTAACTCAATTCCATCGTAAGGGCTTTCCGGACCCCAAAAACTGCTATCTACAACTAATCGCTGGTAAACCCCAGAGGCTTTCTCAAAAGGATATAGCCATAGTTCTATCGTACCGTTTGATTTATTAAAATCCATACTTACACTATCGCTTATTAAAAGATAGTCACCATCATTATTAAATGTTATAGCATTGCCATACTTACCAATTGTTGATTCAGTTCCATTCAGAGCCCCATTATTATTGTAAGTTGATTTATCGTCAGCGTTTTCATTAAAGTCCCAATAACCAACCAGGCTCCTGTCCCAGTCTATAAAACCGCTTGTATAGCTGTCAATACTGTCTATAGAAACATTGACCTCAGTCCAGTCTCTATTAACGGTGGCATTGTCATCGTCTGTTGGTGGAATAAAAGAAATAGCTGGTGGCATATATCCTGCAGAATTAACCATAATGGTAATGTTCTCAGAGTCGGTTAGCTCCCCATCGGTTACTTCAAAGTGAACATCGGAGTAGATATCCGCTTGACCAGAATTCGGTGTCCACGAGAAGGTCTGCGTTCCGGTATCAAAGCTGGCTCCTGACGGCAGGTTGGAAGCCGAGTAGGTTAACGGGTCACCATTAGGATCGGTGGCTGAGATAGTAAACTCAAGAAGCTCTTCCTCATTGACTAACTTATCGCCTATAGCGCCAAGCACCGGCGGGTCTTTGATATTAGCTACAGTAATTGTGATGTCCTCAGAGTCGGTTAGCTCTCCATCGGTTACTTCAAAGTGAACATTGGAGTAGCTTCCTTCCTGAAGGAAGCCCGGTGTCCACGAGAAGGTCTGCGTTCCGGCATCAAAGCTGGCACCTGACGGCAGGTTAGAAGCCGAGTAGGTTAACGGATCAATATCAGGATCAGTGGCTGAGATAGTAAACTCAAGAAGCTCACCCTCGTTGACTGACTTATCGCCTATAGCGTCAAGCACCGGCGGGTTATTTATAGTGCT
>CAYNFT010000119.1:0-5264 GCA_964396535.1 uncultured Dehalococcoidales bacterium | reverse complement strand
GCCGTCCTGGAAAATGTTGAGGAATCCGAGGACATTGCCGTGAGACCGGGGGCGGTGTGGAATATACCAGAGGATGCCAAAGCCTATCTGCTTGACCTGCTTCAGGGTGGTGGTGTCAGGCTGCACATAGATTACATCAACCTGCTGTATAGAATCCTGCATGATGTATCGGAATCACCCAGGGCTGCTTTTGGTGGCACCGAAAGGGATTTGTCCGGCGTAGCCCTTGAGATTGAGCTTCAACCACTCCTGCAGAAGGTGAGACGCAAAAGGATTATCCGGACAGTCACCTACAACCGGCGTAACAGGCTTGTCCTCAAACTCCTGGAGAAATACCGGGATGAGAACTTTGGTGACAACCGTTTAAGAGTGATTTGGGGTCCGGTGCTACCGCAGGATTTGACCAAACTGGTTGCTAATGAACAGATATTGATTCAGAGTGGCATTCATTCAAGGCGTAGAGCTATGGATGAAGTTGGGGTCGAAGACCCGGAGATAGAGTTTAATCGATGGCTTGAGGAAAGGGAGACCATTCTCAGGATGAACAGAGAACTCAATTCAGGACCCGCCAGGGGCGGAGCGAGAGAGAGAGCTGTAGAGCCCCAGGCAGAGGTCGTTGAGGAACCTTCGCCCTGAAGCTTGTATTGGTAATCATAAAGCGGAGGTCGATTACAGACCTGTTATTCAGGAGTAAGGAGGAGGAAAGTTGGTTGATGAATTAGAGCAGGCAGATAACTTGCCAGAGTCACAACCTGATGATGAAAATCCGTCCGGGGTGGAGGAGTCAGGAGACCAGGAGGGGGTTACTGAGCTGGAGAGCCTGGTAGCTCAAAAAGATGAAGAGCTGGCCAGAGCTAATGCCCGCCTTATCGAGCTTGAGCAGGCTATAGCTGAGAGAGAGAGCGAGATTGCCGGCTTGAAGCAGACCAGGGATGAGTTAGAGGAAAGATTGACATCCCTCGATAATTCGCTGGCCGAGGCTGTGGGCAGCTATAAAACTATGGTGGTTCAGGCAAATCCAGAGGTCATCGAGGAACTCATCGGTGGGGATACCATCGAGTCTATAAATGAGTCCCTGAACAAGGCAAAAGACCTGGTCAGTAAGGTGAAGCAGGGATTAGAGACTGAGATTTCATTGACTAAAGTTCCTGCCGGAGCTCCGGAAAGAACATCGCCCGACCTCTCCGCTCTATCCCCACGGGAGAAGATTCAATACGCTATCGGGAAAACAAAGTAGTCAGAATCCGGAAGGCTGATTAACCTAGAGATTTTATATAGGAGGAATAAAAATGGCTTTAACACTAGCAGAAGCATCCAAACTATCCAATGACATGCTGCTTCAAGGGGTGGTGGAGACTATCGTCAAGGATTCCCCTGTTATTCAGGAGTTACCCTTTATTGAGATTGTCGGTGATGGTCTGACCTACAATCAGGAGAAGACCTTACCCGGTATTGACTTCTATGATGTCGGCGATACCTGGGCTGAGTCCACCCCAACCTTTGAACAAAAAACGGCACACCTGAAGATTATGGGCGGTGATGCTGATGTCGATAACTTCCTCAAGACAACCCGCTCTAATATCCAGGACCTGGAGGCAGCCGTCGTCGAGCTTAAGGCTAAAGCGCTCAAGGACAAGTTCGAAGAGATTTTCATCTATGGTGATGCCACGGCTAGCCCCAAGCAGTTTGATGGCTTGAGAACTCTCATTGATACCACCACTGAAGGCGACCAGGTGATTGCCGCCGGTGCCAGCGGAGCTACATTAACCTTGTCCATGCTTGACCAGCTTATCGATGCCGTCAAGGGAGGCAAACCCACTACGTTGCTGATGAGCCGCCGCTCCAGGCGCAAGATTAACGCTCTGGTCAGGGCTGCTGGCGGCATGATGGAAACCGACCGCGATAAGTGGGGCAATTTCGTCCAGTTCTGGGATGGTATCGCCATCGGTGTCAACGACTGGATACTGGATACCCATGTAGTTAGCGACAGTGTCGAGACAGCAACTACCGGGGGCGACTGCTCCACAATCTACGCCGTTCAGTTCGGGGAAGGGGCACTCTGTGGCTTAACAGCGCCCGGTCACCTCACCGTAGAGCCTATCGGCTCACTCGAGACTAAGGATGCTACCAGGACCAGGATTAAGTGGTATTGCTCCCTGGCGCTGTTCGCCAGCATCAAAGCGGCTGCCTTAATCGGCGTTAAGGACTAAGCAGTTTTGGTGGTTGAGGGACGATCAAATCGTCATTGAATTAAGTAAGGAGGAAAGTTCAAATGGCTTTTTCAGATCCAGGAACGGGGAGAGTAATCCTTGATTCAGGCCGGGGAACCGAACCTGAGAAGGTTACACTGGCCGAGGATAGCAAGTGTGGCGATGTACTGGGTTATAGCTCGGGATGGAAAAGGGCATTAGCCACCACTGGCTCTGTAATTCAGGGCAGACTGGTGGCTCTGGCTGATGGTAAGAGTGGTGAGGAGGTTCCGGTATCATCCAATCCCGTGGTTGGTGGTTATTCCGAGGCTACACCTGGTGGCTATGTCTATGTAGATGAAGGGGCAAATAGTGGTCAAATTACACAGACGGTGCCATCTACAGGTGGTGATGCCAATACCATCATTGGTATTGCTCTTTCGGCTACTAAGGTCCTGTTTTTCTTGAACAGTCGGTCTGACAGCACAGCGTAATAATTAACTATATAAGGGGTAGGGGGTTGGGTAATAAGCTCCCTCCTCCTACCCGGTAAAGGAGATAAATCATGGGACTTGCAGTAATAGAACATATTGAGCATCCTTTTGCTAAGGGTGACCTGACTTCAGACGGAGTTCAGTGGAGTGCGGAAAAGACTACCTCTACTGATGACTATGAGACTGTCGAAGAGGTTACCGTTAACCCACCGGCATTGGGAGCGGTTATTGAGTTTGAGTTTGGGCTTACCTGTGCGGTAAAGTCCAGCGGTGCTACAGAAAGCACCATTTTCAAATGGCAGGCACGCAACAAAGGTGGAAGCTGGGTCGACCTCCACGATGAGGTGACTTATGCGGCTGCTGCCTCAGCCTATAAGGAATATACTTATAGTGGTCGTTTCAAACCTGTAACTAACTTCAATGCGGTGCCGTTTGACATTCGGTTGGCAATCAAGTCGGGCAGTGCCGGCGGTGAGAATGCCGTCGGTAAGACCAAGAATTCAAGCTATGTCAAGGTAATATATTCTGCTTCGTGAGGTGAGTGATGGATTTTATCTTCGACCCTAACTTGGTCTTGTATCTGCCCCTCTATAAACTAGATGGTGCTTCCTTTATGTCTAAAGATGCCTATGGTCATCTATGTACGGTTACCGGTGCTTTGTGGAGACCTAATGGCAGTCTTTTTGACGGTACAGATGACTACATCACAATTCCCAATTCAAGTAGCCTTGCTATTAGCGATGTGCTCACTATATGTTCTTGGGTCAAGACAACAAGGACAACACAAGAGGTGATTTTAGGAAAGAACTATTTTGAGTATGAGGTAAGTCTAGTTCAAACATCTAATAGAATGCAGGCTTATTATGGTAACGGTTCCAACTTTAGTAGTGTCAAAACAGATAATGTAACTCCTGATATTTGGGATGACAGATTCCATCACGTCACGGTGGTAATCCGTAAAGATGGGTCTGGCACCGGTTTTTTTGTTGACGGTAATTACATTGAAACGGATACTTCTGGTTCCTCTTATAAAGGGAGTGGAACAACTGATATCTATGTGGGAGTAAGGAACGACATGAGCTTGGATTTTAAGGGAACAATCGGAGAAATTCAAGTTTATAACCGAGCGCTAACCCCGCAGGAAATCCAGCACAACTATCTGGCGACAAAGTGGAGATATCAATAAGAGTAAGAAAGGCGAGGGAGGAATAAGATGGCTCTAAGTCTTGAAAACATAATAGCAAAGAGTCCACCTGATGCACTGGCGATAGGGCGTGGGAAAACAGGTTTGGCTAATAGTGGTGTCAAATCAGCCGACACGCTGATAAAATCCGGGGCTGGTGCTGTTTACTGGTTAACTGTGTCAGACACGGCAGCCCTGGCTATTGAACTCAACGATAGCATAGATAATAGTGGGACAGACCGATGGGCAGTAAACATACCGGCCAACGGATATGCCCACTTTATCTTTGACCCACCGATTGAGTTTGCCACAGGTATTTACCTTGATGTTTCAACGGCAACCAGTAAAGTAACCATTGGGTATATGTAATGGTAGGTATTAAATGTTAGAACTGAAAAACAGTAAGACAACGTATCTTGGCAAAGCCCCGGATGGCAGAGAGAAGTTTGCCCTAGATTGTTTTATTGGTGCTGTCCAGATGCGAGAGCCTGCCGGGGAGTGGGTTGATATTAAGCCACGACTCGTTAGAAAGCCCACTGATGACGGCTACTATGTAGATAGAGTCCCGTACTATGCAGAGTTTAATGATGACGGCTCCAGGCTTTTCTGCCCCGATAAATATCAGAGGAGGGAGTACTTTGGCTTACCCACCATTCCGTTGCTGAGTAATCTGCCTAAGAATTTAGTTAGTTCGCCAACTAAATTAGACGGGGAGATTCTCCCTAACAGGATTGTTATGCCAGCATATTGGGGGGAGATAAGAATACCTTTCACCAACACTGCTATGCGATTTGAAGTTCTATTCAACGAGGCTCCACCGAGTGCCATATTTGGTCAAGATTCTCCAAGAATCATATTTAATACTGACTTAGCGGGTTTAGATATTCTCAAGCTTCTCTCTAGCAGGCAAGGCATAGGAATACCCAGACCCCGGCTGATTGACGATGATGGTATAGAACGGTGGCTGGATTGGTCTTTCAAGAACGGACAGTTAGAGCTTGGTTTTGACCTGACTGGCTTAAAATTCCCTGTGTTGCTCAAAAATACCACGCTGGACCTTCAGGTGGGGGCAAGTGCCGATGATAGCCAGACGTATGAAGAGGCGTGGACTAATGATAACATGAATTTTGGTGGAGGTAAATGGGGTGGGTATCCATACGAGTCCCAAGCTAGATTCGATGTTACTATTCCTGGTGGTCAGTCTATTACTGCTTGTTATCTTTCCTTGTGCTGTAGACTGGCTGAGTCAGGAAACACAGCCTTAACAAAGGTTTGGGCGGAAGATGTAGACGACCCTAACCAGATTGCTGATTATGCCGACTTTATGGGTGTAACGCCGACTTCGGCGCAGGTTGATTGGGATATATCGGATGCGTGGGTTTTTAATGAGTGGTACAA
>CAYNFT010000118.1:0-5264 GCA_964396535.1 uncultured Dehalococcoidales bacterium | reverse complement strand
ATTAAAAGGTGAGGCAATAAATCCTCCCTTCATCGCTGCCCCATAAACATCGGCATACTCAAGACAATTCCAGGACAGGATGCCAATAACATCTCCCTTCTTGACTCCCATTGCCTGCAAGGCATGTATCAGGCTGTTCACTCTAGCGTTAAACTCAGAAAAGGTTATCCTCTCCGACCTATAGGCAAAAGCTTCCTGGTCTGGATACAAGAGCGCATTTCTATAGATGACATCAGCATAGGTGCCTATGTTGTATCGGCACAACTCTTTTAATATATGGTTTGCGGTCATTGTCTTACTCCTTCCCCCGATATACTATTAACTGACCAGAGGCTCTGACTAATCCAGTCTAACATAGGCTCAAGTCATCAGCTACTACCAGTATTATGCCACATAGTTGTTTGAAGACACAGAACTATTATATTATAGCACTGGTATTATCATGGAGGCATAGCTATGGTAGAAAAAACGGAGATTAGAAAATCGGTCTGTATGTGGTGCCATATTCACTGCCTGGTAGAGGCAAGGATAAAGAACGGTCGATTAGAGACCATTGAAGAGAACAAAGACGCTCCGGGCGCTGACCAGGCGAAGGCTATAGTGAGAGCCTGTCCCAGAGCAAGGGCAGCCGCGGAGTGGCTGTACCATCCAGACCGGCTTAACTATCCCTTGAGAAGGGTTGGAGAGAAAGGGGAGGGCAGGTGGGAACTAATTTCCTGGGAAAAGGCACTGGATGAAATAGCCGAAAAGCTGAGTAGTATAAAAGACAAGTACGGGGCAGAGGCGATTGCTACCAGCAGTGGCACGGGAAGAACTCATGATGAGTACAGGATGCGTTTCTTTAATTTACTGGGGAGTCCCAATAATATAGGTCAGGGTCATATCTGCTACGGACCCGGGTCGACGGTATCTCGGGCTATCTATGGCTGGCCCGATTTCTATCCGGCAGCAGGGCGGACAACCAAATGTATTATGCTTCTGGGGGCTAACCCGGAACAGGGAGCAAGAGGGCTATGGCAATCCATTCTCATAAGTATGAGAGGCGGCGCCAAACTCATAGTGGTTGACCCCAGGCGAACCAGTGCTGCCGAGAGGGCGGATATATGGCTGCAACTCAGACCAGGGACTGACTGCGCCCTTTATCTGGCCATGATAAATACCATAATTGAGGAAGAGCTTTACGATAAGGAGTTTGTTAGTAACTGGTGCTATGGATTTGATGAGCTGGCAAAACGGGCTAAGGAATACCCACCTGAGAAGGTGGCAGACATTACCTGGATTCCTGCTGAGCAGATTAGGGAGGCTGCTCGTACCTATGCTACCACCAAACCTGCGGTAATCATCCATACTATGGGGTTAGAACAACTAGCCAACAGTATTCAGGCAATCCACGCTAGATACATTCTTACGGCGATAACAGGCAACATTGATATCAGAGGCGGTGAGGAGATGCGACCTACCCATCCGCAGTTAGTAGAAGAAATTGAAATCGATCTTGGTGATAAATTAGCACCAGAGCAAGAGAGAAAGCAGATTGGTTATGACCGCTTCCGATTTTTTAGCAGACAGGGAGGTTCATTGCTCAATAAGACATCCAAAACCAGACTGAGCGCTGGTCACGCCTCTTTTGCTCATGCCCCTATGGTCTATCGGGCAATGATTACTGGAGAACCTTACCCGGTTAAAGCCATGCTAACAGTAGCCAGTAACCCTATGGTAACCCAACCAAACACCAAGCTGGTTTATAAAGCATTGAAAAGCCTTGAGCTTTATGTGGTTCATGATTTCTGGATGACTCCCAGTGCTGATATTGCCGATTACGTTTTGCCCTGCGCCTCATGGCTGGAGAGACCTGGCATATTCAACTACTGGGACAGTAACAGCTTTGTCTATGCTGCCGAAGCAGCCATACCACATACACAAGAGGGAAAATATGACCGCCGCCCTGACTACGACCTGTGGCGTGGCTTAGCTATAAGGCTGGGACAGGAGGAACACTGGCCATGGCTAACTCTGGAAGATGCCCTTGCTTATCGGCTCGAGCCATTTGGGTTCGGCTCCTTTGCTGAGTTCTTGAAAAAAACGGGAGGCATAATCAGGCCACCAAAGGAAGAAAGGAAATATGAAAAAGAAGGATTTGGCACTCCCACCGGTAAGGTCGAGCTTTCCTCAACCATTCTGGAACAGCTTGGTTACGACCCGTTGCCTCAATACTGTGAACCTCCAGAAAGCCCTGTTAGCACACCGGATTTAGCTGAAGAATATCCACTAATTCTGATTACCGGAGCACGGCATCAGCCCTTCTACCACTCAGAGCACCGCCAGATTGACTCACTGCGCCAACAACACCCCGACCCCATAGTGCAGATAAATCCTGAAACTGCCTCGGGACTGGGTATCGAAGATGGCGACTGGGTGTGGATTGAGACTCCCAAAGGAAGAATAAGGCAGAAGTGCCGATACTACAAAGGCATAGACCCGAGGGTAGTGCAGGCTCAGCACGGCTGGTGGTTTCCTGAGCTTCCTGGAGAAGAACCATGGCTGCACGGGGTATGGGAATCAAATATCAACGTGGTTATCAACGATGACCCTGAACTCTGTAACAATATTAGTGGTGGGTGGCCGCTCAGGGCTTTATTATGTAAGGTGTATAGGGTTAAACGGTATTAAAGCCGGTGCCACTTGGCGACCTTACCTAGAGGCTCCCTACTCGCTTTGAGCACTTTTCTTTACGCCTTCGCATCCCAGCCGCCGACCGGCGGTCTGGTATTGGGGAATGGTGGATTGGGCATGCCGAGACGGAAGTGTTCACCGATTGCCTTCCTCTTCCAGCGTACCCTCTGGTTCAGCGGGTGATTGAGGGTGATAGCCCCTTTTTGCCAGAGCGGACAGGTCAACTTCGGGATAGTCCGTTCTAATGAAGCCGAGGTTGGTGCTGCTCGCTTTCCGTGCCCGGCTGGCTTCGAACATCATCCGGCCAACTGTTATAATATTAAAAACCTCCAGTAATCGTAAAAGCTCGTGGGGGTTTCTAGCGCGGGCATTAGCCACCTCACCGGCTTCAAGTTCATCCAACCATTCCAGCCCTATCTTGAGCAACTCTTCATTCTTCAGCTCGCCACAGTAGCCCTGTATAATCTTGCATACCCCGGAATTAAGCTCTTTCCAGTCCATATTGCCAACGCCATACTGCGGATAGCCATAAGGAAGTCCACCGCCACGCCCAGAATGCTCTACTTGAGCAAAATCGGCACCGGCTCGCCACGCCATGGCATGACCCATCACCCGAGGCAGTAGGAGGGCGATGAGTAGTGCAAAGCCCCTTCAATTCTGTCGAAAATATATACTGCCGCTGAGGCAAAACATAGAAAGCACGGAGGCTTTCCCTTTAAAGATTAGAATTCGCCGGTGTGCACATTCACTCCAGTAGCTCCGACAACCGGGGCTCCCGGCTTACCCCCCTTGTTGAGCAGGCTGGTGACCACGACACGGTCAAAGATGTTGACCCCGAGCCGAAGGCACTCGTTATACCCTGTTTCTCCACAGGAACAGGGAGCATACCACCACTACTGCAGCCATCGAAGTGCTGGCAACGGTAAAGCTATAAGCAAAGCCAAACCGGTCGATGAGGGTGCCCATTACCGGGGTCAGCAGACCAGAGACCTCGGTACCGGCAAAGAAGTATAAGCCAAGTATCGTGGCACGACGGCGCTCCGGGGTATTCCCAGCGATGTAGCTCTCCGAGGTAGGCATACGCGTAGTGCTGACGGTGCCAATAGCTAACATTAAAACAGCAAGAGTGATAACATTAGATGCCATACCTAGCAGATAGACAAACGGTATGGCTAAAAAACTTGCTACCAATAACACTGGAATACTACCGAATCGGTCGGCCAGGTATCCTCCCACCGGCGCAGCAAACAGGCCAACAGCAGGAGAGATAGCCATAAGCATGGCAGCTGTTGCCTCAGCAATACCTAATTCGTCAACAGCGTAGAGCGAAAGATAGGCTGATACTGACTGAACCATGGTGCCAGTGGCAACACTTATGAGAATGAATGGCACCAGCTTCCGCCAGGGAACACGAGCAGATTCCGTTGTGGTTGCGCCGCTAACCTCCTGGGACTCACGTTCCTGAGTCTGCTTCCGTCGGCCAATGAGGATATAGAGTAAGATGCCAAATAAGATTGTCGGAATGGACAGCGTTAAATATGGGCCACGCCAGCCCCAGGCAACAGCAATCGGAGCAGCTATGAGGGGTACTATCCAGAAAGTTGAGCTACCACCGACAAAATGAAATCCCAATGCCCGCCCTCGATACTCCGAAGGTACTGACGATGAAATAGCCGCCGCTGCTGCCGGATGATAGCCACCTCCCATTATTGCAGAAAGCACTAAAAAGGCAACCAGAGCTACGTAGGAATGAGAGAAACCAATCAAAAGCCCGGTTATAGCTACACCGGTAATACCCAGTAAAACCATCAATCGTGCCCCAAAACGGTCAGCTAACCAGCCGGCAGGCAGCTGGCTGATACCACTGGTTATAGCGAACGCCGACATCATCCAGCCGGCCTGAGTATAACTGAGGCCAAGGTCAGTCCGTATCATCGGCATCAACGGCCTTAGCATGGCACTAATTACGTGATGCCCGAAGTGCGCCAAGACAAAGAGTGGTAATAATCCTGAAATATACGGACGGAGGTTTAATTTCTTGATTGTTTCCCTCCTTTAAAGTCTTAATTATAAAAGTCTTTACCTAGAATTACAAATATTTGAATCGAACAGTCCCGAAACTCTGGATACGAATAAAATGATGAGCTATGTGAATGAGATGGAACAGGTCCTGGGCGAGGCTTCATTTCTCCAACAGAAGACTTTCCTCAGGAGCTTCGTGAAGCGAGCTGAAATCAATCCCAAGGGGGTTGTGTTGGACTATACGATACCACTACCCTTAGAAAAGAATAGAACTTCCACGAGGGAAGTTCTATGTATTAACAAAGATGGTAGCGGGGGTTGGATTCGAACCAACGACCTCCGGGTTATGAGTCTAGCGAATAGCGTAAAAAGGTATTATTTTACGTTCAAAACAGTGAAATTATGTCTATAATCAACATATGATTTTAAGCGTAATTTACTATCTAGTTATACTCTATTACAGTCAGTCCATTAGCAAAATATTAGCAGGATTTTTGGCATTATTGAATTATGAAAATGACCTGCCCCCAATAGTGATACCACTTGTTAAGTCGTAACCGCACTTAGGA
>CAYNFT010000117.1:0-5349 GCA_964396535.1 uncultured Dehalococcoidales bacterium | reverse complement strand
ATCTCTGGATTTCCAGCATGAAGTTATAGCCACCGCCAAAACCTATATCCACCAGATAAAGGGTCTTGTTCTCCAGGTTATCCAGTCGCTTTGCCAGATTTACTGAAGACGGTTCAAATTTGAGTGCATCCGGTGATCCAGGGAATCCGGGGGGTAATTCATCAGGTGCCAGCTTCTGTCTGTTAGCTTCCGGACTTAATACGGTTAGTTTCAAGTCGTTTGCCATATTTTTCTCCTTTAAATATACTGCTGGTAATAAAAGTGTGTTATGAAACCAAGCAAAAAATTAGCCTGGGTAGATCCATTTCGATTCTACAATACCGAACGGCCACATCAGTTACTTTGACATCACGCACCGATAGTGATTCCCGTCTCTGTCATGATACCGTTAGCAACAATTAATAGAGGTGTGTCAGAATTTTCTATATCAAACCCACTAATGACTATTCGATGTGATTTCAAGCTATTGAATAACATATTCAGAGCATGTTGTTTAGCCCATAGCCATTGGTACGCCAAATATGATATTCTGACCACTCATATGGTCGGAACCCGACGAAACCAGGAATAACACCGCTTCGGCAAGCTCTTCAGGCATAGCCAATGCGCTCATATCAACCTTAATCTCGCGTCCTTCTTGTCGACCCCTCTCCATCGCCGCCTGCCTGCCTTCACTCCAGGTGGCGCTGGGGGTAACACAGTTGGCCTGTATCCCGTAAGGAGCTACCTCTCTGGCCAGCGCTTTGACAAAGCCGATTACCCCCGCCTTGGCAGCAGTATAATCAGAATTGTTTGGCAGACCATCGATCGCAGCAACGGACGAGAAAAGGACGATCTTACCACTACCCCTTTCGATCATATGGTTGATCACCGCCCGTACACAATGACGGGGTCCATTCAGGTTCATATCCATCATCCAGTCCCACAACTCTTTCGACTGCTCGGCGACCGGAGCTCCCCTCATAGGCAGGTCGCCAGTAAGGTTCGTCGGCAATAGTGTTCCCACTATTCCTCCGGCCGTATTAACCAGTATGTCTATTTGACCGTATGTCTCCAGGGTAGTCCTGACCATCTCATTTACTTCTTCTTCATAGCGAAAGTCTACTTTCACAGTTGATGCTTCGCCGCCCTTTGCCTTGATATCATCAGCAACTTTATTAGCATTCTCTGGGACCACATCGGCTATCATTACCTTGGCACCTTCCTCGGCCAGAAGCGTTGCCGAGGCTCTTCCGACACCACTGGCACCACCAACAACAATAGCGACTTTATCTTTTAGTTTCATCTGAACACCTCCGTACTTTTTATTCTTATTGGGATTACCCATTTAAATAGATTATGAAATAACTTACTGCCATCTCTGCCGCAGGCTTACTTTTCAGGCATTCTAAAAAGGCAGGTCCCCTGGCAGTACCCAGGGTTAACACCCTGCAGTTAAGAACAGCTTTACAACCAGGGTTTTAGGATACTCCCTTCACATCATGGGGGCGATTACAAAGTATATACCAAATCATTTATTTAAGGACGTTTTCAGTTAATCACAACTCCACTTAGCATAAAAGTACCTTAACAATAACACAATTTAGTTCATTTTTCAGGCATATATTTCTTCAGCAGAGCATAATACGAATCATACATCGAGGCTGCATCCAGTTCATCACTGAAACGGAACAAAGGCATTTTTGCTTCCACTTCCTCAGCCATTTCCATCGCATAGTCCAATTCATTTACCCGACCACGTCTTGAGCCGAGAAGAGGCATGGGAGCTCTTATTGTTTCAATAATATCCTGCACATCCAGCCCGCCCTTAAGACCCATACTCTGTATACCTCGGGAGAAGGCGCTTACACTTGCCACATCAATCATCTTTTGCAAATCAAGCCCAGCTTTAAGCCCAAAGTTCAGACCCTCAATCAAACACAGACGAGTAATAGTGCCAAAGTGTCTTGCCATCGTATTATCTACCAGCTTATGAGCCTGTCCCATACCTATTTCGCCGAGATGGAGCTGGTGGTCGCCCATGGCTTCGAAAAGGTGCCAGCATTTCCTGACCACGTCCTCGTCACCGCCGATCATTAGGCATGAAGGCCTGTTATCTACCGTGGGGGGCGGGCCACTCACTGCACAATCAACTACTCTGACCTTCTTCTCTTTTGCCCTGTCGTATAGCTCCCGACAGTATTTAGGTCCAATACTGCTGGCGATGATTATGATTCCCTCCTCTTTTATGCCTTCCCACACCCCGTCCTTGCCAAAAATCACCTCATCTGTTTGGGGGATATCCCAGACCATACTGATGACAATATCACTGGCTTCAGCAACCTCTCGGCATGAGCTTGCACCTGCTGCTCCGAGTGATTTCAGCTCTTCAATCGGCTCTTGCCTCAAGTCATAGACTATGATTGGAATATTATGCCTGACCAGGCTCCTCGCCATAGTTATACCCATATTCCCCAGACCAATGAACCCCACCTTGATATCATTCATCTGTTTTAATCCTTCCAAGTTAAACTATTACTCCAAACCACTGTAATTAACTGCGATCCATATTTATAATAAATACAATCCCTTTCTAAGGATCCTATATTATAGGTGTAACATACCTGAATCATATGTTTTTAACTAGGCCGATTATAACATTACGGTTCAATATGGACAACAAAAGCTTATAATGTGTAATTAAGGACAAAAAAGGGGGCCGGGGATTCAAACCCCCGGTCCCTTCTCTGTGGTATATCCACGCTTTCAGCCGATTTAGGTCCGCCAGTTGGTCATCCCGCAGCGGCTCCACCCGGATATCCTCTGGCATCGTTGCTCCTGAATCCTTGGTCCGCCATTTCTCATAGACTTTGCAGGCGATATAGAGGTAGATATCCGTCCAGTCACGGTCTATTGGATGCTCTAGGGAAACCGTATGCAGATAGGCGCAGGCCTCGGCATCCGTTCCTGTCGGCTCCTCACCCTTAAGTGCCCGCATGTTCATTATCATCCTTTCCATGGTGATAGAGGTCTTTATCCATTCAGGAAGGGTATCCCCCCAGCCACCAAGAGAGACAATGATAGGGTCTGTAAGGGCACCTACAATATCGGAGATGCCTTTCTCTAGCTGCTTTTCGGTTGTCAATTATCAGTTCCTTTCTGGGCATAGTTACCCCTTGCAAACCGTTGGTTTCCAACGGTTTTTCCGTTAGTCCTTAAACCTGGTTATGTGCAAGCAGGCGTAGTGAGACTTGAACTCATCGAGCTTGCTGTCGTAGAAACCATTGCGGAAGTCTAGGAGCCAGTGCCAGTAACCCTGGTATTCCTGCTCTCGGACGGCCACCAGGTAGTCGGTAAATATCCTCACCTGTCCGCTGCGACTCCCCCACAGGACTACGACGCCGGGGATGTAGTCAATGGCGTCTTTGAGCTTGAAGGGGAAGTAATCGAGCTGTAGCCGACGCAGTAATAGGTTATCAACCCAGTAGTGTCGTCCACCGGCATCATAAGAGCCAATGTAGATATCCTTGCCTTCCAGCTTCGTCAGGATTTCCATTAGCCTAGTCAGGGCTTCCCTTCGCTTCTTGCGGAGGGGGATTCGGACTGAGTGCTTTCCAAGGCGCACCTCGGTCATTGGCTCTGGCTCTCCTACTGCAACCTTAGCCTCATCAAAGAGGTCTAGTTGCGTTGTCACCTTTATCACCTCCTCTTTGTTGGATTTTGGGCATAGTTAGTCCCTTCAAAGTGAGACACTTTGCATCACTTCGCGACACTTTACATCATCGACCTGGTTTGGCCATGCTTGCCGGCATTACGCTCCACCTCTATCGCTCCATCAGGAATATCCTTGCGGACCGACTCGATGGCGTTCTTCACCTCTTCCATCCTCGCGAGCTGGTCAATGAGGCGGCCAATGCGTTGCTCTACATACTGAGGCAGGTCTTTTATTTTCTTGGCTTCTTCAGCTCTGACTTTGGCTTCGGAGATAAACTGGTCGGCAAGGAAAACCTGTTTTTCGACCTCATCCATAGCCTCATTTACCTTGACCGCACTCCACTTGATAGGCATATTTTCACCTCCGTTCTGGGCATAGTTACCCTTTCAAATTAGCCTACTTTCAGGCTAGCCCTTGAGAGCTTCGTCTATGGCTGTTTTGACTACTTCAGACCAGCACTCTAAGCCAAACTCTACGCCCTTCTTTACCTGATAAAGCACATCATCGGTTATGACTTCCTCGGATATCCCCATCTCCTTGGCACACTCGATGACATCCTCCCTAGTGAGGACAAAGATAGTGTTCTTGTCCAGTTCCATACTCTGGCTTCCTCCTTTTCAAATCTGTTTATGGTGTTAAATGAGTGCCTACTCTCTTTGGTTGTTGTTCGTACTGTGCACCTGTCCAAATGGACTTCCATTGAGTGCGCAACCGCCGGTATTGTCCCTGCCATCGTGCTTTGCACTGCCATCGGGCGTCGGCACTCCCTGCCTTTTCCAGCCACAAAAAGAGGGGACTCCACTCCCACGCTGGGGAGTGAAATCCCCTGAAAAAGCAAAAAAGCGGGGTCACCCCCGCTTTCCTGCGTGGCTCTTCTGTTGAGGTTAAGCGTTCTATTTTACCGCAACCGCTTGCTTACGGCTGCGCTTTTTGGGCTTTTGCTCGGCTACTGGCTCGGCTTGCCCTTTATCATCGGGATTAGCCATAACTACCTTACTATCACCAATGGTCAAGTCTATCGGATAGTCCTTACCGCTAGACAGGGCTTTGAGTGAGTTGACCGCCTTGATAGCCTCTATAGTGTCAAAAGAGGCTACAGTATTAAACTCGGTAGGGATTAGCTTCTCATAGTCGGGAAAGTCTCCGTTGACGCTCACCCATTTATAGCGGATAAGCTCCGTATCTATGATTAGGCTCATACCGTCAAGGCTCTCACCGCTAGGCTCAAAGCTAACCCTAGCCCTCTTTGCCCGCTTAAGCAAGAGAACCACTACAAACCCTTGAGGTCGTCCTGCAGCAGCTCTTGAATGCTGTGCCCACTTTGGAAGCCTTACGAGGAGGCGGCCAATGAATAGGCCTGACTGCAGACCAGGTGTAGTCCTGAGAAGGAGAGTAGCTTTGCATATCCTAGCTCTCAGTATCCTTTTAGTATCCCCACATTATTTCTCATTAATGTTTCGGTTACTGCTATAGAGAACCGAGTACGATCCTAATTCTTTACTGTATTGCTTCCTACCACGAGTTTTAACAAAATCTTTGCATTCACTTTATGATTTATTTACATCTAGCACGGTAAAATGTATAGCAAGACTATAGAAGTCATTATGAACAAGAACCCACCAGGAATTCAAAATTGAAAATTCCTCTTTTTTCTT
>CAYNFT010000116.1:0-5409 GCA_964396535.1 uncultured Dehalococcoidales bacterium | reverse complement strand
AGATATCCCGGCGTTTCCTGATGACCCTGTGGAATGTTTACTCCTTCTTCGTTACTTATGCCAATATAGATAAGTATGTTCCAGATCCCAAGCAGGCTTCATCGGCACAGTCAGAGCTTGACCACTGGATTCTATCGGAGCTGAATCAGCTCATCATTAACGTTGACACGGCTCTTGATAGTTACGACCCGAGGGGAGCTGCCTGGCAGATTGCTGATTTTGTTGATGAACTATCCAACTGGTATGTACGTAGAAGCCGAAGACGCTTCTGGAAGAGCGAGAATGACGCCGATAAACTGTCGGCATATAATACTCTTTATGAATGTCTGGTTACTCTGTCAAAGCTGCTGGCTCCATTAGCCCCCTTCGTAGCTGAGGAGCTTTATCAGAATCTGGTGCGGTCTGTTTCACCTGAAGCCCCAGAGAGTGTGCACCTGACTGATTTCCCGGTGGCTGATGGGAGCAAGATTGACGAGCAGTTAGCTGAAGCTAACAGGCTGGCAATGAGAGTATCAAGTCTGGGTCGGGCGGCGCGGAGTAAGGCCGGCATCAAGGTGCGTCAGCCTCTGGCAGTTAACTATGTCGGCATTGGCTCTGAGAAGGAAAAGCGGGCTCTGGAGAGAGAGTCAATTAAGCAAATGGTGTTGGATGAGCTTAATGTCAAGGTACTGGAATTAAAATCTTTTGAAGATGTAGCAGCTCTTGAAACAGTGGAGGGCTATGTAGTTGTTAGTGAGGCTACTACCAACTCCGCTATTTATATCAATCTAACTCCAGAGCTTGAGGCGGAAGGAATGGCGCGGGAGATTGTGCACCGGTTACAGACAATGCGCCGTTCCGCCGGATTTGATATTGCCGACCACATAGTTACTTATTATCAGGGTGACAACTATATCGGGGAAGTAATGAAAAGCAAAGACCTTGCCGACTACATCAAGCAGGAAACACTGTCTCAAGAGGTTAATGAAGGATTGCCTGAGAAGGTTGACTTTAAAGAAACCTACAAATTAAGTAGCCATAATGTATTACTAGGAGTAAAAAAGCTGGACTAGATTAGGGGGGTGGTGGGCTTTCAATCGGGGTGGCACTGGTAGTTTGCCGGGTCTTGCCCCGCTGGTAGGTTATTTCTATACTTTGCCCCACCTGTGAAGAATGCAGGGCTCTTAATAGTTCATTAACCTCGGTTATTTCCAAATCTCCAAATTTTATAATGACATCACCTGGTTCCAATCCCGCTTTATTGGCTGGGCTACCATCAGCCACATATACAATAAAGGCTCCTTTATTAACCGCCAGGTCATACCTTTGAACTACATATTCGTTCACGGGGTAGAAACTCACCCCAAGCCAGGGACGAACCACATAGCCGGTGTTAATCAATTGCTCTATAATTGGTGCTGCTTCCTGGCTGCTTATAGCGTAGCCCATGCCCTCTACCCCCACCTCGGCAATCTTGGCACTGGTGATGCCAATTACCTCTCCCGTCATATTCACCAGTGGTCCGCCGCTGTTGCCAGGATTGATAGCGGCATCTGTTTGAACAAGGTTATACAGGGTTTGGTCGGAGGATACTGGTAGAGAAACTCCCAGTGCACTGACGATTCCGTTGGTGGCGCTTATCCTCTCTCCTAATGAATTACCGATGGCTACTACCCAATCGCCGACTCTCAACTTAAGAGAATCGCCAATAGTTGCTGCTGGCAGGTTCTCGGCATTAATTTTGAGTACAGCTAAATCTGTTAGCTCGTCGACACCAACTATTTGAGCGGTAAAAGCCCGACCATCATCGAGGGTTGCGGTGATGCTCTCTGCCCCGTCTACAACATGATTGTTGGTTACGATGTATCCATCCTCACGGATAATCCATCCTGAGCCAGCCGCCTTCTGGGTGCTGGGTCGGTTGAAAAAGTCGAGGGTAATAATCTCGGTGTTGATAGCTACTACTGACGGTTTCACCTTGGCGACGACATCGGCAATGCTGGGTAATATCGGAGCTTGGCTTTCGGTAGCTGGTATTGACCACCCAGAGTCAATAGGGGTGATGTTCTCAGTGGTTTCAGGGCTCGATGGCTGCGATGTATCAACATCAGATAACAGGTCACAGCCACTGCTCAGCGCAATGGACAAAATTAAAATTATTGTAAGAGCTAAGTTTCTTATATTTATCCTTTTCATCGTTAATTCTATTTTATCATACTCATTCATCATATCAATAGAATGTTTAAAAATAGTTAAGGGACTGGGAGACCCCCCAGCCCCTTATCCCGGTATACTAATATATGTCTTTAGGCGTCGGGCACCACAGGTAAATTAGCCAGTGCTTCCTTTACTTTCTCCTCGGGGTATTCATAATCCACCAGTCTACCTGAGAGGTACTCATCATAGGCAGCCAAGTCGAAATGTCCGTGACCACTGTGAGCTATCAGGATGGTCTTTGATTTACCTTCCTCTTTACACTTGAGGGCTTCATCGATAGCCACCCTGAGGTCATGGCATGGCTCCGGGGCAGTAATAATGCCCTCGGTGCGAGCAAACTGCACCCCGGCTTCAAAAGTACATACCTGGTGCACGGCTCTGGCTTCAATAAATCCAAGCTTGTAGAGATGGCATACGATGGGTGCCATCCCGTGATAGCGCAGTCCCCCGGCATGGACTGGTGGTGGAATAAAATCATGCCCCAGGGTATACATCAAGACTATAGGGGCAAGCCCGGCTATGTCTCCATAGTCCCAGGCATAAGGACCCTTGGTGAGAGTAGGAGCTGCCATAGGCTCAACACAGATAATGCGCATGTCTGGTTTCTTCCCGCTGAGCTTGTCCCTTACCCAGGGTAAGAACTGTCCGGCAAAGTTTGAGCCGCCACCGACACAGCCGATGATAATATCAGGATAGGCATCTGCCATCTCCATTTGCTTCCTTGTTTCCTCACCAATGATGGTCTGATGAAGCAGGACGTGGTTGACGACGCTTCCTATGGAGTACTTGGTATCATCATTAGCGAAGGCATCCTCACAGGCTTCACTGATAGCGATTCCAAGGCTTCCGGTATGTTCTGGATTCTCGGCTAGAAGGCGCCGTCCGACCTCGGTATCAGGGCTGGGGCTGGGGACGCAATTGGCACCCCAGGTCTCCATCAAGATGCGGCGGTACGGCTTCTGGTTGTAGCTTACCCTGACCATGTAGACCTTGAGTTCAAGACCGAAGAAGGCGCAGCCCATAGACAGAGCACTACCCCACTGTCCAGCGCCGGTCTCGGTAACTATTCGCTTAGCTCCCTCTTTCTTGGCGTAGTAGGCTTGAGCGATTGCTGTGTTGGGCTTGTGACTCCCGGCCTGGCTCGTTCCTTCATATTTATAGAAAATCTTGGCCGGCGTATCCAGAGCCTTCTCCAGCCGATACGCCCGGTGTAAAACTGTCGGTCTGTAGGTGCGGTAAGCCGCCTGCACCTCCTCGGGAATTTCAATGTAACGCTCGGTGCTGAACTCCTGCTCATCAGCTGCAGCAGTAAATAGGGGTGGAGGTAGTCGTGTCGGTTCCTTGGTCGCTGGATGGCGCAGGGGAGGCAGAGGTTCTGGCAAATCGGCCTGGATATTATACCAGTGAGTTGGCATATCATTCTGGTCAAGAAAAAACATCGCTCTTTCCATTTTTCCTCCTTTTATTTTGGGCTTATCTCTCAATAACTGCTACTGACTGTTAAATATATCTTGTGTTTTGATGTTTGTCAACAGAATGTGCTCCTGGTGCTTAAATTCTAAGCTGAAACTCCTCTGATTTCTCATGGCAAGGTCCTTTCTATCACATCATAGAAATTGAGGGGTGAGGTTAATAAACAATCTCTTCCCTCCAGGTTGACTCAAGTGACATCAAGGTCTATAATAAAAATTTGGGAAATGCCCTCGAATACTTGCTGCACTGGGCGACGGCTTTAAAGCCGTCATTTTTACAGGGAAATTGTTAAACTCGTAAGCTCCGGTAAGTCAGAACACTGCAATATTTAGTAACAACACAATATTTGGTTCTTTCTGTGTGGCCAATAATAAGATACCTTGTTTATCAGCAGCGACTGATGGCAAGGAGCATCGTTGTCCAGCCAATATTTGTCGAGGGCTAAGTGAGGCTTCCGAGTCTTAGAGGGGAGAGAAAGTTAGTTGGGTGATATTATCAAATTAACCATTGATGGTGAAGAGGTTGAGGCAAAGGAAGGAATGACTGTGCTGGAGGCGGCCGATGAGGCTGGCTTCTTCATTCCCACCCTCTGCTCCGACCCTGACCTGAAACCATACGGGGCATGCCGCCTCTGTATTGTGGAAATAGAGGGGATGCGCGGTTTTCCTACAGCCTGTACCACACCCGTCACTGAGGGAATGGTAGTACGCACTGAGACTCCAGAAGTCGATAGGCTGCGCCGTCTCACTGTAGAGTTGATTAGGTCTGACCATCCTATTGATTGTGATGCCTGTCCTAAGAACCAGCAGTGTGATTTGCAGATGATGGAGTCCTACCTCGGTAGTACCAGGACATATTTTCCAATGATAACAAAGGACTTGCCTGTCGATACAAGTAATCCTTTCTTTAATCTGGACCGTAATTATTGTATTCTTTGCGGCAAATGTGTTCGCGCATGTGATGAGATTCGCGGAACTGTGGCTATCGCTTTAGCTCACCGCGGCTTTGAAACGAAGGTCTCTACTGCTGGAGATGGCTTATTAATAGACTCAAATTGCGTCTCCTGCGGGGAGTGCGTTGACCGTTGCCCTGTCTATGCCCTGAACCCTAAAGAGACCAGGAAACCGACGCGAGAGGTAGAAACTATCTGCCCCTACTGTGGGGTAGGCTGTGGGATTAATTTGGGCATCCGCCATGACGAGGTGGTTAGTGCTCGCGGTAGAAGAGAGGACACTGTCAATAATGGCAGTCTCTGTGTGAAAGGCCGCTTCGGCATTCCTGAATTCATCCACCACCCTGAGCGGTTGACTACTCCCCTGGTGAGGCGAAATGGAGAACTGAGCGAGGCAACCTGGGATGAGGCACTGGACATGGTTGCTAAGAGGCTCAGTAGTTATAAGGGGAATGAGGTAGCGGTAATTTCCTCAGCCAAGTGCACCAACGAAGACAATTATGTTATCCAGAAGTTTGGCAGGGTATCATTAGGCACCAACAATATTGACCACTGCGCTCGGTTATGCCATGCCCCCACCGTAGCCGGTCTGGCCACAACCTTCGGTAGCGGAGCCATGACCAATTCCATCGAAGAGATTAGCGATTCAGCCTGCATTCTGGCTATTGGCACCAACACCACGGTCGCTCACCCAATCATTGGACTGAAGATAAATAGAGCGCTAAGTAAAGGGGCAAAGCTCATTGTAGCTAATCCCCGTGAGATTGATTTAGTCAGCTTTGCTGACT
>CAYNFT010000115.1:0-5409 GCA_964396535.1 uncultured Dehalococcoidales bacterium | reverse complement strand
GGTATGCCGGGCCTCAGGTCATCGTCTCCCGTCTCCTCGACCCCGCCTGTGGCTCAGGCACCTTCCTCGTGCATGCCCTAGCTAGGTATCTTGATGCCAGCCAGGGGCAGGAGCCTGCTACTATCCTCAAGGGCCTGGTTGGTGGTCTCCGGGTCGTGGGCTTTGACATCAACCCATTCGCCTGCCTGATGGCTCAAGTAAACTATGCTGCTCAAATCTTGCCTCTATTCAGCCAGGCACTCCAGCAAGACCCCCACTTCTTCATACCTGGTATACCTGTGCTGCGTACCGATTCCCTGAGACAGGAGGCGAGGGAGGGAGAGGAACAGCTAACAGAGACACAGCAGCCTCAACTTGGTTTTCGCATGGAGGTTGCCGGAGACCTAGCCAACATCAGGACAACGCTTCCCGTGCTGAAAGAAGGTCAAGAACCAAAAGAAGTACTCATAGCAGTGCCTCGGTTTGACAAAGCCAGGGAGCGGGGGCTAGTCTCCAATGTGGAAGAATACTTTGCAGTTCTCCGACAAATGTTTTCAGCTATTAAAGAAGGTCACTCTTCCCCACAGGAGATGGAAAGGCAGCTGCACCCTATCATGCCGGCCAGAGCTAGAGGGTTGGCTACTTTTATCACGGAAGCCGCTCGGACCAATGTCGAGGCTATGAATGACCTGCGTCGTGAGTATGGAGACGGTCGGTTCCTCAAGACCCTAGAGGATACCGCTCTGGCTATGGTGCTATGAAGATCGATACAATGCTCAAGCCCTGCGTGCTGGGGAAGGTGGAGAGTTACACCATACCTACGGTGAGCAATAGGTCGAGTCGTGAGAATCTGCCTAATACACAGAACGGCTTTTTGTGTTATACCTTCTTTCGCTTCCATCTTCCGAGTTTGAAATATGTTGCGTAGCTGCCCGCCATCACTACCGTGCCACTTACTATCGCCCAGTATGTCCCATAGACACCGAGACTGGTATGCTGTGATAAGAAGAAGGCTAACGGTATCTGCACCACGAACACGCTCAACAGGACGACTAACATTACCGGCAGGGTATCCCCGATGCCGTTCAAGCACTGCTGCAAGACAACAGCATAACCAGAAACCATGTAAGTCACTACTTGAATCCTGAGAAAGGCTCCACCCATTGCCAAAACATTAGGCTCGTTGTTGAAGATACTAATTATATTCTTACCCCAGAACCAGACTACGAGAGAAGAAATGGCCATAATAGCCGTGTATAAGCCGGCACCGAGCCAGCCACTCTTTTCAGCTCGCTCTGGCTGACGCGCTCCGAGGTTTTGCCCGGCTAGTACACCGGATGCCTGTCCGACTCCCCCTCCAGCAATGTGCGTAAGCTGGGTTACCTGCTGAACCAAAGCATGAGCCGCCGTCGCTACCGTGCCAAAGGGTACTATGAACCAGGTCAGCATTACTTGACCGAAGGACCTTTCTATGCCCGTGACTGATGCTGGCACTCCTATCTTCACGATACGCCATATCATATTGGCGTCGAGGCGAAGGTCCCTGAAGTTTAACCTGAGCCGGGTGCGTCCACTGAGGAGAAACCAGAGTCCCAGAGTTGCCCCCAGGCAGGCAGAAATGATACCGGTATAAGCTGCTCCGCTTGTTCCCAGACGCGGGAATATCCACCAGCCAAAGACCAGGAAGGGACAAAGAACAACATGGAAAATCCGGTAAATAAGGGTTATCTTCATTGGGCTTACTGTGTCCCCTGAAAATTGCATGGTACCCTCGTTCTGCCTCACCAGACCCATAGTAAGAATGCCAATGAACTGTATCCGCAGGTATGGTGCGCCCTGTGCTACAACTTCAGGGGTCAACCCCATCATCCTCAATATTGGTCCGGCTAAGATAGCGCCCAGCGTCCCCACGATTGCAGCGAAACCGATGGTGACAATATAGCCCTGCAACGCCACATGGTTTGCCCCACGGCTATCCCCGGCACCGACGAAGCGGGCAATCATAGCCCTCGTACCCATGTCGAGGCCCATTTTGAACGCGTCTAGAAGTGAGACCAGCATTGAAGCGACGCCAACCCCGGCCACAGAAGCAGACCCTAGCTTTCCCACCCATATCATATCAATAATAGGCCCGGTGCTGGTGACGGCACTGTTTATCATAACCGGCCAAGCTAAAGACAGGAGGTTCCTGAAGATGCTGCCTTTCGTCCAGTCCCGCCCAAGCGCTACTCCTGTCCTTGAAGAAACCCCTGCTCTTTCCGTCGTCTCAGCCATTACTTTGTATGGTTACCTGCATAATTAAACAAAGTCTTTTACCTGCCTAATCCTTCTAGCAACTGTTCCAGTCCTTAACAAACATAAAACCAATTATGGCATGACTACCCACAGAAATTCACTATCACACATTATGATGGAATGAGCAGTCGCAAGATGTACGTGGCCGGGGTAGTTATTTAGGCTTAATTATTGAGTTCAGTAACTTCTCGATATACTCTGCATCATCATTGAATAGAACATGATTCTTATCAAATTCATTGATTGTTTTTCCAAATCACTTGGTAGCTTGATCAATACCACTTGTCTTCCAGTCAAACTGGAAGACAGTACGAAGTAGATTGTGAAATCTTATTAGGCTATCTTCACCCATTTTCCCGAAAACTCTATTAATTACTTACCGGACTATCGGTTTCAGGAGATGTGCGTTCCAATTAAGCCAATGATAGCACCTTGGGGCTGTTCTATCAATTAGCAATGAATGAGCTGGTCACTTTGTAAACAGTGGATAGATTGAAAGAAGACTGCACGAACGCACTCTGTGTTTGCATCCAATTATCGTTGCACATTCCTGACATTTGTTTAGTTCGTTAAGGCGACATAATTTAAGCAGTAAATAGCGAACCGACAACTGAGGGAGGTAGAAATAATGGAATAACTCGGTCCGATTCTTTCGGCATCGTTGTTTCAACTCCCATCATTAGGCAAACTTAGCAGTGCGTTTATTGGATGCAAAGCTAACACACGAGTTGGGGGTCATTTC
The DNA here is from genome assembly GCA_964396535.1 of uncultured Dehalococcoidales bacterium. GTDB lineage: Bacteria > Chloroflexota > Dehalococcoidia > Dehalococcoidales > UBA2162 > CAYNFT01. The sequence goes on along the minus strand of CAYNFT010000115.1, from coordinate 2,393 downwards.
GCTGGTGTGTACTAGCGAGGTTCAGGTGAGGTTGAACTTAGGTATATGGGTCTTTTTCCACCAAGGAGGCGCACCATTTTCACAGCCTGATGGTGGATTTGAGCACCCGCTGAGTGGTGTTCATTCCCGAAAGGTGCTAGAATTGGGACGTTTCGGTTAATTTATGAAGTCTGACAACAGCGGAGGTATTAATATGGACAAGATTCTGGATGTTGGATCACTCGCAATGGGCAAGACGAACCTGAAGAGAGATGCACTGGCCGGGGAGGTGGCTGTAGTTACTGGCGGGGCGGGCAACGTGGGGTTGGGCACAGCCAGAAGCCTGGCGTGGCTGGGAGCAAAAGTGGTGCTCGCCGATGTAACCCCAATGCCCGGAAAGGCAGCCGAGGAACTAATTAACAGCGAGAACAAGCCCGGAACCGCTCTGTTCGTATTGACCGACGTTTCCGACGAGGCTGCCATGAAGGCCATGGCCAGGAAGACTTTCGATACGTTCGGGAAGGTGGATATCCTGGTGAATACTGCCATGGACATGTCCCTGGGGGCGCCGATTCTGAAGTCCACGGTGCAGCAACTGGACAGGCAGTATGAGATATCGGCGCGTGGTACGCTTATCGGGATTCAGCTATTCGTGCCCGGAATGCAGGAAAGGCATCACGGTGTGGTCACGTACATGTCGACAGCTTTCCGATACCCGGTGGGACCGAGCAACTACTGCGCAGCAAAATCGGCGGCCACATCAATAATGATGTCTCTGGCTGCAGAACTGGGACCGGTGGAAGACACCGGTGTGGCCGTCTTTACATTCCTACCGGCGGGCGTAGGTTTACCCCGCTCCGCAGCTCCACGACCTCCCGATCAACCGAGGACATTAGTGATGCCCCACGCCATGCCCGGCTACGAAGGGATGATTCCGCCCGAGGATGGTGGTGCGGCTCTGGCTTACTGTATCACCCGGGCCGTCGAGTTGCACGATTCAGGGGTAACGATCGGGCAGGCTTTCCGGCAGATGAGCTGGCCGTACCCCAAGCCGGAGACGGTACAGAAAACCGATTTACAGCGTATCGACGATAGGGCGCTTTCCTTGGTGTTCACAATAATGGGACAGGGCTTTCCTGACCCGAAGGTACCAATGACCCCGATCAACCGATAGTAGACGACCATAGCACCATATAAGACAGCTCCGCAGGATGACGGAAGGCGACGAGTCCACACCGTGCATCAGCAACCGGTGTACAGCGCGGCTTCTGAATCAAAGATGTTTCAGGACTTGAAATAGAATATTTGCTTTATGACTCAAATCACTCATTCTAAGGCTCAGTCAGCCGTTTGACATTCAATTAACCCGGGGCGAAATTGGCATGCCCGTCGACCAGTGTGCATCTCAGGTTTCCTAGTAGAGAAATATTTTGACATCTTTCTTTTACCTCCATATAATCTGCTCAGGTATCAACCAACAAATGAATCAAACAGCGGAGGGAGAACATGGCAAAGAAAAAAGAGACATTGCTTACAGTCCTGGACCCGCGCGGTCAGCCCAGCGGCATATTCGGGCAGTGCCTGACACCCGAGTCGAGCCCCGGGGACATCCAGGACCCGTTAGCTCAGCCTACGGGTGAAGTCAGACCGGTGCGAATGGCACCGCGACTCGACAGCCTGGACGGCAAAACAATATACCTGGTTGAAACCGGGTTCGCCGGCGCCTACGATTTTCTTCAAGAGATCCAGGATTGGTTTTCCAGCAACATGCCTTCGGTGAAGACTGTCCTGCGAAGGAAACAGGGCAGCATGTTTACCAATGACCCCCCTCTCTGGGACGAAATAAAGGAAAAGGGGGACGGAGCTATTCTGGGCGTGGGTGGCTGAGATGGGTGTTCGGCGAGTATCGCCGAGTACAGTCGTAACCTTGAAGACCGCTACGGGATTCCCACTGCACCTATGGTCACCGCCCGGTTCGCTGACTTCATTTCGCTCAACAGTCAGGCACACGGTATGAACCTGCGTTACAGCTATCCTCCGCATCCGGTCGCCTTTGTGCCGCGAGAAGTAATCCATGGCTATATTGATGGTAACGACCCCATAACCGGCCAGCCTCTGATGCAGGAGCTGGTAGATGCACTTACCCTGCCACTCACAGAGCAGGAGAATGCCCCTGTAATTGTCAGGAAACCCAGACACGGTCGACTCCTGCCCGCGGACACAGAGGAAAATCTGAACCGCTTGTTTCTGGAAAACGCGTGGACCGACGGCCTGCCAATCGTGCTGCCGACAGAGGAGCGGGTGGCTGAGATGCTGACCGGGACTGACCATGATCCGCAAGAAGTGGTCGGGCGGATGTCGGTCACCACCCATGAGGAAAGACTGGACTATACGGTCGAGCTGGTAGCGGTAAA
>CAYNFT010000114.1:0-5444 GCA_964396535.1 uncultured Dehalococcoidales bacterium | reverse complement strand
TAGAATTCTTCATAGCCCTTGCCGAAGCAACGCATATCTATATACATCTGGTATACCTCGGCACTGGTTTTTTCGTGTAGCAGGTGAGAATACTTGAGGGCATACATACAACACACCCGGGAGCAATAGCTATGATAGTTCTTATCACGGCTACCCACACAGTGAATAATGGCTACACTCTCGGGCTCCGAGCCATCCTTAAGCTGGATTTTACCAAGCGTAGGACCAGAGGCATTACTCAGCCTCTCAAACTGGAGGGCAGTGATAACGTTATCATAGCGCCCGTAACCGTACTGTGAGATAACCGACGGGTCAAGGGTATCGTAGCCTGTAGCTACGATGATTGCGCCAACGTCTACCTCGACTATTTCATCTTGCTGCTCGAAATCAATGGCCCCTGCCTCACAGAACTTTTCACAGGCACGGCAGGTGCCCTTTAAAAAGTAGGCGCAGTGCTCAGTGTCTATCACCGGTACATTGGGTACCGCCTGGGCGAAGGGAATATAAATAGCCTTTCTGTCTCTCAAGCCCTCATCAAATTCACTGACTACCTTCCACGGGCACTTCTCTACGCAGGTGCTACAGCCGGTACACTTGTCTTTATTAACATATCTTGCTTTTTCCCTGACTTTAACCTTGAAATTGCCAATATAACCGGAAACTTCTTCTACCTCGCTATAGCTCATCAGCTCAATATAGGGGTGTCGCCCTACCTCACTAAGGAGGGGAGTAAAAATACAACTGGCGCAGTCCAGTGTAGGGAAGGTTTTATCAAATTGCGCCATATGCCCGCCAATGCTCGACTCCCTCTCCACGAGGTAAACCTTATTGCCAGAATTGGCAACTTCGAGGGCGGCTCTCATCCCGGCAATACCACCTCCTACAACCAGAACATTGGGGTTGACCGGAACCTCCCTGACCTCCAACGGCTCCTGGTAAAGAACCCAGCTTACCGCAGCGCTGACTAATGCTTTAGCCTTTTCGGTAGCTGCCTCGTGGTCTTCAGTCACCCAGGCATCTTGCTCGCGAATATTAGCCATCTCAAAGAGATAAGGGTTCAGCCCTGCTTCCTGACAAGCAACCCGGAAGGTATGCTCATGCAGCATCGGCGAGCAGGAAGCCACAACTACACGATTCAACCCATGCTGCTTAATATCCTCCTTAATCATGTTTTGTCCCGGGTCTGAGCACATATACATATAATCCTTAGCCACTACCACGTTAGGTAGCCCTTGCGCAAATTTGGCGACTTCCTCTACATCCACTACGCCGGCTATATTAAGTCCGCAGTGGCAAACATAGACCCCTATTCTAGCTTTTTCTGCCATAGAGTAGGCCTCCCTTAACAGTGTTAAATCGCTTCTTGAACCAATTCAGTGATGTCCTTAATTTCAATAGCCTCTTCCTTACCCAAGGTTCGCAGGCTATCCTCAAAGTTGAGCATGCAATAAGGACAGGAAACAGCTAATATATCGGCACCTACCTCAAGAGCCTGGCCCAGCCTGATATCAGAAAATCTCTCCTCCTTCTTGGTTTCCATCCAAATCCTCCCCCCTCCCCCACCACAACACAGGCTGTTTTCGCGAGAATCCGCCATCTCAACCAGTTCCAGACCAGGGATACTCTCCAAAACCTGCCGAGGCTCATCATATACGCCATTATGTCGCCCCAGATAACAGGGGTCATGATAGGTAACCTTTTTGTTCAATTCCTTTGTGAGCTTTAATCTTCCCTCTTTAATAAGTTCAGCCAAATATTGTGAAGCATGAACCACCTCAAAGTTACCTCCAAGCTCAGGATATTCATTTTTGAAGGTGCTGTAGCAATGGGGAGAAGTGGTAACAATCTTGTTAACACCGGCTTCTCGAAAAGCATCAATATTAGCCTGGGCCAGATTTTTAAAGAGGCTTTCCTGCCCTGCTTTGCGGGCACTCTCACCACAGCAATTTTCTTTGGTACCTAATATACCAAAGTCTACTTCGGCTTTCTTCAGGATATTGACAGTAGCCCGGGCAACTCTTTGAACACTCGGGTCGTAGGCTGGAATGCAGCACGAAAAGTATAGTATCTCAGTTCCCTTGGTATAGGGCTTTACATCAAGGTCCCTTGCCCAGTCAGCACGGTTTTCCCGAGGTTCTCCCAATGGATTACCTACGCCAGAGATGTTTTTAATTGAAATCCGCAGCGAGTCGGGAATTCCACCTATGCCGAACTCTACAATGGCTCTACGCATAGCCCTCATAATATCTATTATTTCCACACCACGGGGGCAGCGCTGAACGCAGGCTCTACAGGTAGCACACGTCCATATATCTTCATCCTCAAAGTCAATTAAGCCCAGTTGTCCCTGGTGCATTATCCGGCGAACACTGAAACCTTTTACTAAATTCCACGGGCAAGTAGCTGTACACATACCACATTGATAACATAATTTAAGAAGGTCTCCGCCTTCTTCTTTAATAATATCTATCGCTTCTCTATATGGTGCTACCGCTTGCATTACAGACCATTTCCTTTCTGTCCCATTTTTTGCTCCCTCCAATTAATAATATACCCCATATCTGTACTCTGAATCAAATTTAAGGTAAAGCCCTTCACTACCTCCGTCACTCTATAGAGAGTGAGCTAGTCCCAGTAGTGAGCTCAACTGAGCCGGTGTGTATTTGCCAGGCAGCTCGTTGTTGGCAGCCATTTCCTGAGAGATTCGTAAGAGCATTTCATTAATTGGTGCCTGACGCCCCAATTTTCTGGCCAAGCGTATAACCTCGCCATTCAGGAACTCGGTTTCCACGGTACCCTGCTCACGGGCCAGACTCTGCCACGTCGAACTTTGTGCCTCAGTACTAAGACTGCCACGTAGTGGCGCCGTGATCTCAGGCCACTCCTTATTCACTTCCTCTGCTGATATCCAGTGAATGCTTGCCTGAGCCAGAATATCACGCAACTCTTGCTGTGCGGCTCGCATCATCTGATTGACATCATCTCCCCTGGCATCAGTAATAGCGCCAATAGAATTACCCAGATTGCTCATCAATTTTCCCCATTTGTAGGGCATGACGTCTCCAGTTGTTTTCACCAGGAAGCTTGCAGTTCGCAACTTATCTGCTACAACCTCAACCAGTTCGCTAGTTCCTTGAGGGTAACATCCAATGATGAACCAACCTGGCGGGTCTCGACGAGCAGTAACTTCGCCGTCTTTAAGATAGACTGCGCCCACTCGTACCATCACACCGTGCACTTTTTTAAAGTACTGGGCTGCAATCTCCTCGTTCCTCACCCCGTTCTGAAAGCAAAAGATGGGCACATTTTTAATCACCGCCTGCAAATCACGGAGAGCTCCTTCTGTGTCCTGCCCTTTCATACAGAGACAAATCACATCACCAGACCTGAATTCAATCTGCTCTGGGCCTGCAACAGATGGTATCCGTAAAATGTGGGTACCCGTTGGTGTGATGAGGCGCAGACCATGTTCGTTAATGGCTCTTACATTACCGGGCCGACCAATCAAGACTACTTCCTGACCGGTGCGTGCCAGATGGCCCCCAATCACACCTCCAATCCCCCCCGCTCCGTAGATAATAAGCCGCATAATTTTCCTCCGTTATTATAGTCCGTAATTGCACAAATTTCCATATCACGTAATAGCGAAAAGGAAATTTTTTTACTAACCTCACTTCCTTTACTTATATTCTATAACCCCATCCCCCTTTATCCCTCTTACTTTATTAGTCAACAGACGACAACATATCTGTCGCTGACTATATATACTAGTATAAACGCCATCTCTGCGTGATTCAATAAATCAAAAAACTTATACTTAAACTTTCAGTGCCATAGCAAATAGGTAAAACGCCAACAAGTACTGCGTAAAGAAGAAGTTCAAATTAACAAGTATACATTGTTTACAATCTTAATGCGAGGGGAATTATGTGAAGAAGATATTCTGAACCAACAATATAGCGGCATAAACAGCGCCCTTTATGTGGGTATTATTTAAGTGCTCGAGGCCTCAGTGGACACAAGAGGTTTTTCCACGGAGGCTACGAGAAACATGAAATACAGAGACTGAAAGCTAAACTTTTTAATCGAGCCATAATTCTTTCCAAATGAGGGTACAGAGAAGTGAGCCATGTTATGAATCAAATTGGGGAGTTCTCTGATGTTACTCTTGAGGAGCTTCGCGAGATTGAAGACTTGCTTAATCAATTGTAATGTTGAGATGGCACATTTATTTTCTAACGCGACGGGGTAACATTCCAAGCAATCGTGTAATGAACACCATAATCGCCGAAGTTCTATTAGGTTTATGTATGATCAGTTTCTTAGACTTCTGGATTACTCCTTGTCGAGCTGCATCGTAATCATTGTCCCACCATCGTGAACGTCAGTAGCAGGAATCGCTTCACGCCTAATTTCCCTAAAACCACACTTCTCGAATACACGTATGCTCCGCATGTTCCAATCACCGGGCTCTGCAATAATATGTTGAGCGTTCATCTGGTCGAAGAGATAAGAAACGAGAAGTTTTATCGCCTCCGTGCCCAACCCTTGACCCCAGAAGGATGACTCCCCAATCTTAATATCCACCGACAAGATACCTTGATCTAGATCTTCATATATATAACCAATTTCTCCGACCATTTTTTCGTCGAGACATATGATGAACTCATGGTATTGACTAGGACCAGAATCTCGCCAAACTGGCCATAGCTGCTCCCTAATTTGCTCTAATGTAGGCTTGAATTTCTCTGCCCTTACTTCTTTCATGACGGTCGGGTCATTCCACCATCTGCACATCGTAGGCAAATCGTCCCATACCACTGGACGGATGGATACTCTCGGTCCCCGTAATATCAAAAACCTTCTCCTGAACCTAGTTGTTGCGTTAAATATAGATCTTCGCTCGGCACGTCCCCAGTTGAAGTTATAACTACCTTTACAGATTTTACCATAATGAAGTTTCATTCTGTCTGAGTTGGTACCCGTTGCGAGTCACACATAAAGGACAAAGGTTAATAGACGCCTTGGATTACCCAATACGCCCTATTGTGTAGCTTCTCTGGTTCAGTATCAAGCCCGCAGGGCAGGCTATCTTAGTCGGGAACGACTAGTTGTGCCATGGGATAACAATTTAAACAGTCGTTCCCGCAGCCACGTGCAGCCAACTTTACAGCTAGACTACGCAGGAGTATCATAAAAGCCAGAGTTGCCGGAAAGCGTCTTTACTTAAAGAGTGCCAAATGAACTTTGTCTGGCAGGTCTTTCTTACAGGGGGTAGATTGGCAGTTTATCCAAGAGTTTCTAGAAAGAGACATTCTTGACTAAGAGAGGAAAATTCCCCAAGGTGTTTTTCGGCTGGTGGACTGTTCTAGCGGGTAGTCTTTTATCTGCGTGGGGAATTGGCTTTCAGGTTCACGGATTCTCCGCATTATTCAAACCTATAG
>CAYNFT010000113.1:0-5455 GCA_964396535.1 uncultured Dehalococcoidales bacterium | reverse complement strand
TTGTGGTAAGTATAAAAGGATACGCTATAAGGGAGTTATTTGCGATAAGTGTGGCGTTGAGGTTGCCCAATCTAAGGTACGCCGGGAACGGATGGGACATATTGAATTAGCCTGTCCGGTGAGTCATGTCTGGTTTGCTAGGGGAATACCTAGCCGGGTGGGACTACTGCTTGACATGTCACCACGAAATCTGGAGCGTGTTCTATACTTCTCCCATTACATTATCACCTCCATAGATGAGGAGGCGCGGGAGCTGGCAGTCGAGCAACTTAGCGAGAGGTGTTCACAGAAGATAGCGGAAAGCCAAGAGGCATTGGAAGCTAAGATTGCTGAGATGAAGGAGGCTTCCGTAGAAGAAATAAACCAGCTTCGACGCAGTTGGGAGGAAGAAAAAGCGCAGCGCAAAGAGCAACTTTCTGGCGAGGTGGAGCGGCTAAAAGACCTCCGTTTACGAGCGATAATTACCGAGAATCAGTATCAGGAGTTGAAAGAGAAATATGGTCAGGTTTTTGAAGCTGGGATGGGGGCTGAGGCTATTTACAGGCTGATTAAGGGAATTAACCTTAACGAATTACATAACGAATTGCTTAAAGAAACACGTTCTAATTCAGGTCAACGCCGTAAAAAGGCTAGCAAGCAGCTGCAGGTAGTAGAGGCTTTTCGCCGCAGTGGCAGTAAACCAGAGTGGATGATTACAACTGTTTTGCCGGTATTACCTCCTGACCTTCGACCTATGGTTCAACTAGATGGGGGCAAATTCGCTATCAGTGGCACTAATGATCTGTATCGGCGAGTTATTAACCGAAACAACCGATTGCGCCACTTAATGGAAACAGGGGCACCAGAAATTATCATTCGTAACGAGAAACGGATGCTCCAAGAATCAGTTGATTCACTTATTGATAATGGCAAAAGGGGACAAGCCTACTCCACCAGCGGTAATCATAAATTGAAATCGCTCTCAGACATGCTCCGGGGTAAACAGGGACGCTTCCGTCAGAATCTATTAGGTAAGCGAGTTGACTATAGCGGGCGTTCAGTCATCGTTGTTGGTCCTGAGCTCAAAGTTCACCAGTGTGGTCTACCTAGACGAATAGCCCTGGAGCTTTTTAAGCCCTTTGTCATGCACCAACTACTGGAACGAGGTCTTGCCCACAACATTAAAAGTGCCAGACGCTTGGTGGAAAGAGCCAATCCGGAGATGTATGACATACTTGAGGAGGTTGTCAAGGAGCGGCCGGTGTTACTTAACCGGGCTCCCACCCTGCACCGCCTTAGCATTCAAGCCTTTGAACCGGTGCTCGTTGATGGTAGTGCCATCCAGCTCCACCCTATGGTATGTACTGCTTTCAATGCCGATTTTGATGGCGACCAGATGGCGGTTCATATTCCCCTTTCCAAAGCTGCGGTCAGAGAGGCTAGAGAGACGATGCTCAGCATCCACAATATGCTGCTGCCAAGCTGTGGTGAGCCAATAGTAACCCCAACCAAGGATATGGTTCTCGGTTGCTATTACCTGACTACCAGCAGACCTGGAACCAAAGGCGAAGGCACCATCTTCGGCAGTTTCGAAGAGGCGAAGCTCGCCTATGAACTTGGGGTTGTGGACTTCAGAGCTGAGATTGAGGTCAGAGACCAAGCAAAAGGTGGGGAAAGGATTAAAACCAGCGTTGGTCGCATCCTCTTTAACGAGGTTCTACCCCCAGAGCTGGACTTTTACAACACAGTAATTGACAAATCGAGATTGAAACAAGTAGTAACCGATTGCTCTAAACTACTAAGTGATGAAGATATGGCGGTGGTACTGGATAACCTAAAAGAGCTGGGCTTCCGCTACGCCACTAAATCAGGAACCACCGTTGCTATGAGTGATATCAAGGTTCCTGAGAGCAAACCAGAACTACTGGAAGAGGCAGAGGCCAAGACTGCCCTCATTGAAAGCCAGTATCATCACGGCTTAATCACTGAGGACGAAAGGTATAGTGGTGTCATAGGAGTATGGACGGAAACTACTGACAAGATTACTGATGCTGTCTCCGAGAGCCTTGACCGCTACGGTGGTGTTTACATGATGGCAACGTCAGGGGCAAGGGGGAATATTTCCCAGATTGTACAGATGGCAGGTATTCGGGGTTTGATGACTAATCCCTCAGGTAGAATAATCGACTTTCCTATCAAGGCAAGCTTCCGTGAAGGGCTCAGTGTCTTAGAGTACTTTATCTCTACTCATGGTGCTCGTAAAGGATTAGCTGATACTGCCTTGAGGACGTCAGAGAGTGGTTACCTCACCAGACGCCTTATTGATGCTGCTCATGATGTTATTATCCTCGAGGAGGATTGTGGCACTATAGAGGGTATATGGATATCTGAATCACAGGAAAGGGAGCTACTGCCATCGTTTGCTGAGCGAATAATCGGTCGGTTAGCAGCTAGTAAATTGGTTAACCCACAAACCGGAGAAACCATTGTTGACCTGAATGAGGAAATTGATGAGCAGAAGGCAGACGAAATCATTGCTGCCGGGATAACCAAGGTTCATGCTAGGTCTCCCCTTAGCTGTCAGTCCAGACGTGGTATTTGCCAGCGGTGTTATGGCCGAGACCTCGCCCGTGGGCATCTAGTTGACCTTAACACAGCGGTAGGCATAGTTGCTGCTCAGAGCATTGGCGAGCCGGGTACGCAGCTAACCCTGCGTACCTTCCACACCGGTGGTGTAGTAGGGCTTGATATAACCAGCGGTCTGCCCAGGGTAGAGGAACTCTTTGAGGCAAGGCCACCTAAAGCTCCGGCAATTATCTCAGACATAAGCGGTGTGGTTGAAGTGGTTCATGGGGAGGATGGAGAAAAGATTAAGGTTACTAGCTCTGAAGTATTCCGTGATGAATATTTACCTCCTCCCGGCTGGCAAGTCTTGGTGAACAACGGCCAATGGGTAGACATAGGAACAGTGTTGGCCTGTCCAGACCCTGAGGCCGAAGACTCGACTCGGCAAGATGAAGCCACACCAGAATTAGTAGCTTTAGCTAATGAAACTCAACCCATTCTGGCTGGTGTTGCCGGTCAGGTAGCTATTGAAGATGGGCACCTAGCTATCATATATGAGGAGGAAGAGAAGCGAGAGTACGTTATTCCGGCTGCCATCTCTATTCGTGTTCAAACTGGAGACCTGATAAAGGCAGGCCAGCAACTTACCGATGGTTCTATCAACCCGCAAGAGATGTTGCACATTTTGGGCAGGGAGGCAGTCCAGCAATACCTGGTAGACGAGGTGCAAAGGGTGTACCGCTCCCAGGGGGTTAACATAAACGATAAGCATATTGGAATTATTGTTCATCAGATGCTGAACAAGGTGCGTATTGATTCATCGGGTGACACCGAACTAATACCTGGAGAGCTGATAGACAGGTTCCAATATGAAGATATTAATGCTGAAGTACTGGCTGAAGGTGGTGAACCAACCACTGCCCACACTATATTATTGGGTATAACTAGAGCCTCGCTGAGCACTAATAGCTGGCTGGCAGCTGCCTCCTTCCAGGAGACTACCAGGGTACTTACCGAGGCTGCAATTAAAGGGGCGACAGATAGGCTGGTTGGGCTTAAGGAAAATGTAATTATTGGTAGACTGATCCCCGCCCGCTCCCCGGCTTTTGAAGAGGTGCCAAGGTTGCCGTCTGACCAGGAATTAAGTCTGCTAGCTATTAAAGAAGATGAAGCAAATGAAGCGGAGTTAGCTGTCTAGGGCTTCGCTGTATGGCTGTTTGATTGCTTTATATATAGAGCCGCTCTAATTAATTTAGAGCGGCTCTTTTCTATTTAGATTCTCTTTTTTAACTTAGTTCCTTAATTTCTATAACCCCATCCCTCTTTAAACTCCCCTTTTTGTATGTCTCTCCTTCAAGATATTAGAGAATAAAGGAGAGTCAGAGAGGCGGAGCCTCTCTAATAATATTATTCCCCCTCTCCTTTCCAAGGAGAGGGGGTCAGGGGGTGGGGTTAGATGGTGAGGTTCAAAATGGAGATGTGGTATAATAGCACAAAGCACTATTTCAGGAATAGTCATTACTACCTGGCTAAAAAATGGGAAGATGGGGTTCCTAACAGTAACATTAAGGGGGTTAACATAGCTCGCATTATATCGGGTAAACCTAGTTCTGAGGACGTACCACTTGATGCCAGCCTGCGGCCACGGTGCCTTGATGATTTCATTGGGCAGACCAAGGTTAAGGACAATTTAAATATAGCTATCGCCGCCGCCAAAGGCAGGGGCGAGGCGCTTGATCATCTATTATTATATGGTCCACCTGGTCTGGGCAAGACTACCCTGGCTTATATCGTAGCCGCTGAGATGGGGGTTAACCTCAGGGTTACCTCAGGCCCGGCCATAGAGCGCATCGGAGACCTGGCAGCTATCCTGACCAATCTCCATAGTCAGGATATGCTCTTTATCGATGAAGTCCACCGACTCAGCCGGGCGGTAGAAGAGATATTATACCCGGCTATGGAAGACTTTGCTCTGGACCTTATTATTGGCAAGGGACCAGGTGCCAAAAGCCTACGACTAAACCTGCCTGCCTTTACCCTGATTGGTGCTACTACCCGCTTTGCTATGCTGAGCCCTCCCCTGCGAGACCGATTCGGCGCCGTCTACCGTCTTGATTTCTACGACCAGGCATCTATAGAAATAATCCTTAAACGCTCAGCCCGCATTCTTAAGGTCGAGGCTGAGGATGGAGGACTGCAGGAGATAGCACGCCGGGCTAGAGGCACACCCCGTGTGGCCAACCGACTACTCAAGCGAGTAAGAGACTATGCTCAGGTTGTGGCAGATGGTATTGCCACCCAATCGGTGGCAGTTGAGGCACTATCTAAGCTTGAAGTTGACTCCCTAGGGCTGGATGAGACAGACAATAAGGTGTTACATACTATCATTGAGAAGTTTAATGGTGGTCCGGTGGGGCTGGAGACGATTGCTGCTGCTATCAGCGAGGAATCAGATACTATTATGGATGTCTATGAGCCCTATCTTCTGCAACTGGGCTTTCTGGAGAGAACGCCTCGTGGGCGATTAGCCACCCAACTGGCCTATCAGCATGTTGGGCTTCCTTATAATAAAGAAAAACCTCCTCAAACGACTCTGTGGTAGGAGCGTTCACTTTATAAAACTATAATTCTTTTGTATACTTTAGGGAGAGGTGTTAAATGGCAAAGTGCCCTAATTGTGGTCGGGCGACAAAAAGAACTGAAGACTGGTGCTGCCAGTGGTGTGGTTATCCCCTGTTGTCTGGTTCTTATAAAAAGATACCGAAGACTTATAGAGAGCTAAAAGAAGAAAGACTACCTCAGCAGCCAGTGGTAGAGGAAGCTGAGCCTGAGCCTGAAGCGGTGGTCGAGCTTGAAGTGGAGCCTGAGCCTGAACCGGAGGCCGAGCTTGAAGCGGAGCCGGAGCCTGAAC
>CAYNFT010000112.1:0-5458 GCA_964396535.1 uncultured Dehalococcoidales bacterium | reverse complement strand
GGTGCTGATGAAATGAAGAATATCCCTCTGGGTGCCGTTGGAATCTATAGCTACTCTGAAAAGATAAAGGTAGGACTACAGCAGCTAATGGCTGGCGCCAGATGCTTTAGTGTACCCGCAATGACCCGACGTCACCTTATGTCGCTGACCGAAGAATGTGCCAGGATCACTGGAATACCTTATCTCATGGATGCCTACAGAGAGGAGGCACTGAAGATTCTCGGCTAAACCCCTAAATACTTTCCGTTGAGAAAGGGCTATCCCTGATTATCAGAGATAGCCCTTAGAAATAATTGACAATTCCCCATCTTGGCACTATGATAGGGAATACGAAAGACAGAGGAATAAAGGGATGCAAATCAGGAAAACGTATAAGGCGGTAAATCCTGAGCTACTCTATCATGAGATAAGAGATTTTGCTCTGAAGCAGGGCGCAATTATCGGCGATGCGAAGATGGAAACGTACTCCTCGCCCGGTGATTCGTCATCTTTCATCTCCCGTGGAACGCTAACCTTTAAGATTCAGGATAAATCAGGTAAGACTGAAAAAGAGTGCCTCAGTGCGCATATTGTAGGTTCGGCTAAGGGTGAAACCAAATTAATGCTTGATACCGATGAGAAGCTCTTTCCTCAGCAGAAACTCTCTGCTCTACAGGATGACCTGGACTTCATTTTTGGCTCTTATGAAGTAAAGCCAGACTAGAAGCCAATCCTTAATTCGAAATCTGTTCCACAAAGGGTTTTATTATCTGCGAAGAACGTCCCTGAAGGGATTGTTTATCAGCCTAACCCTGTTACCTTTTTACTATTTAATAAACCCTATCCCCTGTTTCCCCTTCCCCTTATCAAGGGGAAGGGGAAGATTATTTTTAAGAGGGGCTTCAGCCCCTCTTATACGCCCCTTATCAAATACTGTGAAGTATGAGAAAGCCCCTTTAAGAAATTATTTTCCCCCTCTCCTTCTCAAGGAGAGGGGGATTAGGGGGTGGGGTTTATGAGTAAGTCATTAAAAACCTGTAGGCAGGAGTGAAAGCCCGTTCAGGAGAGTTCCTTGAGGTAAGCGTCTATAGAGGCAGCGGCTCGCTTGCCAGCTCCCATAGCACTGATTACTGTAGCTGCGCCGGTAACAATATCGCCCCCCGCCCAAACCTTTGGTTTCACTGTCTTACCGGTAGTCTCGTCAGCCACAATGGTGCCTCGCCTGGTAGTTTCCAGCCCCTCGGTAGTAGCAGCAATAAGGGGGTTGGGGTTATTACCTAAGGCTACGACTACAGTGTCAACGTTCATTAAAAACTCACTCCCTGGTTTGGGGATGGGGCGGCGGCGGCCACTTTCATCAGGCTCACCCAGCTCCATCTCGATACACTCCATGCCCATTACCCAGCCCCGGCCACTACCAAGAAAGCCAGTGGGATTGGTCAGGAACTTAAAAACAATGCCTTCTTCCATGGCGTTTTCCACTTCTTCACGACGAGCTGGCATTTCTGCTTCCGACCGCCGGTATACGATATAGACCTCTCTGGCGCCAAGCCTGAGGGAACAGCGGGCTGAATCCATAGCCACGTTGCCACCCCCGATCACTGCTACCCTTTTCCCTATCGTAATTGGGGTATCGTACTCCGGGAAGAGGTAACCTTTCATCAGGATAGTGCGAGTGAGGAATTCATTGGCGGAATAGATGCCGCAGAGGTTTTCACCGGGGACGTTAAGAAACATGGGCAATCCAGCGCCGGTGCCCAGGAAAACCGCATCATAGCCATTACCCAGCAACTCGTCTACAGTATCAATCTTGCCTATCACGGAGTCCAGTTTTAGTTCTACCCCCAGGGAGGTAACATAGTCGACTTCGTTCTGGACAATCTCTTTAGGCAATCTAAATTCAGGGATGCCATACATTAACACCCCACCGGCAACATGCAACGCCTCAAAAATGGTAACACTATGCCCCATCTTGGCTAAATCGGCCGCCGCAGTTAACCCGGCTGGTCCCGAACCGACCACTGCCACCCGTCTGCCGTTTGGCGTGGGCGGGTCTGCCGGTGAGTTAATTGCCTGCTTATTAGCCCGGTCCCAGTCAGCGACATATCGCTCCAGGCGGCCGATGGCGATAGGAGCGTCCCTTTTACCCAGAGTGCAGGCGGACTCGCACTGTGACTCCTGGGGGCAGACCCGTCCACAGATGCCGGGCAGGCTGTTCTTACCTTTGAGTACCCTTACTGCTTCGGGCATGTTACCATCAACAATAGCCTTGATAAAATCGGGGATATCCACGCCTACGGGACAACCTTCGGTACAGGGACGCTTGGGACACTGGAGACAGCGGCTTGCTTCTTCCAAAGCCTGCTCCGGACTGTAACCCAGAGCCACCTCATTAAAATTTTTACCCCGTGCCTTGGGGTCCTGCCTTGGCATTTCTACACGATTTAAATTCAACTTTGGCACAGATATTTCTCCTGTCCAGACTCACCACTGAGCACAATTACGACATTGATACTGTAGCCTTGGCTGCATATCACCGGAATAAGTGCACCGACGAGCCATAAGCGCATCCCAGTCAACCTCGTGCGCATCGAACTCCGGCCCGTCAACACAGGCAAATTTAGTTGTGTCACCCACGATGACCCGGCAACAGCCACACATCCCGGTACCATCAACCATAATTGGGTTTAGGCTGGCAGTTGTCTTGACCCCGAAGGGCTTGGTAGTAGTAGCAACGAGTCTCATCACACAGGTAGGACCAACGGTGATAACGCGGTCAATCTTCTCGTTTTGGAGAATCTCCCTAAGTGGCTCAATAATAAAACCATCGTAGTCATACGAGAAATCACCGGTAACTATTATTAACCGATTGCTGAAGCTTCCCAGGCGCTCCTCTCCAAAAAGTGTTTCTTTGGTCGGCGCCCTTATGATTGAAATTATTTTATTTCCCACTTCCTTCAAAGCACGGACAATGGGCACGACAGTAGCAATCGAATACCCGGCAACAACACAGACTACGGTACCAAACTTCTCAATATGGACAGGTACACCCAGCGGGCCGACAAAGTTAGTAATAAAGTCGCCTTCTTTCAATGCAGCCAGCTTTCGAGTTGTCTTTCCTACCTCGTTGAAGACGACAGTAATGCTACCCTCCGCCCGGTCCCAGTCAGCAATAGTAAGGGGAATGCGTTCCCCTTTCTCATCTACCCTGACGATAACAAACTGCCCCGCTTGAGCCTTCTTAGCGATACTGGGCGCCTCAACCTTAAAGAGATGGATATTGGGCACCAGGTCTTGTCTCAATAATATCTTGTACAACTATTTATTACCTCAAGAGGCTCATAGTTTAGGACACCGCCAGCAACGGCCAGTTGCTATCTATAAGCCTGTTTATCTGCACAACAGAAGTGCCTGATTTTTGGCCAGCCTAGAACCACTTCACGAAGTGTTCTTGAATACATGGGCCTGTTAAGAAACCAAGTTCTCAACTAACCAAGACCACCACAACATAAACCAGCCCCACTCGTAAATTATAATCTGATACATTAGATGTGTCAATCTTTCGGCGAGAACAAGGCCCTGGAGAAAGTCGAAATCTATAGCTGAATATAGCATCTAACAACCGGCTAGAAAGAAGGAGGGCTGGAGGATTTGAGCTCTCCAGCCCCCTTTTCTATTTACTGCCTTTAAGAGATACCAGGCTAATATCCCATGGATTTCTTCAGTGCCTCGTCCATCCAGGCGTAAGTAGCGTAATTAAATAGGTTGTCATAACCTATATGGGCTTCACCGTGGTAGTTCTGCATCCACGGCCACCACATAGTGTATGAATAATAAGCCGGGCACCATACCTGAATGAACTGCTCGAGCATGTACGGCACCAACCCCTTCAGCTCTCGGGCAACCACAGCATCATCCTTGCCAACGGCGTCGTTAATCGCGTTGTAGGCCGTCCTAATGCGTTCGCTCTCGAAGTAAGAATGGTCGTCGAAACTCTCTATACGCCACTCTTGCAGCCTAAAGGGCGCATACTGCTGCAAATTACCCCTTATGATTCCCTGCTCGTGCTTTTTACCCCTGGAAAGACTACTGAACGTGCCACTTTCCAGCATTTGAATATCCATTTCAACATTGATAACTTGGAAGTATCCTTTAATTATAGATAGGAAGTCTGCGTCCGTGGCACTCCCGCAGACCACTTGGGTCTTAAAGCCATCGGGGTACCCAGCGTCAGTCAGAAGCTGCCTCGCCTTTGCGGGGTCATAGGTAAATGCCTCCTTGGCCAGGTCAGATAGCTCCTCAAACGGAACGTAATAAGGCTCAAATTCCGGAAGGGGTGGGTAGGGGTAGCTGTATACGATGCCGTTACCACCATAGTACTCATCTAGTATCTCCTCCCGGTTTACCGCCAGCGCCAGTGCCCGCCGCACATTAACGTCTTTGAAAGGCAGCTCCGGCTTGTCTATCCTGAAGGCTATGGACTTGAACCCATAACTTGTTGCATAGTCTAACTCAGGGAAATGCTCCATTAACAGTTCAGCATCTTCCCATGAGATGCCTGACAGCCTATCAAGCTTGCCAGTACGCAGCCCCGCCATTCGGGTAGATAGGTCAGTTATATACAGGACCTTAATACCGTCCAGATAGGGTAACCGGTTCTCCGGGTGAAGGGGGTCGTGCTGCCAGTAATTAGGATTCCTTTCGAGGGTTGATGAACTACCAGTAACAAAATCCGTCAGCATAAATGGTCCTGTCCCAATAGAATTCTTCCAGTCCTTCATATCCCCGTATTGGTCTACCACTTCGGGGCAATTCATCCACAAAAGGTCACCGCATACCAGTAGCATCAGCCCTTGTGTTGCTGGAGGAACCTTAACTTCAACTGTGTACTTGTCAAGCGCCGTTGCGGATGATGGTCCCTGTCCCTCAGGAAAAGCACCGTGCAGATAAGAACCGGGACTCGTGAAATTCCGCATTATGCTCCAGGCTGCATCCTCGGCGGTAAACTCCCTCCCGTTTGCTGGCGGCTTATCGTGCCAGTGAATCCCTTTACGGATATGGTAGATGATGGTTTCGTCATCGGGCAGCTCCCAGCTTTCAGCCAGAGAGCTTGTCTCCAGCCCTACACGGCCCTTAAATCCGCCCTGCCAGCTAGTTTCGTTGGTGCCCGCTGGCCCTTTTGCCCAGTCTCCCATCATTAATTCTTCAACAGTCATATAGAAGGTACCACAGTTCATCGAGGGGACGTAAGCAGGATCAAAGCCCATCGGCTCGCCACGTTGTAGGGTTAATATCCCGCCGTATTTCGGCACTTCTGGCGGTATCAGCCCCTCCTCTTCTTCCACCACCTCTTCTTCCGCTTCTTCTTCTGTTACTGTTACTTCTTCCTCTCCTACCTCCACTTCCTCCTCTTCTTCTGCCGGACCGCAGGATGCCATCACCAGCGATAATGCCATCAAGCAGCTTAGTACCAGCCATA
>CAYNFT010000111.1:0-5703 GCA_964396535.1 uncultured Dehalococcoidales bacterium | reverse complement strand
TTACTACTTCACAGCAGGGGGAAGCCTGAAGGGGCGTCAAGCCCCTTCAGAAACAATAAATACCCCCTTCCCTTTTAAGGGATGGGGGTCCGGGGGATGGGTTACCTTTTGACTGACTACGAAACGGCTTGTCTCATTTCCCGGGTTGGACTATAATTGAATCTGGGAGGCTAGAATGACATATAATTCTGGAGTTGGTGGTACAGGTTTTGTGGTTGACATGGCGAAATTGAAAACCTATTCCTTTGAAATTGGCGCTATTCGGCCACCCAGCGAGGGTGGGAGCTTTTCTCTATTACTCAGAGTAACCAGGAACTGTCCCTGGAGCAGGTGCGGTTTTTGTTACGGCAGACCCTATAACCATGAGCGGTTTGAGCTGAGGTCCGTTGACGAAGTAAAAGCTGATATCGATTCGGTGAAAGCTATCAGCGATGAGATAAAAGCAATCTCGTGGAGTCTTGGTTTCGCCGGGAAGATAGAATCGCTTGCCAGTATACTCCAGAGCAACCTGCTTGCCGGAAAAGATGCGAGAAACTTAAGCGAATCTGAATTCAATAACATCCAGAGTGTAATAAGTGTATACAACTGGCTTGCCTATGGTGGTAAGACTGTCTTCTTACAGGATGCCGATACCCCGATTATGTATACCGACCAGTTAGTGGAGGTCATAAAGTATCTAAAGCAAACCTTTCCCAGTATAGAAAGGATTACCTCCTATGCCCGGTCGAAGACCATTTCCAGGAAAAAGCCAGAGGAGCTCAGCCAGCTTCACCAAGCCGGTCTTGACAGATTGCATATCGGTCTGGAAACAGGCGATGATGAACTGCTTAGATACATTGATAAAGGAGTAACTGCCGAAGAGCATATTCGGGCCGGTAAGAAGGCTCTTGAAGCAGGTCTTGAGCTTTCTGAGTATATTATGCCGGGGTTGGGCGGGAAGAGCCTGTGGGTTCAGCATGCCACAAACACGGCGCGCGTCTTAAATGAGATAAACCCTCATTTTATAAGGCTAAGACCCTTCGTGCCCACTCATAATACGCCGATGTTAGAAGCATACCAGAGGGGTGAGTTTGAGCTGACATCGCCTCATGAGCGCCTGCAAGAAATCAAGCTGATGATTGAAAATTTAGAGGTCACCTCCAGGGTCTGTTTTGACCATAACTTAAACGCATCATATCGGTCAGGAAACAGGTTCATTCCACTGATGAAGCAGGATTACAACGGATATAAATTCCCCGAAGAAAAAGAGGTAGTATTAGAACTTATCAACGAGGGCCTTCAGCTCGATGAGAAGCTCTTCTTAGATGTAAAAGAAATGGTCGGAGTACGTAGTTTGTAGTTTGATTTTTGCAAAGCAGGCCCGGTTCGTTGAGGAGTGCCCTCTTAATAACCCCTTTTAGAGCGCCATCCGTTTGATTTGGACTACTGTTGTAATATAAGGTATTCAATGATAAGGAAAAACAGGTTCAGAAAGTGACTGCAGAAGAGGATACGGTTAAACAGGAAGCACAAAGAATTCTAAAGAGGTTCAGTAGAAAGAAAGGAAATCTTATACCTATCCTGCAAAAGGTTCAGGGTAAACTTGGCTATCTTCCTCGAGAAGCTATGCTTGAGATTGCGCAATTTCTGGGTATAGCGGAGGTAGATGTTTATAGCGTGGTCACCTTCTACAATCAGTTCCGCCTCAATCCACCCGGGAAACACTCGATAAAGGTATGTTTGGGGACAGCCTGTCATATGAAAGGTGGCTACATCACGCTGGACGCCTGGAAGAGAAGGCTGGGCATTGATGTAAGGCAGACCACTTCTGACCGGGAGTTCGACCTGGATAGCGTTGCCTGCGTAGGCTGCTGTGTTATGGCGCCGGTAACTGTAGTTGATGATAAACCGGAGGGCAGGGTTGAGCCGACAAAGGTAGATGGCATACTGCTTGCCTTTGAACGTGAGAGAGAGGAAGGTAAGGGGAGCCAGTGAAAGTGACCGAACCAGCAGCCGTAGCCTCTGCTTTTCAGGAGATAAAGAGCCGTGCCCAATCCCGCTGGCAGGAACTGAGGAACAATGGCAAGCCAGTCATTCTGGTTGGAGCTGCCACCTGTGGTCGAGCCGCCGGGGCTCTGGAAGTGCTGCAGGCATTAAGGGACGAGGTCAAAAAGCAGAAACTGGACTGCACGGTAATTGAGGTTGGCTGTATGGGGCACTGCTATGCTGAGCCGCTGGTTATTATAAGTAAACCCGGTTATCCTCCCATATGCTACGGGCACGTTAATCCGGTGATAGCTGAGAAATTAATCAGAGATTTTGTTCTGGGTGATGACCCCTGTCTCGAATTCGTCCTTGGTGCCCTGGAGGAAAACGACCTCGTTCCCAGCTTCCAGGATTTTCCTCGAGCTGGGTATGAGGAAAAGGTTATACTGAAAAACTGTGGTCTGATTGACCCGGAGCAGATAGACCACTATATTGATGGTGGTGGTTATGCGGCTCTGGCGAAGGCACTCCAGACGGAGCCGGTGGCGATTATAGATGAGGTCGGAAGGTCAGGACTGAGGGGCAGGGGTGGCGCTGGATTTCCAACCGGGCAGAAGTGGCAGACCTGCCGTAGTGCCCCGGGCAAACCCAAGTATGTGATTTGTAACGGCGATGAGGGAGACCCCGGCGCCTTTATGGACCGGGCTATTCTTGAAAGTGACCCACACTCAGTGCTGGAAGGGATGATAATTGCTGGCTATGCCACTGGTGCCCGCTATGGCTATGTCTATGTTCGTGCCGAGTATCCCCTGGCTGTGCATCGAGTGCAGGTTGCTCTTAATCAGGCGAGGAAACAAGGTCTGCTGGGCAAGAATATTCTTGGCAGCGATTTCAGCTTTGATATCAGGTTGTTTCAGGGCTCGGGAGCTTTTGTCTGTGGCGAAGAGACCGCCCTTATTGCTTCAATGGAGGGCGAACCCGGTATGCCTCACTACCGCCCGCCTTACCCGGCAACTAAAGGTCTCTATGGAAAGCCTACCATCATTAATAATGTAAAGACCCTGGCTGCCGTACGCCACATAATTCAGAACGGTGCCGAGTGGTTTGCCAGCATTGGTACTGAGAAAAGCAAGGGGACTGCTGTTTTTGCTCTGGCGGGCAAGGTAGTCAATACCGGGCTGGTGGAGGTGCCTATGGGCACTACCCTGCGTCAGATTATTTTTGATGTTGGCAGCGGCATCCCGGGAGGCAAGCGCTTCAAGGCAGTGCAGATAGGAGGACCCTCCGGGGGCTGCCTCCCTGAGTCTGCTCTGGATTTGCCCATTGATTTCGGCTCTCTCCGTGATGCCGGGGCAATGATGGGTTCAGGAGGGATGGTAGTGCTTGATGAGGATGATTGTATGGTGGAGATAGCCCGCTACTTTCTGGAGTTTACTCAGAAAGAGTCCTGCGGCAAGTGCACTTTCTGTCGTCTGGGAACAAAACAAATGCTGGAAGTCCTGAGCGAAATTACCAGGGGCCAGGGGAAAATGGAAGACCTTGAGGTACTTACCGAGCTAGCGGAGGACGTTATGACAGGTTCTCTCTGTAATCTGGGAAAGACAGCACCCAATCCGATATTGACTACCCTGCGTTACTTCAGAGATGAATATGAGGCACATATTAAAGAAGGACGTTGTCCAGCCCTGATGTGCCAGGAACTTATTGCCTATTACATCTTGCCTGAGAGGTGTGAGCGCTCCTGCGATGCCTGCATCGGTACCTGCTACGTAGAGGCGATATCCCCTAATAAGCAGAGAATCAAGGTTATTGACCAGGAAGAGTGTGTCAAGTGTGGCACCTGTGTCACCAGTTGCCCTCCTCAGTACAACGCCATTGTGAAACTATCCCCTCCCAGCAAAGTGCCAGTCTCAAAAAAGTAGTCATGAAGACAATATCTCTAACTATTGATGATAAGAAAATAGCCGCTCGCGAAGGAGAGAACCTCCTCTGGGCAGCACTGGACAATGGCATCTATATCCCCAACCTGTGTGCCCTGCGAGATAAGTCAGAGCCGTCGGCATCGTGCCGTTTGTGCTTTGTTGAGGTGGAGGGCTACAGCCAGCCGGTCACCGCCTGCACTGAACCCGTCAGGGAGGGCATGGTGGTGAACACTAAAGGTGCGAAGGCTTTAAGGCTGGCACGTGCCGGTCTTGAGCTGCTTCTGGCTTCACATCCCGTGGACTGTGCTCACTGTCTGGCAAACCGCTCCTGCGAACTGCAAAAAATCGCCGCTCACCTGCGTATCAGGCTGAAATCAAAACACTTTAGGAAAATCCTGCGCGAACTGCCTATAGATGACAGTCATCCTCAAATAACCTACGACCCCAACAAGTGTGTGCTCTGTGGTAGATGTGTCTGGATGTGCCGGTATAAGGGCGCTGGTGTCCTTGGTTTTGCCCACCGTGGCTTTGAGAGAGTGGTAACTACTTTTGGCGACGAGCCTCTTGGAGAGTCGAAGTGCCTTGACTGCGGGGAGTGCGTCAGTGTTTGCCCTACCGGCGCCCTTGTCTTCAAAGACGAGAAGAAGGCGTAAATCGAAGCTAAGACAGGGAGTGGTGGCCTTTTTCTTTGCCCACATCTAGCATAAGCTCTGCATATAGCTTGTTAAAAAATGCTTTGCTAACTATATATTGACATCGCCTGTTTGGGTTATATAATCCCTTTATAGGGAGGTGAACAATGTACGTAGCATTAGCAGTTCGTACTCTTCTATGGGAGCATGGATTGTTCTGGGGAGAGGAACCCGGCCGATTCAAGCTGGTTGAGGTGAAGATATCCATACTGGGGATTGGCATTAATATTGAGGTATCTGCGTTCTAGATGGAGGGGAGACACGCCTTTTTTAACACGGAGTTCAAATTTAAAACATCCAGATTGGTCTGGCAGATACCTGTTCTTTGCCTTATGTTTTGCAACAAACTCTATTTTGAGGCAGTTGCGAAGCTCGCGGGTGTGAAAAGGTTCGGATTTTATCTAACGTAGGGAGTGCTCTATAATATCATAGAATACAAAGGATCGGCTTTCAGACGATTCTTTGGTAGAATGAAAAAAACATAATTTAGAAACTATGCCTTGGCAATTATTCATAGGATTAAGTATTTTTCTTTCTTCAATAAACAGTTTGCTTCACCGGACCTTGATGAAGGATGAAGAGTCGGACGGTTATGCGCAGGCAACGGTCTTTACCGGTCTGGTGGGGCTTTTTTCTTTTGTGGTTTTAATGCTCCGGGGTGGTTTCCAATCATACCCTTCCTGGGAAACCTTACCATATTTTTTATTATTGGTTGTCTTTTCTTCCGCAGGAATGGTTTTTATTTTTAAGGGATTCAAACTTGTTGAAGCTTCTGAGCATACGATTTTATTAACATCGTCTAGGCTTTGGTTAATCTTGGGAGCAATATTTTTTCTAAACGAAACCATGTCTTTTTCCAAATTTATCGGAGCCGCTTTAATTCTAATCGGAGTGGTAATAACAGAGTGGAAAAAGCACAAAATAAAACTAACCACTGGTTCTGTTTACGTTCTACTGGCAGCGTTTTTCTTTGCTTTTGGAGAGGTTATTTGCTTTTTCATTCTTAGAGACTTTGAGGTTTTTTCTTTTATGGTCTATGTCTCCTTTTTGGTAATGTTGGCCCTAATTCTGATTAATCCTCGGGTGGTTAAGAAGATACCTTTTTATTTTAAGCCAAAACGAGC
>CAYNFT010000110.1:0-5847 GCA_964396535.1 uncultured Dehalococcoidales bacterium | reverse complement strand
CCCTCGACCCCGTATCTAAAATACCTGAATTCAAAGTCTGCGCAGTAAGAGTGGAAAGGACATAACAGATGGAAAGCCTGGACTTGAGCAAACTGAGTAAAATACTAGAGGGACAGTATGGACAAGAAGCTCTAATCAATACATTTCGAAAAGTTCAGGCTGAATATGGTGATATTCCTCTGGAAACGATACCGCTGATTGCTAAAGCCTTAAAGGTAGCCGAAAGCCGAGTGTATAGTGTGGCTACTTTTTATGAGGAATTTCTCGCTCAGCAGGAAGCGGAACAGGAAGTAGAAGTGGAGAAGAGGCCTGACGAGCAAATTTCAACAAAGCACAAACTGGTTGTTCTTCGCAATATAGGAGACACCAATCCTGAGGATATTGGTAGCTATATCTCTGCGGGTGGGTATTCTGCGCTTAAGAAAGCTCTGGCTTCTACAAGACCAAAAGAGGTAGCTGAGATTATTCTGAGTTCAGGACTCCGAGAGGGGGATGGTAGCTTCGAGGTAGGAGCAAAGTGGCTACAGTTAGCAGAGACTTCGTCGGAAAAAAAGTACGTTGTTTGTGATGCTAGTGATCAAGGAACCGGAATAAGCATCAACAAGGTTTTATTAGAAGGTGACCCTCACAGTCTGCTTGAGGGAATGGTGATTACTGCCTATGCTATTGGTGCTAGTGAGTGTTATCTTTACGTACCATATGAATTTGGCTTGGTTTTAAAGCGTTTAGAGCTTGCTTTAAAACAGGCAAGAGAAAAAGGATTCATTGGCTCAAACATAATGGGAGCCTCTTTTGATTGTAATATCGAAGTTAGAGAGGGGCCTCGATTCCTATCCTGTGAGCCAGAGATAGGCATTATTACTTTTATTGAGGGCAATCGAGCCAGCCCACGTATAGCTCCGCCTTTTCCTAAAAACTCAGGTCTTTGGGGAAAGCCAACTCTTACTGGCAGTGCCGAAACATTCTATAGTATCCCTTGGATCATCCAGAACGGCCCAGATGCCTATGGTCAATATGGCGCCGCGAGTAATCGAGGCACCAAGGTTCTGGCTCTCAGTGGGAACGTTTCTCACACCGGCATTGTCGAGGTACCAATGGGGATAAACTTCGGCCAACTCGTCTCCGATATAGGCGGGGGAATCAGAGAAGGACACCAGCTTAAGGCTGTCCACATCGGCGGACCATTCGGGGGTTTCCTGCCGGCAAATCTCCTGGATGCTCCTCTCGATTACAATTCTCTGTCGGAACTGGGAGCAGGCTTTGGCTCCAGAACCGTGGTAATTTTGGATGAGAATGCCTGTATAATTGACCTCGCCAAATCCTCTATCCATTTTACTTTCGAACATTATTGTGGTGTTTGTGTCGCTGGCCGCTTGGGGGTAAGACAGATACTTGAAATCCTCACCAGAATTACTCAAGGAGAAGGCAAGGAAGGGGATATCCAGCGCCTGGAACAGATAGCAAGTTTGATGAAAGAAGCATCTCTTTGTGCTATGTGCCAAGGAGCTTCAAATCCTATTCTCACCAGTATCCGTTACTTCCCAGAAGAATACGAGGCTCACATCTCGCAGAAAAGATGTCCAGTAAGTGTTTGCCAGATGAGCAAGGTATAAGGAGTAGCAAATGAAAACAATCACTGCACAGAAGCCTTTAGACGAGATTTTGCAGTCCATCGAGAGACATAAATCGGTATATATCATGGGATGTGGTAACTGTGCTACCATGCTTCATACTGGAGGGAATATCGAGGTTCAAGAGATGAAAACAAACCTCGAAGCCGCTGGCAAGAAGGTTACCGGGGGCACAGTGATTCCTATTGCTTGTGACACACTCACCAAGGAGGCTCTAGCGGAAAACGCCGAGGACATTAAGGCAACTGATTGTATTCTGGTGATGGCCTGTGCCTTCGGGGTGCAAACAGTTAGCCTTTATGGCGATAAGCCTGTTTATCCAGCATTGAACACCTTGTTCATAGGTAAGGAAGAAAGCCCCGGTTATTTTAGTGAGGTCTGCGCCCAGTGTGGAAATTGTGTTCTGGCACAGACAGCAGGGATATGCCCCCTGGTCAGATGCGCTAAGAGCCTGATGCACGGGCCCTGTGGCGGCTCGGTGGAAGGCAAGTGTGAGATTGACCCGAATATACCCTGCGCTTGGCAGTTGATAATTGACCGTCTAACCGCTCTAGGTCAGTTGGATAAGTTAGAGGAAATCCAGCCTCCACGAGATTGGGGCACCAGTCATTCAGGTGGACCTCGGAGGATTACTCTAAAGGATTAAGATGAGTAACCAGTTTCCTATAGAAGAAGGTACAGCTGAACACCTTCCTGAAGAAAGCGCCTTGCTTATGCGGCTCAGTGTGTATGTCAACCTGAGATGGCTGGCCATTCTGGGTATCATAATAGCCACTCTGGTAGCATCTCAGCTATTTCACATTGGCTTTCCCACTCTTCCAGTGTATATTATCTGCGTCTTTATTGCCCTCTATAATCTGTTGATGTGGCGGGAGCTTCACAATCTGAAGCCGGAGAAAGGTGGCCCAGTAATCCATAGGGCCAGAACCTACGGCAATATCCACATCTTCCTTGACCTACTGGCACTTACGGCAATTCTCCACTTCACCGGAGGGATAGAAAACCCCTTTATCTTCTTCTTTGTCCTTCATATCATCGGTGCCAGTGTAGTGCTTCCCTACAAGACGGTGTATTTACTGGCTACCTCGGCGATGGTGATGGTTTCACTACTGGTAGGTTTAGAATATGCTGGGGTAATAACTCACATAAATCTAGAAGGGTTCGCTCTTCCTTCACTATATGAGGAAGGAAGCTATATTCTGGTTGTTCTCGTTGCCCTGGCAGCTATCCTTTACGCCACTACCTATATGTCCACGGCTATTTCTGGCGAGCTAAGGAAGAGACAGCGGCAGGTAGTACAACTAAGAGAGTACCTTCTTCAAGAGAAAACGAGGGAACTGGAGCAGTCGTCCAGGGAAATAGCCAAGCTAGAAGAGGAAAAGGACCGATTTCTTCGCTTCCTGGGTATAGCCGCCCATGACCTGAAAGCTCCACTGACTGCTATTCAAGGTTACTTGTGGGTTATGGTAGGCGGTTATTCTGGGGAGCTCAATGAGAAGCAAAAAAATATGCTGGAGAGGAGCACCCATCGGATTACAGAGCTCCTGAATTTGATTAGCGACCTTCTAGACATTCCGCGCATCGAGACTGGTCAAATTGTTGAAGAGATGAAGGACATCTCTGTACGTCAATGTATTAGAAATTGTCTCCAGGAACAGCGTAGTCTAGCCAAAGAAAAAGGGGTCAGGCTTAAAGTAGAATTACCTGAGACACTCCCTAAAATTCGGGGCTCGAGCCCCCGGCTCCAGCAAGTAATAACCAATTTAGTAAATAACGCTATTACCTATACACCTAAAGGTACAGTAACCCTCAGGGTAAAGGAAGAGGGCAACGATATACTGGTTGAGGTCATGGATACCGGGATTGGCATTCCTCCCGAGGACCTACCCCGAATGTTTGAAGACTTCTTTCGTGGCAGTAATGTAGAAACAAAAGGGACAGGTTTAGGGCTATCTATTGTCAAAAGGATTATAGAGGCCCACGGGGGCAGGATATGGGCTGAGAGCCCGTGCCCGGGAAGCGATACCGGGAGCAAGTTTGCCTTTTCCTTACCCAAGAAAAGTGAAACCGAAGGGAGGTAGCTGTAATGAAAGCGGGAACAAATCTGGAGAAGGTCTTAGAAAGTGGAAGTTTTGCCGTTACTGCTGAGGCTGGCCCGCCCAAGGGAACTAGCGCCAGGGTGATTCTAAGGAAAGGCGAGCTACTCCGCACCTGCTGTGATGCTGTCAATGTGACCGATAATCAAACGGCTATCGTGCGCATGTCCAGCCTCGCTGGCTGCACCCTTTTGAAGCAACAAGGTGTTGACCCAGTGATGCAAATGGTCACCCGTGATAGGAACAGAATCGCCATCCAGAGCGACGTATTAGGTGCGGTAGCCCTAGGGATTGGCAATATTCTTTGTCTCTCTGGCGACCACCAGAAGTTTGGGAATCACCCCACCGCCAAGGGGGTCTTTGATATTGACTCTATCCAGCTGATTCAAACCCTGAAAAATATGCGAGATGAGAAGAAATTCCTTTGTGGTGAAGATCTCTCCGGAGAAACACCCATATTTATCGGAGCTGTGGAGAACCCCTATGCTGACCCCTTTGAATTCCGGGTGGTGAGGTTAGCCAATAAAGTTAAGGCGGGAGCCGATTTTATTCAAACCCAGGCAGTCTATGATATAGCCAAGTTCGCTAAATGGATGGAGATGGTTACTGACCGAGGCTTGGACAAGCAGGTACATATCCTGGCAGGAGTGATACCTATTAGGTCAGCAGGTATGGCTCGTTATATGAGAGATTATGTCTCCGGAGTGAGCGTTCCAGATGAGCTTGTTACCAGAATGGAGGATGCTGAAAGTGCTAAGGTTGAAGGAGTGAAAATAGTTCTCGAAATCATCGAGCAACTCAAGGAGATACCCGGGGTTCACGGCATCCATATCATGGCAGTAGGCTGGGAAGATATTGTCCCAGAAATTGTAGAGCAGGCTGGATTATTGCCTAGACCTGTATTATAATCCTAGAAGGAGGGAAAAATGCCAGCGAAGATACTAATAGTCGATGATGACCCTGATATTCTAGATGCTATGACCATGATTATGGAATCTCAGGACTATCAAGTGGTCACCGCTAGAGACGGAATTGAGGGTCTGGCTAATCTTAAGTCGGAAAATCCAGACCTGCTTATTCTTGACCTCTTAATGCCAAAGATGGATGGATTTGCAGTATGTAAAGAGCTTCAGGACCCAAGGTGGTCGAAGTTCAAGAACATGCCCATTTTGATTCTGACTTCGGTGAGGGAAGAAGCTAGTCGCCGTCGCTATGAGCTGGAGACCGGCCTTGAGCTTGATGTGGACGATTATGTAGAAAAACCTGTCTCCCCTGATGTCTTACTAGAAAGAGTGACCAAACTTCTAAAGAAAAAACGAAAGGTCTGAACTGAACTAACGAAGCTCAGTTATTAAGGGAGAAGAGATGGAAAAAAGAGCTAAAATCCTGCTTGTCGATGATGACGTTGATTTTATAGAGTCAACTAAGACTGTCTTGGAGAGCGCGCCCTACGAGGTAATTGTAGCCTATGAGGGAAATGAAGGGTTACAAAAAGCAAGGGAGGAAAATCCTGATTTGATCCTCCTGGATATAATAATGCCAGTGAAGGATGGGTTTACCGCTGCCGAGCAGCTCAAAAAAGACCCCGAGCTTAGCAAAATCCCTGTACTAATGTTGACCTCTTTTTCTTCGAAAGGTGCCGGGACAGGTATTCCACGTAGTCGAGGATTCACCCTTGACGCCGAGGATTATATTGAAAAACCCATCACCCCTGAGGAATTACTATCCAGAGTGAAACTATATCTGAAATAATGAACCAAATTTTTTTTTAATACCTACTTGACAAAGACAAGAGGTTATGATATAAAAATTTAACTCACCTTCAGGTAGGTTAAAACAAGATCGGTAAAGTTTATCATAGATATTGACAAAAAATAGCTCATATGCTATAAGTTTAGGCAAAGCATGACTAGTTAGGTGGTGGAGGGGAAGGGGTAGCGGTATCAAAGAAGGCACCAGAAAGTTAACCTAAAGCGCGAACAGCAATAAAGGGGAAGATATGCGTGCTTATGCAATTAGAAGACTTTTCCTGATTGTCCCCACCCTGTTTCTCATAACTATAATGGTCTTTTTGCTTGTTCGCTTCGTCCCAGGCGACGTGATAGATCTGATGCTGGCTC
>CAYNFT010000109.1:0-5916 GCA_964396535.1 uncultured Dehalococcoidales bacterium | reverse complement strand
AGGTAGGCCAGTAGAATTTCTCCCACTGCTGCTTGGACAAGAAGTCGTCGGAGCCTCTATGAATTGCGCCACCACCTCCCAGCTTAGGTCCTGGCTTCGTGGTGTCAGCCGGAGTTGCCCTGGCTATCTGCCTCATGTTAATCTTTTCGAGGGCAGCGATGAGCTTTTCGGGACGCCGATACATATCTTTGATAATACCTTTCCAACCCCGGTAAGCGTTTGCCATCTGGTCGAAGGCTGGACCCCCGTAGAAACCACCACGTCCCGACAACGGCGGAAAGCCCAGGGATTCCATATCTTCGCTAAATTTAGCCATAGCCTGGCTCCATTCTTTTTGCGCTTTTCCCGCTTTTGATAGAGCCTGGCCAGCTTTGTTAAAATCCGGTGTGTTAAAGAGGACGGTAATAGCCTGCAGCCCCATGAACCTGTCACCCAGAGAAGGAAGCCTGGAAAGGGGTGCCAAAGCACCATACACACGAGGTAGATAGCAGCGTAAAAGAAAATCAGTGGTATCGTCAAGAAAAAGGTCGTATTCTTCCTCTTTCATGTATTCTCCGTCAAGGTTCTGCTGTGGAACATCAGGGGGAAGCGTCCCGCCAGGCCATAGTGTATTCTTTGCTTCCAGAGCATCGAGTACGAGCCCCGAACTGGCGGCTGTAGTACCCCAGGTATCGGGTTCAAAATCCGCTATCATCTGAGTGTAAGCTGTCTTCCAGGAAATCGGGTCATAATAGGCGCTGGAGTAGGGCAGTCCAGCATACTTGGCAGCGAAATAGGTTCCGCCGAGAATGACCGGCACTCTGTCAGGCTGCTTCATCTCGATAGCATCCCAGAGTCTCTTTTGTCTTTCCTCGTAAATCTGTTCTATGGATTTACTATGTTTCCTCTCGATACCCTCCCTTAGCCTTTTAAGGTGTTCCCGGTAACTCTCCTCTGTAGCAGCATGGGTAGCCATTATTCAATCCTCCTTTCCGATTAACATCCAGCGAAATTCACGAACAGGACTTGAGTGTAATCTGATTACTGGGTATTTGTCAATAAAAGAATAGAGATATTATTTATTAGGGCGGTGAGAAGAAGGTCTACCTTACCCATGATACGGTGCTCGACCGCGATGTTGCCTTCGCCCTGATAAAGACCGAGAATTTAGATGAAGATGCCCGAAAGCGCGTCACCCGCGAAGCCCAGGCGATGGGGAAGCTTGGCGACCACCCTAACATCGTTACCATCCACGATATGGGAGAGCATGAAGGCCAACCTTATATCGTTCTCCCGCTTATGTCCGGCGGTGATGTCGAGGGGCTTATTGAAAAGGCGCCTGAGCACAGGCTGCCCCTTGAGCAAATTATCAGCATCGCAAAGTGTGTCTGCAACGGTCTTGATTTCGCTCACTCGAAGGGAATCATTCACCGCGACCTGAAGCCGGGCAATGTCTGGCTGACTGCCGACGGCTCGGCCCGGATAGGTGACTTCGGCCTGGCAATGGTAGCCGATATCTCCCGCCTGACCCAGGAAGGGATGATGGTAGGCACGGTGTCCTACATGCCGCCGGAGCAGGCAATGGGCGGTGAGGTTTCAAACAAGGCTGACCTCTACTCTTTAGGAGCAATGCTCTACGAGATGGTTACCGGCAGACCTCCGTTTGTAGGCGATGACTCGGTTGCCATTATCGGGCAGCATATCAACACGCCGCCGGTATCCCCCACCTGGCACCGGGCTGACCTGCCTCCGGCACTGGAAGTCCTCATTTTGCTATTACTTGAAAAAGACCCGAAGAAACGCCCTGCTTCTGTAAAAGATGTCTTACAGGCATTTGAGTCAATAGAAGCCGGTACAGCAAAGACAGAACCATCAGCAGAAACAACAACACCAACAGAGAATCCTCTCTACCGCAGAGTATTTGTCGGCAGGGAACCTGAATTGAAGCAATTACAATCAGCCTTTGACGGAGCTATATCCGGGCAGGGAGCCTTGATGATGGTGGTGGGAGAGCCGGGTATCGGCAAGACTGCCATCTGTGAGCAGCTATCCACCTATGTAACTTTACGCGGTGGTAAGACACTGGTCGGTCACTGCTACGAGGAAGGGTCGCTTTCTTTACCATATCTCGCTTTTGTCGAGGCGATGCGGTCTTATGTACTGGATAGAGATGTTGAAGATTTGAGAAAAGAGCTTGGTTCCGGCGCTACCGATGTAGCCCGGATTGTATCGGAAATCAGGGAAAAGCTAAAGGTAAAACCGCGAACCGCCGAGAATCCCGAGGAGGAACGCTACCGCTTGATGCAGGCGGTTACCAGTTTCTTAGCCAATGCTGCTAAGGTAAAACCGATGCTGGTTATCCTGGAGGACCTGCACGATGCCGACAAGGGCACCCTGGAGATGCTTACCTATGTCTCACGCAACCTTGAGAGGACAAGGCTCTTGGTTGTCGGGACATACCGGGATTTCGAGGTAGACCGCACCCACCCGTTATCGGCGGCGCTGGCTGAGCTGAGGCGCGTTTCCACATACGGGCGTGTCCTGTTACGTGGACTGAATGCGGATGAGGTCAGGCGTATGCTAGCCAGTATCACCGGACAGGATGTTCCCCTGGGACTGGCCGATGCGGTGCACCGCCAGACGGAAGGAAACCCTCTCTTTGTACAGGAAGTGGTACGCTATCTTGCCGAGCAGAAGCTGCTCGTCAGGGCAGGCGGACGGTGGCAGGCTACCGGTCAGACACCCCTTGAGATGAGCATCCCCGAGGGTCTGCGAGATGTCATCGGCAAGCGTCTGTCAAGCCTGAGCCAGGAGTGCAACCGCCTGCTGTCTATCGCTGCCGTCGTCGGCAGGGAGTTCCGGCTTGACGTCTTGGAGAGGGTTGCCGGCTCAACCGAGGAAGAGGTGTTTGCTGCCCTGGAGGAAGCCAGGGGAGCCGCAGTTGTCGAGGAGCGCTCCGCCGTGGGGGCGGCGGTGACCTACCGCTTCGCTCATGCCTTCTTCCGCCAGACGCTTTACGAGGAGATTATCGCCCCGCGGCGTATCCGCCTGCACCGGCAGGTGGCGCAGGCTCTGGAGGTGGTATATGCCACCCGTCTCCAGGAACATGCCGCCGAGCTTGCCGAGCATTTCTCTTACTCCCCGGAACTCAGTGACCTGGGTAAGGCGGTCAGCTACGGGGAGATGGCGGCACAGCGCGCCAGCGATGTCTACGATTATGGAGAAGCAGCACGTCTCCTTGAACAGGCTATTAAAGTACAGGACGTGCTGGACCCCGAAGACAAAGGAAAGGTATGCGACCTGCTCCTTGCCCTTGGTGAGGCACGGATGTGGGGGGGAGAGCCAAGCCATTCCCTCGATGTAGAATCTCCAGCAGCGTTATCCCTGGCTGAAAGCATCGGTGATAAAAAACGTATTGCCAGGGCATGCTATCTGGCTTTTTATTCAATATCTTCCTCAGGTACTGTAGCAGCAATAGCAGGGCCTGAGGGAGCACAATGGCTGGAAACCGCCGAGCGCTACGCCGAACCGGGCACCCTGGAGCATGCCTATGCAGATAATATGAAAGGCATTAGAAGCTGTTTGAGAGGTTCCAATGCAGAGGGAGTCCCACTTCTCAGGCAAGCCCGGGAACAGGCTAAAACTTATGGTGATACACAGCTAATGCTGTGGACAAATGCATGGTTATCATTATTCGGAATTACGCCATGGTCTGCCGGGGAAGCGTTACAGATAGCCGAAGAACTGGCATCAATGTATGTAACAGGAATTGATACTGGTACCAAAAATGCCTTTAACGCCTTTCTTACCTGCGGGAAGCGGCGACAAATGGAAGAGATGTCCCGGGTCGTTAAGGACAGGGCTTCCCGCACCGGGCAAGTTAACAATGTGGCAATATCAATGGCTCTCGATGCTTCGGTGGCTTTTCTGGATGGGAACCTGGAGCAAGCCGTGGAGATACTCGAACGCTTGATAGCACTTGTCCAGGAGACCGATGTACAGGCATTTAATTTTAGTGATGTTATGTTTGCCGGACTTAGACCTGTCCTTTGCCTGGGGAATACCGGCGAGTACCGTGACAGACCCCTCTGGAGGGTTGTAGAGGAGCAGATGAGCACGCCCTCATTCCGCTATGTCCCTCTTTACCTGGCTCACCAGGGACGTAAAGATGAAGTGAACGAAAGGCTGGAACGAATGCTGGAAAGACGTCCTGATATTACCTCCAGGGATGACCTGACCCACGCCTGGCTGGATATCCCCTACCTAGAGGCAGCTGTGCTGGTAGGGCACCGCAAGGCGGCCGAACTGCTGCTTGAGCGGTTTAAAGACAATACTCTCGCCACGACAGGTTACTGGTGGACAACCTGTGTAGCCCGCCACCTGGGCGGGGCGGCGGCTCTCCTGGAGAGGTATGATGAAGCCCGCGAGCACTATAAAGAATCGCTGAGAGTTGCCACCGAGATGAAATTCCGTCCCGAGCTTGCCCTCACCCGGCTCCAGCTTGCCGAGCTGCTGCTGGAGCATTACCCTGACGAGAAGAAAGAAGCCCTTGAGCACCTGGACTTCGCCATCAAAGAATTCCGCGAGATGAAAATGCAGCCATCATTGGAGCGGGCCCTCCGCCACAAAGAGATACTGGGGGCGTAGGTTCCCACCAAAGATAACAAAAAGCCTGCAAGTGTCCAGAGCGTTTACCCATTGCACTAAAACTCCGAATGGATAACCAAACTTAGAGGGCTGGGTATTACTGATAACCAGTTCTCTTGGCTATCTGGCAGGCCGTTTTGGATTGCTCTCCCCTCCCTTCACTGAGTAATCAGCCGGTTGGTCCAATTAATCAGGCAGTCATATCCGTAGGTAACAGTTCATCAGGGTCTGATGGGGGATAAGGCTCAATATTTTCCAGACCCAGATATTTCATCGTCTTTTCTCGCAGCTTCGATAAAAGAGACCACAATTCCCGTTGCTCTTCCCGGGTCAATGCTGACATGATATGCTCTATAGATTCTCGCTCCGCTGCCTTTTGGGACAATTCGTATCCTTTCTCTGTCACTTCGACGCGTATCAGGTTCTTCCTCTCCAGGTCTTTTACTTTTTTAATCAGTCCTTCCTTCTCCATTCTTGAAAGCTGTTCCGAGATACTATGGCGTTCTCTGAATGATTGTTGTGATATTGCTGTTGGTGTTGCTCTTTTACCCAATCTTAAAACCGCATCTAGGATTCCCGAACTGGGCATCGAAATACCATACCGGTTAAGCTCCTTCTGCCTGGCTTTGTATATTAGGTGACGGACGTTGCTGACCATTTGCCATAGCCTGAAGCTTATATCTTTAGATTCTGCCATTTCACCCACCTCCGTTTAGATTATAGATTTGATGACGATGAGAGGACAAGTATAGTGATACTATTCATTAAATATAGAATACCTGCACCCTATTATAAGTATACAAATATTTCTAAAAGTTATTCCATTTTCCTGGAGGGGCAAGCGCTAGTTCCCTTAGTTATTCTTGACATCAATCCCTATTATATGTTATTACTAATCGTGTACGACTATAGCATACGATTTCACGACAACATGGTATTTTGAATCAAGCTATAGAAGGGGTATGACTGAACAGGACCGTATTTAATTCACCTGTTTAGGTTATCTAATTATTAAAATTGAATTTACTACACTAAAGCAGATAACCCATCTATATTTTTGATAGATGAAAGATAGTAGTGAGTGTAATTATTGGGCATCAGAACCGCAAGAATTATCTGGTGGTAGATGATGCCCTTTTTTATTTTGCCGGAGACAGTTAACCATAAAGCTTGGGAAATATTTTTAACAGGATATATTGGGGGAGAAGGGGAGGTTGCAGCATATCGAATTAAATAGTGCAAGCCCTGCAGGGGGAAACCAGGGTGCTGAGGGTAAGCAGCTCATCTCAG
>CAYNFT010000108.1:0-6047 GCA_964396535.1 uncultured Dehalococcoidales bacterium | reverse complement strand
TCGTTCTAAAAGTACCTGAAATGGTACCAAATGGTGGATAATTGGCGAATAATTGGTCCCAATTTGATGAAAGGTAAAAAGCCACGGTGAGCAAACAGGTAATAATACCTATACTTGCCCGTTTTTGATGAATGCGATAACTTTCCTTCTACGCACTAATAGCCATACAAACCAGGCGATTACTACCACTCCAGCGAGTTCAGGTATGAACAGCGCCGGATAAGCTAATAGCTCATTAAATATCTCCTTGAGCCAGTCGCTTAGGTTGATGAAGGCGTGCCTCTCGAATGAGAGGTCATATAGTGGCCAGAGGAGAGTCCGAGGATGTAGCCACATTTGGTCTAAGATTAGATGTGTGAATGTACCAAAAGAGAGAACCAGGAGCCAAGTCTTTTTGTAGCGCCGGTAGAGGTATAGCCCACCAAGGACGAGAACGATGAGAAAGAGAAGTGTATGGCAGAATATCCTGCCGTTATTAAAAATATCCCTGAAGAAGACCCTGCCGATGGGTTTATCAATGATGTCAGGAAGAAGTGAGCCTATTAGCAAAAGCCTTATATCTATGCGGGATGCTAGAGAGAAAAGCCATGACGTAATACCACCGGAGTAGCCGTTTTGAGAAGCAGGAGGCTCATGCAAGCGTTGTGTTTGCCCTTCTAACTCATTCGTTTTGGGAAGAGTACGGCTTTTGATGAGTGTACCGTTTAACAGTACGGCAACACCCAGGGTAATCCCAGTATGTCCAAATATAAACATCTGTCTTTGGCTTAGTCGAATAACATTTTGTAACTGCTCTCGTTGAAAAACAAGGGTGGATTAAAAATGCGGGCTTTATTACTCCGCATCATGATTCGATTATAACTAGTACATTTTACTGCGTAAATACCCTTTAGACAACCTAGGGTAAAAATTGCTCCAAACTATTGATATCATCTGTTGGCTTGATTACCGAATGTCGGTTAGCTATAATCCTTCATTGAAGCCCTTAGAAGGAGTTCGACTTCAATTGTCCAGGTTGAGACTAATATTCGTTATATCTTTAATCATACTTGCCGGGGTGTTTATCTCCATTGTCTACCTTTTCCCTTCAGGTCAGAGCTACCCTGAGTCGAAAAGGGTTCAGATTATCGAGGGGGAAAACGAGTGGATACTGCAATGCGATATCCTCAATGATGAGGAAAGGGATATCAAATACACCATTTTGGTTACCGTAGATGGTGCCGTTTATAGTGACAGCATAGTAGTTAAACAGGGGAAGACATATACCTACATCCATCATATTTACCCACAAGAGCTAACCGAGGGCCAGGTAGACTTTGCCCTATATGAGGATGGTAAGGCTGAGCCAATTGAACAGGTTACCTGCTATCTTGACTATGATTAGCTTTTCAACATTCTATCTTGACTACGATTAACTACTTGACATTTTGCCATTTGGCGAATATACTCAATATACTAACTGTTAGGCGAACTTTATAGGAAAAGTCCCTATCCCAGGTTGGAGGTAGAATAGTGAATAGGCTAAAGTCTGGTCAGCATAAAGGATTTATACTAAAGATAAGTATTACCTGGCTATGTATCTTCTTGTTAGCTGGTTTCCTTATTTCCATGAGGTCGGCTGCCGACCCAGTAACTATGACAATTATCCCTGAGGTACCTAAGGCAGGGGAGCCAGTAGTCGTCACCTTTAATATATCTAACTCGACTGATGAACCATCAACTACCAGCTACCAGCTATATGTCAATGGCAATCTCACAGAAAGTGGGAGCACATCTATCGCTCCACAAGCTAGCTCCAAGTACCAGTATGCCTACGTCAATTCTCTAGAAAGGGGCGAGCAGGTTAACTTTGTCCTCAAGACCAGTTCAGATAGTGGCAACTACGTTAAGGCAGTATCGCTACCGTCATACCCACCGCAGTTGATGAGCAGCTTTGTCTCCTTCGCTGCCTTCTCCACATCAGTGATGAGTTCTATGATATCTATGGAGTACTTCACAAACACCTTCGGCACCAACAGCGGGATTAATACCGGGATAATAATCACCATTGTTCTTATCGTCCTGCTCATCTTCCTCGAGCTAACTCAAGTAATGAAAGACAACAAGGGAATTACCATCCTGGGACGCTATAGACTCGGCATTAGAAATATGGCCACTATCCTGTTCATCATCTTTGTGGGCATGGTATTTACCCAGACAGTGATGATTCTGGCTATCTAAAGTGTAGATGAATCATGCGTGTAATAAAACTCGCAGTGAAACTTGCCTGCTTATTTATTGCGTTGGTATTGTTGCTTGCTTTCATTTTTATCATCCCTACCCCCGTAGCTTGGGCTCAGGAATTTGAGCTACAGGAAGCGCCAACTCTAGGAGCACCGGAGGAGCCGCCACCGGTAATAGATGGGCACGGTACAGGTTACATACCCCCACTAATGGACCTGTCTCACCTGACCGGTCAAACCATACCACAGGAGCTTGTCTTGCAGGCACCCTCGCTTGGGCAGCCAGCCAGCTTTGATTGGCGTTCGCAGGGCAAGGTTACCCCGGTAAAAGACCAGGGGACTTGTGGCAGTTGCTACGCCTTTGCTGCCATCGCCAACATCGAATCAAAAATTCTCATTGATGGTACTGGCTGCACCTGCGACTTTTCGGAGAACAATGCCAAGGAATGTAACTGGTATGATAGCTCCTGTAGCGGAGGCAACTACTATAAGATGGCAAGCTGGTTTTCCAAAAAGGGAACGGTGCTGGAATCATGCGATGCGTATGTGGCCAGCGATGTAGCCTGCAACGGCACCTGCACCTATCAGAGGATGCTGCTGGATTGGAGGCTAATATGTGGTAACGTGGTGCCTGATACCAGCCTTCTCAAGACCTACATTCAGAACTACGGCCCTATCTATACCTCCTTTTGGGCCGACAGTTCCTATGGATTCAACTCCTCCTATGATGGTTCCTATACCATGTACTCCACGAACACGACCGCACCCAACCACGCCGTGCTTATTGTCGGCTGGGATGACAGCCTCACTCACGACGGAGGCACCGGTGGCTGGATTGTGAAGAACAGCTGGGGCACCGACTGGGGAGGACCCTGTGGCTATGGTTCGGAGGGCGGCTACTTTACCATCGCTTACCAGTCGGCTAGCATCGGCAAATACTCATCATTTATATATGATTGGCAGGATTATGACGACAACGGCGACCTCTACTATTACGACGAGGGAGGCTGGACGAACAGCTTCGGAACTGGCAGTGATACTACTACCTGGGGTCTGTGCAAATTTATACCGTCAAGTGATACCCGTGTCACCAGGGTAGAGTTCTGGACTAACGATGTCACCACTGATATTGATATACGTATCTATGATGACTTCGATGGGTCAAATCTCACTAACCTGCTGGCTAGCAAGCTGAACAACAGCTTCAGTGAGGCTGGCTACCATTCGGTGGCGCTGGATTCACCTCTGTCGGTAACCAGCGGCGATGATATCTTCGCCGTGGTGCAGTTCACTAATGATAGCTATGAATGGCCTATCGTCATTGATATTCTGGGACCGCTTGAGACAGGGCGCACCTATATTAGCGTGACGGGTGCTGATGGCACGTGGATTGCTTTAGGAACGGGGACAGGTTACGATTGTGATATAGCTATCCGGGTGCGCACCAGTTCCTTCCCTTACATCCTCTCTGCGTTCAGTGACTCTGGCCACTGCACCCATTGCAACAACTTTTCTGACTACGATACTGAGAATATCGTCTATATGCGTAGCACCGGTTTACAGCCCAGTCATAACTACAGGATAGCTTACTACGATGGCGGCAATGATAAGAGGGCTACCGAGGACGGCACATCTGACTCATCAGGAAACCTGACAAGTCTGCATACATTCGCTGTGGGAACCGATGTCGCTGGAACCTGGCATGTGATTGTGTGTGACCAGGCACATACTCCACCGTCATCCTATGATTCTAACTGGACATACACGCTTGCGGAGGATACCTTCACTGTTCAGCAGTCGGCTATCCCCGAGTTCCCCACCGTTATGGCGGCTATTGTAGCCTTCAGCCTGTGCATCGGAGTATACCTCTGGATGAGACGTAAAGCAGTCCCTCTCCCAGCTAAAAGCTCTACATTATAGTAGCATCTGAGGTATAATTAGCTGGGGTTACACAGTTATGACCGTAAGAGGTAGGATTTCTGCTTCTCCAAAAACCTATTCAGCAGCGCTTATTTCCCTAGTATGTCTGGGTATTACCTTGTGTGAGTGGGTATTTGCCTATCAGAATGTCGCCTATGGCATTATCCTGGCTCTATTTTTAGCTCTATTTATCTATCTGGTCATTCCCGTAATAAAATTAGGGCAGCCTTTCACCGATTGTGTCGAGTCCCTGGTACTGATACCTCTATATATACTGTTTACCTCTTCACTCCCCTGGTTTTTCCTCAGCCAGGAATTGTTGTTACCCGCGGTATACGCAGCAGTTCTGGCACTTTGCGTCTGGCATATCTACCGAAAAAATATCAGCCTCAGGGATATCGGTTTCAGTGGTGAGCGGATATTGAAGTATATCCTAATAGGATTCCTGATAGGGGCCCCTCTGGGTGTAGCAGAGTATTTTATCATTACCCCGGTCGCCTCATTTCCCACTTTTGAAATCAAATATTTGATGCGTGACCTTGCTTATATGGTCATCTTTGTCGGCTTAGGAGAGGAACTTCTGTTCCGAGGGCTGGTACAGAGAGATATGGCAAACCTGCTGGGGTGGAAATGGGGTCTTCTTGGTACCAGCCTGGTGTTTGGGGTAATGCACCTTACCTGGAGGTCAATACCCGAGTTGGGTTTCACTTTCGCAGCCGGTCTCATATTTGGCTACATCTACCACCGGACTCATAGTCTGACAGCACCGATAATAGCCCATGGAGTGGGCAATACAATATTAGTCGCCGTTATGCCATATCTCTTAACCTAAATAAACAGAATCAGGGGGCTATTTGAAGATAAGGCTTATTATCTGGTGCACAGGTTGCCTGGCTTTTTCTGTCCTAGTTTTCCGAGAACTATGGCCAA
This sequence comes from uncultured Dehalococcoidales bacterium, assembly GCA_964396535.1. Lineage (GTDB taxonomy): Bacteria > Chloroflexota > Dehalococcoidia > Dehalococcoidales > UBA2162 > CAYNFT01. Next base: position 975 of record CAYNFT010000108.1, on the reverse strand, counting down.
AACTACCTCAGTGGTTTTCACTCGAGGGACTTCAGCATCATGGTGTTTTCCACTGGGGCATACTGGGACTATGTATCCTGTGGGTCTGGTTAAAAAGAAAAGATATTTTACCCAGAATGCAAGCACAGAAGCTCAGCCTTCCCTTTATAATAGCCGGTGTTGCTCTAGTAGCACTATCTATCTTCCTACCAAGGCCTGATGACTTCCTCCTCTTTTTAATGCTAATGGGCTGGCTCGGTATTTTTGCTCTGATTTTTGCCGGGGCATCAATTCTACCATCTATTCTCCTGGCTATTTACGGTTTCAGTATCCTATTTCCTATATTGATAGATAGATGGTCAGGAGAGCCGTCATCGATGTTTGTCGCTAATACGGTAACAGGCATTACAAGAATTTTCGGCCTACCAATAACTAACGACGGAGTAGTGATTCACTTTAGCAACCCTGGCGGAGATGCTATCTCAACCACCATAGTGCCGGGTTGCGCCGGTTACGCCACAATCGGAGTGTTTATTGCTCTGTTCGCTCTGATGATGCTGGATATCAGGTTGCCACTGAAAAAGGCCTGGTACATTTTCCTTATTGGTCTTGCTGGCACCTGGCTACAGAACATAATCAGGGTAGTGATTTCGGTTATCGCAGGCTACTATTGGGGCTCGGGGGCGCTGGAGGCAATGCACTACAATGCTGCCTATGTTATATTTCCAATCTGGTTTGCCCTATTTGCCTATATATATTTAAGACAGGCGCAGTGGAGAAAGGAACCTGTTGGAGAAAAGAGCGAAGGCATGGATACTTGAGACTTTCAGCGAGACAAGCTATAAATAGTATTCCAAGCATATAGAGGCACCAGGCTTGAACGTGAATAGCAAATTATCCTCCTTAATAAGGATAGCTGCTGCTGAAGAAGGGTTAAAGGGACAGCTTGGTACCTCCCTTTATAACAACTCCTTTAATCTGGTAGCAGATGAAGAC
>CAYNFT010000107.1:0-6062 GCA_964396535.1 uncultured Dehalococcoidales bacterium | reverse complement strand
AAAAGGGGAGAAATCCAGAGCCAAAACCGGACTTCTATGCTACCGACCTCTGGCAGGCCTGGAAATGGATTAAGGGGAATAGCTAGTCAAGCTGCCAACTTTAGACAAATTCTGAATCGGTAAGGAGAGATAAAAATGATTTACTGGGCGCAGTTATTCCATTTCTATCAGCCAGCAACGCAGTTTCCCTCTGTGCTGGACAAAATATGTGATGAGTCCTATCGTCCTCTACTCCAGGTCTTACGCGAGTTTCCGGAAGTAAGGGTCACCGTGAATATCAATGCAATTCTGACGGAGATGCTGAACCACTGTGGGCATCAGGACGTCATCCAAGGTCTAAAGGAGCTTGGACAGAAGGGGCAGGTAGAGCTTGTGGGGAGTGCCAAATATCACCCGATTCTGCCATTAATCCCGCCTGACGAAGGCAAGCGACAGATAGAGCTTAACTACAAGAGTAATTCGTTTTTCTTCGGGGACGCATATAAGCCAAGCGGCTTCTTTCCACCGGAGATGGCTTATAGCAGAGATATTGTGCCAACGATAGTTGGTACTGGGCACCGGTGGATCATTCTCAGCGGTGTCGCCTGCCCGGCTGACTGGCCTGTTGAAACCGTATACCAAATTGAGCATGACGGACAGCGGCTGGCTGTATTCTTTCGAGATGACCTTTTGAGTAACAAGATCAGTTTTCAGCAGGTAGGACCAAAAGAATTTCTTGAGCACCTAAACGCCCTAAAGGGTGATAGAGAAGATATCTATGTGGTTACCGCCATGGACGCAGAGACTTACGGACACCATATTAAGGATTGGGAGGAATTGTTTCTTTCCGAAGTATATGAGGAAATACAGGTGCGAAGCGAAACCTATGCCCATATCAAGCAGACGACGATGCTTGCGGAGCGGCAGGCCAGCCTGCTCAGAGACGAAGAGACGTCCCAGCAGGTCAAGACAGTAACTGTCAGCCAGCTCCTTGAGCATTTTCCTTCAGGTGACGTGATAGACCCGAAGCCATCGTCCTGGAGCACGTCCGCAAAGGATATCGATGCCGGAAACTCCTTTCCACTCTGGAAAGACAAAGATAATGAGATACATAGAATGCAGTGGGACCACACGGCAATATGCCTGGAACTGTGTTCAAAAGCAGTACAGGTAGCTGATAATGATGAAAGCAAACACTTCACCGGCATTGCACGCGGTCTTTTAGACAGAGCCCTGCAAAGCGACCAGTTCTGGTGGGCAAGTCGAAGACCAATGTGGGATATTAACCTCGTACATATGGGGCTCGATGACCAGCATAGGGCTGTTGTCAATGCCTACAAGGCTATAAGTACTAGCGGAGTGGATGGTAAGGTAAAATCTGATTTCTATAATAAGCTTTTACCTGCCCGAGATTTACGAAATAAGATAATCGATCAACTTTTTATACTATAGATATTGTTTAGGAGAGGAGGCAGCAAATGGAAGAGAATCTGTTGTATACAGTAGAACAGGCTATCGAACGTCAGGGCAAGACTCGGGATAAAATACTTGCAATAGAGAAAACAGTACTTTATCAATTTGGGAGTTGCCATATAGGTGTGAACGAACCCAGAAAGCTCCTACAGCAAAGCTTAGATTCTATTAAGGACGCCTTTGAGAGCAATTGTGAGCAGGAGTTGAAAGTTCTTACTCCAATACTGGGGAGACTACCGACAAATGGTCTTATTCTACAGAATCAGGAAGTAATGAAGGAGTTGGACGAGGTCTTGTCGCTGTGCACACATGAGGGAATAGATGATTTGAGCAGAGAGAGGTTAGAGACAATGATAACATCCGTAGCCAGTAGGACACGGGCTGTATGCGAGAGAATTGTGCATAGCACCAGTGCTCAAGAGACTATTTTGGAAATAACGAAGAAGGCATTGTACCAGAAAATAAGCTAATTAGCCGGGTGTTCTCAGAGCCTTCTTGTATAATGCACAAAGCAGAGTTAAAAGACCCCAGTCAAAACTGGCGACGGTAAGTGAACTTACCTTCTGGGAGTATAAAAAGTTGAAGCGAAAAATGGTAATCCTATCAATACTCATAGTAGTTTCCGCTATTCTGTGGTATGTGAACTCTAGATACGTAAGTATGTATCTAGCGAAAGCCTTCCAAACAGGCATTGCTCTCGCTATCAGCTACTTTGTCTTCAAATTCATTCTCGAGGAACTTGTTTCCAAAAGGATAGCTGAACCAAAGACAAGATACTCACTCCGTAAAGTTACTGCAACCCTTTACATCTTGACTTTTATAGCAGTGGCAATAGCAATATGGGTCGAACATCCCCAAGCATTGTTGGTTTCCTATGGAGTTCTGGCGGCAGGAGCGGCAGTGGCATTGCAGGATTTGTTCAAGAGCTTCGCTGCAGGAATAGTCATTTTCCTGACTGGCATCTATCGAGTGGGGGACAGGATTGAAGTCAATTCCAAAAGCGGCGACGTCATGGACATAGGCATACTATACACAACACTAATGGAAATGAAAGAGTGGGTATTAGGGGATCAGCCCACTGGTAGATTGACGACTATTCCGAATAACTACGTGCTTTCCAGCACGGTGAACAATTACACAAGGGATCACCCATATATATGGGACGAGATTACCATACCCGTTACCTATGATAGTGACTGGAAAGAAGCTATCTCTAGAATCATCAATATCGCCGAAACAGAGACCAAGATAGCAACAAAAGAGGCAGAAAAATCAGTTTCAAAGCTGGGCGAGAGATACTATGTATCAAAATGGTCAATAGAGCCGGCAGTGTTTCTTAAGCTTACTGATAACTGGATCGAGTTCAATATCCGGTACATTACGGATGTGAGACAGAGACGGACGGTTCACACGAACTTGAGCCGGGCGCTCCTGCTTGAGATTCAGAAATCTGAGAACATTAGAATAGCCTCTGAAACCCTTAACATAGGCATTGCCGAACTGCCTAAGTTGAAGCTTGAAGAGAAACACGAGAGTTAGTATGTAACTGGCATATTAAATTTTAAGGAGGCATAGACATGTGGAAAGAATTCAAAGAGTTTATTATGAGAGGGAATGTCGTCGACATGGCCGTAGGCATTATAATCGGCGTTGCCTTTGGCGCTATTGTTACGTCACTTGTCAGCGACGTTATCATGCCTCCAATAGGTCTACTTTTAGGAAACGTTGATTTTGCCAATCTTTTTGTAGTCCTGAAGGAAGGTGTTACTCAAGGACCGTACGCTTCACTCGCTGACGCAAAAGCCGCTGGGGCAGTAACAATCAACTATGGCGTTTTTACTATTACCGTTATTAGCTTTCTGATAATAGCACTTGTCGTATTCCTAATGGTTAGGAACTTAAATAGGCTACGCCGCGAGATGGAAGCGCCCAAGGTAGAGGTAGCACCAGTGGAGCCTACAACGAAAGAGTGTCCTTATTGCTTCTCTATAATAAATATTAAAGCCCAGCGCTGTCCAAACTGTACTTCGCAACTGGAACAGACATGAGCTAGTTTCCAACGGAGAGTCATCTTGAATGCATAACGAGCCATAAATAAGAGCGGTTGCGAGGGAGATGTTAAAAAGCAGTCCTTTGATAAACTAGCGGCTGCGCGGGAAATACGAAGTAAGATACTTGACCGACTCTTTGTTCTATAGAGACTGAGTCGAGTAAGGGAGGTTCGAACAATGTAGGTAAATTGAGCAGCGTAAATATTAATTGAAAGGGGGAAACTATGCCAACATTGGATTTAAACTTCGGTTTGTCTGCAGCCGTGAATGGAGCAATACAGATTGGGATCATCGTAGTCGTTGCGATTGTTCTTATGCTCATAGCAAGATGGCTAGTACCCAAGCTCATACAAGCCAGGATTCCAAAGATTCGTGAGGAGTCACAGGATCAGTTAGCCATACGCTCCAAAACGCTCTCAAGTATAGTCGTTCAGGTGGTAACAGTAATAATCTCGGTCTTGGCAATCGTAATGATTTTAAGTCAATTGGGAGTCGAAATTACTCCTCTCCTAGCCGGCATTGGAGTCGCATCTCTGGCGTTTGGCTTTGCGGCGCAGAATATCATTCGTGATTACCTCAACGGTTTTTTCATTCTCATGGAGGACTGGTATCGCGTTGGCGAGTGGATTGCTGTTATTGGTGTAGAGGGTACCGTCGAGCAGATCACACTGCGCCGAACACTTCTACGCGAAATAGATGGCACGTTGCATAGCATTCCGAATAGCCAGATATCCTTTTCTAGTAACAGGACACGAGACTGGGGGCGCATCAATCTCAGCATCAGTGTCGCCTACGGGGAACACCTTGACCGTGTATATACAATCATTAATGAGGTTTGTCAAAACCTCAAGGATGATCCAGAATGGGGTGATAACCTCCCGACGATCCCAGGAGTCGTGGGTGTTGGCTCTCTTGGCAATAATGGTGTTGATATAACGATTCGCGGTGACACAAAGGTAGGGTGGAACTGGGCTCTCACCCGCGAGCTCCGACGTCGCATCAAGAATCGCTTTGATGAGGTAGGTATTGAGATCCCGTGGCCCCATACGAAAGTGTATTTTGGTAATGCTCCAGGAGATAATAGCGATAAGTAAATTTAAGATAAGTAATATCGTACTGATATGACACAAATACCTGAATTATGAAACGGGACATATGCCTCATAACTGGCTGAAAGGAGGAAACTATGCCAACATTTGATTTCAATTTTGGCCTATCCTCTCTCGTTAACGGAGCGATACAAGCGCTCATAATACTTGTTATCGCTTTTATTCTAGTAATTATCGCAAGGCGGGTAATACCAAAGATAATTGGAGCTAGAATCCCGAAGATTCGTGAGGAGTCTCCTGAGCAGCTTGCAATACGTTCAAAAACACTTTCAAGGATAATTGTTCAGGTTGTCTCTGTGCTAATCTGGATCTTGGCAATCGTAATGATTTTAAGTCAATTGGGAGTTGAAATTGCTCCTCTTTTAGCAGGTATCGGTGTTGCAGCTTTAGCCCTCGGTTTCGCCGCTCAAAATATAATTCGCGACTACCTGCATGGTTTTTTCATCCTAATGGAGGACTGGTACCGGGTTGGTGAAGTGGCAGTGATTCAAGGAACGGGTGGCCTGGTGGAAAACATTACTCTGAGACGCACTATTCTTCGAGACCTTAATGGCTCAATGCATATCTTCCCAAATAGTAGAGTAGAGCAAGCCAGCAATTTGACTAGAGATTGGGCACGAATCAACCTGAATGTAAGTGTTGCCTACAAAGAGAACATTAATCATGTCTTCGGCGTTATTAATAAGGTCTGTCAGGAGTTCAAGGATGACCCTGATTGGGGCAAAGACATGCTGAATACTCCGCATGTGGAGCGCGTTGATAACCTGGGAGACAGGGGTATAGAAATAAAAATACTGGGTGATACCAAGCCAATCAGGCAATGGGCCTTAATGGGTGAACTACGCAAGCGGTTAAAAGACCGCTTTGATGAGGAAGGTATAGAAATTCCATGGCCCCATACAAAGGTGTATTTTGGTAATGCTCCAGGTGGTAATGGGAAAAGTGGATTATTATCATAGATTGTTATGTAAATCGGCAGGGACAATGGTGCTCAACTGTCACCCCGAAAACTTCTTTGCCGAAGTTGAGCAAGTGGCAAGAAGAACTAATCCTCTTAAGCTGCACGACGGAGAAACCGATCAAGCAATCTTGTCTCATAACCATCTGTCCCTGCTCACTTTTTCGCCACAAACCCAGCTAGATTTTCCTCTTCTCTTTTTGGGCTAGGCGTACGCAATCTTTAAAATAGCACTGCTGCCTGATTCCTGTGAGTTGGTTTTACCATCTCAGGATAGAGTATAATCTTGTATAAAGCCTGGATTCGAGGAAGAGAGAAGAGTGATATGACAAATCCAAAGGTACCACAACGCATAAACAGGCTTGATGAACTCGCTAACAATCTATGGTGGAGCTGGCACGAAGAGGCGCGCAGCGTGTTTCGCATTCTTGATTATCCACTCTGGAGATTAAGCGGGCACAATCCAGTTAAAGTGTTGCGTGAAGTCAGCCC
>CAYNFT010000106.1:0-6157 GCA_964396535.1 uncultured Dehalococcoidales bacterium | reverse complement strand
TCCTAAGTGCGGTTACGACTTAACAAGTGGTATCACTATTGGGGGCAGGTCAATCCCTTCAAATTGTTCGTGGGAAAGAATGCTCGTTACCCAACGAGTCTGGATTTCCGTTTCCTTATACGTTGGATTCCTCTAGGTATGGTAAACTTGTCAATCTAAAGGAGTTCCAAGAAATTCAGGCAATGTCCAACAGTGACAACCCAAATCCAGTTCAACAAAGATTCCTCTTGGGCGTTCAACAATATGCTGAGGCAACGCGACTCCCATCATTAAGTGCAAGGTTAGTCTGGTATCTAAGCGCTCTTGAGACCGTGCTGCTTAAGGAGACCGAGCGCCTGTCAAGGGTAAATGTCAAGAGAAGACTAGGGAAAATTCTGAACAGTAATGCTGCCCAAAGGCTTGACTCACTATATGATAAGCGGGTTAAGTCGGTCCACTATGGTCATCGTAATCAAATTGGTGAAGAATTTATTACAGAGACCGACATTCATGATGCTAGAAGTTTGGGCTATTTAGGTATAATCCTAGCTTTGAAGTATTCAGATAACTTTGCTGAGATTGATGGATTCCTCGGCCAAATCGACAATTTACCAGAAATTGTTCCAGACAATTAACCTAGACAAAGCACCGGATTCTTTGCTCAGAAGCGTAACTTCCTTCCCTCTCAAGGTATTTAGTTAATCTCTTCTTCTACCCGATTGAAATCACATTCTGATGTCATGAAAACGCTGACCTCATGGAGCATAATAAGTTCTGGAGGTGCAGCGATGCTTTACACAGGTCTGGATTTACACAAGAGTTTTTTTCAGCCTGGGATGCAATTCTACTTTATGTCTCTTTGTTCAATCAGCGAAAGTCTTGTGTTAAAGAAAAGCCGGGGAAACCAGTTCGGACACTCATGTAACAATAATCTCTGAAATTTACGATTGGATATGTTTGCTTGCTAAGTTGACTTTATAGTGCTAACTTAATTACCGGGTGTGATTTTTGCAGAGCGGTGTGATACTTTCTTGTTTTCTTCGTATATAGTTATGGGTAGTGGAGAGACAAAACTTGTTGCTTTTCTTGATTATGAATGCAGAAAATAGTATTGTTGCAGCTGCGATTCCTGGTTCCACAGCCGAGTTGTTCGGTCGTCTTTACGAGCAGTATCTCCCCAGGGTATTCCAATATGTGAGTTACAGGGTAGGAGACAGGACTGCTGCGGAGGACCTGACATCGGACATTTTCAATAAAGCGTTGACCAACTTCACAAAATATGATTCTGGAAAAGCTGCTTTCTCTACATGGATTTTCTCCATTGCCCGCAATACGCTTATCGATTATTATCGTAGAAGGAGCAGAGAGCAAAAACTTCAGAAAGAAGCAGAGTCGAAGGCTTTGGTATTTTCAACATCGCCTGAGGAAGAAACATCACGCTCCGAGGAAATCCGTAAGTTACATGAGTGCCTCTCCCTGTTGAACCCGAATGAACAGGAGCTTATTTCACTCAAATTCAGCAGTGAGATGACGAACCGTGAGATATCTCAGATTACAGGGCTGTCTGAATCAAATGTAGGCACAATACTATGCCGGGCAGTACATAAACTCAGGGATGGTTTTTCGAGGTGGCAACATGACGAATAGTATGGAAAAAGACAGGGAATTAATTGAAAATCTGGACCGCGTATTAACAGGACGGGAGAGTGAAATCACCGAGCCTTTGGACGATGACACACGCTCCGCGCTGGATTTTGCCCGTAAAATGGCATCTCTGCGTGAAGCACCCTCGAAAGAATTTAAAGAAAATCTAAAGGCAGAGCTTGTACATCAGCTTGAAGAACAAGAAAAGAAAGAATACTCCGATAATCAAAGATTCTTGTTCTGGCAAATACCCCGCAGGACTATGTGGCAGGGCACCATCGCTGCTGCGATAGTAGTGATTATCATAACCATCATCTTGCTGATTATCCTGCTTCTCAATCCTTCAAGTTAGTATGGAAGCACCGCATCCGCGCTAGTTCCTGACGCCTCTCAGCAATTAACCGCTGTAAGCTATTTCCCATTGTCTCTATCCTTTTATGAAACTCGGATGTGATACTTTCTCTGTTCTTTCGTATATATGGATAAAACACTTGTTCCGGCACGGCACAGGAGGACAGGAGATGAAACAGATATTGATGAGAACCGCAGTTAAGGGCGCAATAGTCCTCATCGGTATACTCGTTATTTCTTCGGCGCTCCAGTTCATGATATGGGTTCGGGGGCCGGAGTTCGTCGAACTGATGCTGGGGCAGATATCCGTTACGGATGAAAGAGCCTATAGGCAGGTACAGAATTATTTATACAGGGAACTGGGACTGGACCATCCGTTTATTCCCGACCTGTGGCCCTTCGATAACGAAAGCCTCTGGCACAAAACGGAGCAGAAGGAGTAAAAAATGACAGGCAGGATGAAACTTTATATCGGGCTGCTGGCACTGGTTTCAGGTGGCCTCTGGTTTCTCTTTAATCCGCCGGTTGCGGACAATACGGATAGTCCGGTCGGCTGCCAGTGGTGGGCGGTCTCCATCAACGGCAGCGAGGTTCTCGATCACACGGTTGTCAGCCTTTATCTCCGTGATGACGGGTCTGTTCAGGGAAGCTCTGGGTGTAATTTCTATTACGGGCATTACTCGGCAGATGCCACCTCCATAAATATGTCAGTGGGGACAACCCTTATGGGATGTGACGAAGAGATTCTCAAACAGGAGGATACCTACCTGGACTGTCTTCGGAATACCGAATCCTATTCTGTAAACGGAACCCTGATGGAATTCTATGATGCCTCGAAGCATACCCTGCTGGTCTTCGAGAGAAGGCCAGAATACCCGATGAACCCGGACGACCTTATCGGCACGAGCTGGCGTCTCTTTTCGGTCGGCGGCGAGCAGGTCAGGGAAGAAGAGTCGGACACTCTTGTCTTCGACGAGGACGGCGTCTCGCTACACGGACTCGACCGCACCACCACTTACGAATATTCCTATAAAGCCGAGGGTGATACTATTGTATTTACTTCGGTTAAAGCGGAAAGAATCAGAGAACCTTCCGGGGAATTTGCGCATGGGCGATCCTCCGTTATCGGTTCCGTTTACCCGATCGTCAGCTACCGGCTTATCGACGGCCGGCTGGAGATGTACACCGAGAGAAGAATTACCCTGGTCTTGAAACCATTAAATAATGCTATGAACTGAATAGAAAGTGGCATTTCAACCAGAGATTAGAATCAACTTCAGGATAGAGTGTGAAAATGATAAGAGTTTTAAGTGCCTGCGTATCGATTTTGATTCTGTTAATATTTTTTAGCTCTTGTCGGTCTACTGGCCCAGCCCAATCGGCGTCAACAGTGATTTCAGACGGAGTTTTCCTGCCCGGAGTGGTTCTGGGTAGCCTGCCCGTATACCCCGGCGCCACACCTACGACATCCGTAGACTCTCACTATGGCCCGCCCTCGTTCCCTGCCTCCCAGCCGATTTACACCGGTCCGTCGAGGCCTGGATACCAGTCGGCCTCCGCTCAGTACACTGCGCAAGCGGCAATGGGTGACATCCTGACCTGGTATGCGGAAGAACTCGGCAGAGAGGGCTACCGCAAATATCACGAGAGTGTACACGGTGGCAAAGGGAGCATCGGCCGCACCACGGCCTTTTTCCTGCCTTCACAGCCTTTGGTCAGCATGGAGGTCCACGTATATGGCGTATATGGCGTGCCTGACCCGGTCTTCGAAATCCTGATTACCTATAGCGTTCCCCTGCCGAAGCCACCTGAAGAAGCACTGCCATCTGACATCGACAGTGTGAAGGTAACCTATTTTGGCTATTTGGAAGGAGTCCTACCACGGGTAAAGACTCTCACCGATAAGCAGGATGTCATGCAACTTGTGAACATGGTGAACGCTCTGCCTGTGCGCCCTGACTATGCGACAGGAGGCTCGACCAAGGGCCCGGAAACAATATTCAGTCTGGTGTTCCACTCGCCGTCCGAAGGCGATATCACGGTAACCAGTATTCTCGGTGGGGAGGAGACAGGAGTGAACATAGGTGACTACCCAATTCTTGAGGATACTCACAATCTCCTCAGGGAAGCGGTGAAGCAGGTCCTAGGTGTGCAAAGCACGTACCCTGTAGAATGACACGGTGCCCGGAAAGAATAAGGAAGACCTGTTCTTTATGGCTAGAGGTAAATTTTTTATGGGGAAAAGGGGGAATCAGACTAAGGCCGTAGACGGGAGGTAAAGAATGAAAAAGCTGATAGTCGTAATGTTAGCTTTTATGCTACTACTGATGACTGCTTCCTGCACTTCGACTCCATCGCCTCCCCCTCAGCGTAGCGGAGGATTGGGCACGAACCCAAGCTGGGCTTATACTTACCAGAGTGTCTCCGATATGTGCACTCACTCGGATGTCATCGCCATCGGCGTAGCGGACAGGATTATCGAGTCCAGAGAAGAAGGAACAAGGATGTATATGACCTACTGGGACTTCAGGGTAGAAAAAATGTTAAAAGGTGAAGAGGTTAGGGAACTTACTGTCGTCCAGATGGGTTCGCCTGATGTACCCGGTTCCGACATGAGATCCGACCCCCTGTTTCTTCCTGGGGACCGCTACCTGCTCTTTCTCAGGAAAACCAGCACGGGCAGTCATTCCTTTCACCCTCAGGGAAGGTTTTTAATCTGGGAAAACAAGGTTTATTCGATGAACTATATTCTTTCTGATAATGCGGCTCTTCATCCTGTACCGGGACTTAACTGCAACGGTGATGACCTGGATACCATTAAGGACAAAATCACTGAAATAGTAGACTCCGTCCAGTTTATGTTCACCCGGTATAAGGCAAGGTTGCCGGGCGATGTTATGCGGTATTCAGCCGGGATGACAGTTGATATCTACGCTAATCTGTCCACTGGTAATAACGGACCGGGTAAAATCACTTATAAGGTCGACCGGGAGGCTCTTCACGCCGGACTGGAAGTCAGCATCAGACCAGCGGAGTTCGAAGCCGAACCGTATACCGAATATGAATCTATCGTGATAATAATAATTGCTCTGGACGTACCTCCGGGCACTTACTATATACCAGTGGAATACAACTTCGAAGGAGTGGGTTCCGGCAGCCGTACTATCACGCTTCATATCAATCCCGTTGATCAGGATGATGTAGTTACTAATGAAGAGTTAATCGAAAGGGGCTTAAAACCCCTGGGGGGTAAAAAATGAAAAAGTTAATCACTATATTCGTACTGGTAATTATGTGTATGGTGGCTGTTTCCTGTAATGCCAGAGATGAGGGCTCCCCGTTCTTTCCAGTGCAAAAAGCCGGGCTTGAGCAGATGGAGGCATTACTCGAAGGCAAACTAGAGATGGATGATGGCTATCTTCGAGTGAAGTATTTTGATGATAATTACCTGCTTATCTGGCCTTATGGTTTTTCGCTGCATACCGAGGGTGAGGAAATCCAGATTATTGACAGGGATGGTCAGATTGTAGCCCGTGTAGGAGATACCGTAGCAGTCGGCGGCGGTGAAACTACAGCAGAAGTAGTGGAGAAAGCCATCGGGCGAAGGCTGCCGGATGACTGTGAAGGTCCTTACTGGCTTGTTGGGGAATTTGTTGAAGCTGATTCACCGTCGTCTGAGAGCACTTCGGAAAAGTACACCGAGATTTTCGAGAAATACAAAGATAATCCCGAGCTTATTGGTACGGCGATATACGCAGAGGAGCAGGGAATCAGCATGGATGAAGCCATACGCCGCTTCGAGCTGATGGACATGGCTGGCCCGTATGGGGCGGAACTTGAAGAAAACGAAGCCGAGACCCTTGCCGGGTTCTGGATACAGCACGAGCCTGAGTTCGGGCTGGTAGCCGCCTTCACACGGGACGGAGAGGAAACGCTTGAAAAATACCGTGAGAAATATCCGGAACTGGTGGCAATTACAGAAGTAGTGGAGATGAAATATACATTAAAAGAACTACTGGAAGCCCAGACGGAGGCCAATCATCTTCTTGAAGGACTCGGGCTTTTCTATTCTTCGGCTACCATGGTAAAGACAAACCAGGTAGAAATATACGTGACAGATAGCGAACTATTCTACAGTACGCTTGAAGAATCAGGTGAGAAACTGCCGGAATGCGTTGTTCCG
>CAYNFT010000105.1:0-6346 GCA_964396535.1 uncultured Dehalococcoidales bacterium | reverse complement strand
AGACGCTTATGGGTTCGAATTTCAAACTGCTCCTGTGAGTCCTTATCAATAAACGGGGAGCGGATAACGCTAAACTTCTGAATACGGGTAGGGAGAGGCACCGGTCCCGAAACAACGGCTCCAGTGCGCTCTACTGTCTCTACAATCTGTTCAGCAGCCTGGTCAACTAGCTTATGGTCAAAACCCTTTATCTTGATGCGAATCTTCTGCTTAGGCATAACCTTTAGTCCCTACTTTAGCAGTGAATTGAGCTACCAGTTGAGCTGGTAGCTCCTGATAGCGATAAAACTCCAGAGAATGGGTGGCTCTGCCCTGAGTTACCGACCTGAGATTGGTAGTATAGCCAAAGGTCTCAGCTAATGGTATAAGGGCATGAATAGTGGACATCTCACCGTGTGCCTCAATAGACTCAATATGTGCCCTTCTTGAATTGAGGTCACCAATTATATCACCCAGAAACTGCTCAGGCGTAACCACTTCCAACTTCATGATAGGCTCCAGAAGGATGGGTTTGGCTTTAGCCACACCTTTCTTAAGAGCCATCGAACCCGCCATCTTAAAGGCTAACTCTGAAGAGTCAACCTCGTGATAACTACCATCATAAAGGGTTGCTTTAATATCAACCAGCGGGTAGTTAGCCAGTACGCCTGTCTCCGTAGCATCTCTAATTCCAGCCTCGACTGCCGGGATATATTGCTTTGGTATGGCATTACCTCTAATATTATTGGTAAACTGAAAACCACTGCCACGCTCCCCGGGCTCCAGCTCAAGGCAGACATGACCATATTGACCATGACCCCCAGTCTGCCGAATAAATCTGCCCTCAACCTGTACGGGTACGCTGATAGTCTCTTTAAAGGCAACCTGTGGTCTACCCACCTTGGCTCCTACCTTGAACTCACTGAGTAACCTGTTTACTATAACCTCCAGGTGAAGCTCACCCATGCCTGAGACGACTGTCTGTCCTGTCTCCTTGTTATAAGCCACCTTGAAAGTGGGGTCCTCCTCGGTCAACTTCTGGAGGGCTTCCCCCATCCTATCCTGGTCAATGTTGGTTTTAGGTTCGATAGCTACAGAGAGCACAGGCTCAGGAAAACGAATAGATTCAAGAAGCACCGGTTGAGAGGGATGGCACAGGGTATCACCGGTTAAGGTATTCTTAAGACCCAAGGTAGCCACGATAGCCCCGGTGTCTGCCTCACCTACCTCTTCGCGACGATTGGCGTGCATTAATAGTAACCGTCCAATGCGTTCCCTCTTCTCTCGAGTTGCGTTATATACCTGAGTTCCCACCCCCACTCTGCCAGAATACACTCTAAAATAAACCAGTCTGCCCATAAACGGGTCAGAAACCACCTTAAAGGCCAGTGCAGTAAAGGGTGTCTCATCGCTGGCCGGGCGAGCAACTTCAGCACCCCTGATGTTAACCGCTCGCACCGGTGGCACGTCCAGTGGTGAGGGAAGATAATCGACAATCGCATCAAGCAATGGCTGCATACCTTTATTCCTCAGCGCGCTGCCACACAGGATAGGTACCCCTTTATTAGCCAGAGTTACCCTCCTCAGGGCACCCTTTAACTCGGCAGCAGTAACACTGCGCCCTTCAAGATAAGCCATCAAAATCTGGTCATCCATCTCAGCCAGCTTTTCAATCAGTGCCTGACGAAATTCAGCACACTTTGCTCGCTCTGACTCGGGAATGGCTACCTCCACCGGCTCCGAATCAAGATTGCCATCAAAGCTCCACGCCTGGTTCTCCACCAGATCAATAATACCCTGATAGGAATCTTCACTGCCTAAAGGTAATTGAATAGGCAGAGGCTTGGCTCCCAGCCGTTCTGTAATCATGGATATAGTACGGTGGAAATTGGCACCGAACCTGTCCATCTTATTGATGAAACAAATCCTGGGCACATGATATCTATCAGCCTGTCGCCATACTGTCTCTGATTGAGCCTCAACTCCAGCCACGGCATCGAAAACCACTACCCCGCCATCCAATACTCTAAGGCTACGCTCAACCTCGGCAGTAAAATCAACATGCCCGGGGGTATCAATAACATTAATGCGGCGGTTCTGCCAATAACAGGTAGTAGCCGCCGCTGTGATGGTAATACCACGCTCCTTTTCCTGCTCCATCCAATCCATCACGGCCGTGCCTTCATGCACCTCGCCAACCTTATAAGTACGGCCGGTATAATACAGTATCCTTTCGGTGACAGTAGTTTTACCGGCATCGATATGAGCGATAAAAGCCATATTTCTTATATCTTCTAACGGGAAACTCCTGGGCACAGTCCTACCCCTTACCTCGAACTTGTTTGATACTGAAATTCTTACCATAACATTAGACTTAATAGCAAACAATCCCTCACCATCTATAGTGGGCAAAGGCTCTATTAGCCTCAGCCATCCGGTGGGTATCGTCACGTTTTTTAACAGTAGCCCCCTGTCCCTTGGCGGCATCACTTAGTTCAGCATCCAGTTTCTCCACCATAGATTTGCCCTGTCTGGCTCGGGCTGAGGCTACCAGCCAGCGCAAAGCCAGAGAGAGACTACGCTCAGGGCGAACTTCCACCGGCACCTGATAGGTAGCACCACCTATTCGCCGTGACTTTACTTGAAGCTGCGGGGTAGCATTCCTTACCGCCTGTCCCAGCACAGTGAGCGGGGCTGTAGACTCCCGCGCTTCTATGGCATCCAAAGCACCGTAGACGATTTGCTCTGCCTTGCTCTTCTTACCGTCCTTCATTATTTTATTAATCAACCTGGATACGATCACGTTGTGATACTTAGCATCAGGTGTTATTTCTCTTGTGGCAGCTCGGCTCCGCCTCGACATTTTACCTCCTAAGCCACTTCGGCTGTGGCTTTAGCTTTTTTGGTGCCGTACTTACTGCGACCTTGCCGACGATTAGCTACACCGGTAGTATCCAATGCCCCGCGAATAATATGATAACGAACACCAGGCAAATCCTTCACCCGCCCTCCATGAATGAGGACTACAGAATGCTCCTGCAACTCATGCCCCTCACCAGGAATATAAGCTGTTACCTCCATCCCGTTGGTCAGCCGCACCCTGGCTATTTTGCGCAGCGCTGAATTAGGCTTCTTTGGGGTGGTAGTCTTTACCTGAATACAAACCCCTCGCTTTTGCGGAGAACCCTGACCTTCCATCATCCTGTTCTTCAAAGCATTATAGGTAAAGCGCAAGGCTGGCGTTTTGGATTTCTTAGCAGCCTTCTTACGCCCTTTACGGACAAGCTGATTAATCGTTGGCACTATTTCCTCCTATTATCTCGCACAATTGAAATGGATGAGCTTTAGCTCATCCATAATGATAGACCGAAGTTTAGTATTCAATCTATCAGACGTCTACTGAGCTACGAAACACTAAATTCTAAGTTTATCATAGCTTTAGGCTGGCTGTCAACTTTTTGGGAGATTCAACTCTTCCTACCAACAATTGCAATCCAGTCTCCACCTTCTTCGTAAGGGGGTCCAGTAAGGTTATTCCATACGCTAACAATATGAAAGCCGGCTTTCTCAAGCACCCGCCTGATAGACTGCAGTGTATAATCATGATACCAGTTACGGTATACCGATACTTGGTCATCATCCACAACAATATACTGGTCCAGCCAAACATCACGTTCTGCATAGTCAAATCCCTGCTTCAGAACCAGGTGTCTGCCCGGCCGCCAGAAACCGCCATCGCTTATATACCAGTGGTTCTTTAAGCCTTCTTTCATTCTTTGTGCTCTGGTCGAAACATCAAAGATAAACAGACCATTCATTTTCAATGACCTATGTATCTTCGCCAGAAGTTCATCCCTCTTGTCATCTGATAAAGTGCACATTTCCCCGTAAATCTGCAGTACCGCATCGAATTCAGCGCTATAGTCGATATCCAAAAAATCAACACACTGGTAGTCTATATCCAAGCCATTTTCTTCTGCATAGCGAATGGCATAATTAATCGATCTCTGCGATATGTCTACCCCGGTTACCCTCATCCCACCCTGACAAAGCTTGCTTGAATAGAGTCCTGGCCCGCAGCCTAGGTCAAGCACCTTGTTCGACTGCTCTAAAATACCTGATGAAACAAGATGCCCGATTTCTCTGGTGATAGTATCTGCTTTTCTGCTGGCTGCATCATGGTCAGGATTCAGATGCGCCTCCAGCAGGCTTTCTGAGATATGCGGGTCATCCCAGAAGCTGGGCTCGCCCGGCTCAAATAGTTCGGGCCTCGCTGAATACTGCATTATTGCTGCGAAAGCGTGAGTAAAATCTTCAATCACTTTAATTACTTATCCTCTCCTCCCTGCTGACATAGTATGAATAGGCTATACATGCTTGTCAATTTTCGTCTGTTTCACAAATCCTAATAATAGATGAAACGGCTTCACTTTACGCTCAAATTGTGCTATAATAGTATAGATGATAATCCCATTATCCAGATATTGTACCACCAGCCCTTTAAGCTCTTATGCTAGCCATCTTTCTGTCTCAAAAAACCCGCTTTCTGCCCCATTCACTTCTCTTTATCTTCCACACCAAAGACGGAGTAAGGAGCAGCTATGAGCAGGCGTACGTCTTCAGCGACTAAAAATGAAGGAATTGGCGAATATACTGCTAAGGATATTCATGTTTTAGGGGGGCGGGAAGCGATACGCCGTCGGCCAGGCATGTACATTGGCAGCACTGACCAGCGCGGACTGCACCATCTGGTCTACGAGATTGTTTACAACAGCATTGATGAAGCTATGGCCGGCTGTTGCGACAGAATCATTGCCACCCTTCAGAAGGATAATTCTGTTAAGGTTGAAGACAATGGGCGCGGCATTCCGGTTGAGATTCACCCCACCACCAATGTATCAGCCCTAGAGACAGTCATGACGGTACTGCACGCTGGAGCCAAATTCGGCGGCAAGACCTATCAGGTATCCGGCGGACTACATGGTGTTGGCGCCTCAGTAGTCAACGCCCTTTCCTCCTCGTGCAAAGTCAGCGTCAGGCTTAACGGCAAGACATACTTCCAGGAATACAAGCAGGGCATACCCCAGGGAGATGTAACCGAGACTGGCGAAGCCACTGACACCGGAACCACTACCACCTTCCTTGCCGATGAGGAGATCTTCGGGAAAACCAGGTACAATTTTGATACTCTGAGCGAGCGGCTACGGGAGATGGCCTACCTGAACAAGGGGTTGGAAATACAAATCAGGGATGAAAGGGACGACAGCGAGAGAACCTTCTACTTTGAGGGTGGCATTAGCAGCTTCGTTCGCCACCTTAACCGAAACAGGGATGTCCGCCATCGCCAGCCTATCTATATATCCAAAGCGGTAAACAGTACCATGGTTGAAGCAGCCCTTCAATATAACGATGGTTTTACCGAGTCCGTCTTTAGCTTTGCTAACTGTGTAAATACTGCCGATGGGGGTAGTCACCTTACTGGCTTCCGTACAGCACTGACCCGCGTTCTAAATGACTACGCCCACAGAAACAAGTTCCTAAAAGAGGACGAGCCTAACTTAACTGGCGAGGATGTTAGAGAAGGTCTCGCCGCCGTTATCAGCGTTAAGCTCACCGAACCACAGTTTGAGGGACAGACAAAAGCAAAATTAGGTAACCCGGAAACCAAAGGGTTCGTGGAGAGCGTGGTCGGGGAGGGTCTATCACTCCACTTTGAAGAGCACCCTGATGACCTGAAAAGAATTGTCGAAAAATGTATCCTCGCTGCCAAAGCCAGAGAAGCAGCAAGAAAAGCCCGTGACCTGATTGTCAAGAAGAACAGCCTGTTATCAACCACCCTGCCCGGAAAACTTGCCGAGTGCTCGGAAAAAGACCCGTCCCACTGTGAACTATATCTGGTGGAGGGAGACTCAGCCGGTGGTTCAGCCAAGCAGGGAAGGAATCCTCGCTTCCAGGCCATACTGCCGCTGCGAGGCAAAATCCTCAATGTGGAAAAGGCTCCATCAGACAAAATGCTGTCCCATACAGAAATCCGTGCCATCATTACTGCTCTGGGAGCTGGCATTGATGATGAGTGCGACCTATTAAAGCTCCGCTACCACCGGGTTATCCTGATGACCGACGCCGATGTTGATGGCTCTCACATTCGCACCCTGCTGCTTACCTTTTTATTCCGACACATGCCGGAGCTGATTAACAACGGGCACCTGTTCATCGCCCAGCCACCCCTCTACCGTTTAACCAAAGGCAAAACTGAGGAATGGGTCTATTCAGAACAGGAAAAGGAAGAGGCGCTGCGTAAGCTAAAGGGAGCTAAGAATGTAGGTGTTCAGCGCTACAAGGGTCTGGGCGAGATGAGCGCCGAGCA
>CAYNFT010000104.1:138-6502 GCA_964396535.1 uncultured Dehalococcoidales bacterium | reverse complement strand
TTCCACCAGCTTATCAACCGGTGGTACCACCGCTTATTCTAGTCCTCAGTCTCGGCGTGTACACTCTGGCCAGGTCCATTTATCCATTTTCTCGGTATCGGAGCGATATCCGGGACCGGATAATATACGGGGCAGACATAGCTTTATCCATCTTCCTGGTAATGTTGACCGGTGGATTTTACAGCCCCTTCCTAGTCTACACTTTGCTTCCAGTGATCGGAGCAGGTTTATATCTGCGTAGTAGGATGGCATTCGCTATTGCCGGGCTATCACCAGTCTATGTGGTGCTTGGTGGCCATCTGTGGAACCCGTTCCTGCCTACCCTGTTTTCTGCCCCCGAGCTGAAATTTTTGTCGTTTTACACGATCATAGTTTTCCTTGCCGCGGTTCTCCCTTATCTGATTAATATTAACCTCAGGCAACGCTTGCAGTCCGATTCCATACTTGAGGAACGGCGAAGATTATCTCGTGAACTTCATGACGGGGTTGCCCAAACCCTGTCTGCCTTGCGCTGGCAAATCCAACTCGTCCAACGCTGCCTAATAGAGATGGGCATTGAGCTGGACGAAGTCGCGGAACTGGGGAAGCTTGCTACAGAAGCCCAACAAGATACCAGAGAATGCCTGGAACTCCTCCGTAACTACACTGGTGACGGCAGTTTTATCCCCCACCTTGAGGACTACCTGAAGCATCTAAACGAGAGCACCAACATTGACTTTCACCTCAATATAGAGACTGGGCAGCTCCATCTAGAGTCAAGGGTTGAGCTTCAGCTACTGCGCATCTGCCAAGAAGCCCTGACCAACATCAGGAAGCACTCTGGAGCTCATAATGTCCAGGTTGAGATTGGGTCAGCGGACAGCCACCTTGAGGTGAGCATTGCCGATGATGGCTGCGGCTTTGATGCTCTCGCTTTCTACAGTGATGGTGCACATTCTGAAAGGCAAGGTCTAATGGTTATGCAAGAAAGGGCTTGGAGCATTGGTGGCAAACTAATGGTGCTGAGCCAGCCTAGCTCAGGGTCTGAGGTCAGACTGTCTATCCCAATAAAAAAGCAAAGGGGGGACAAGTGATAAGGGTCTTGGTTGTGGATGACCACCCTATCGTCCGCGCCGGGTTAGCCGAAATATTGGAGGCTGAGTCCGACATTACCATTGTTAGCGAAGCCAGTGATGGCTTGGAGGCTATAGATAAAGCCCTGGAGCTAAAGCCAGATGTCATCCTCATGGATATCTTTATGCCCCGCTGTAGTGGTCTGGAAGCCATGACAGGAATAAGAGAAAGACTTCCTGGTGCCAGAGTTCTCATGCTAACCATCTCGGAACGAGGGGAAGACTTGCTTCAAGCGCTCAGATTGGGTGCACAGGGCTATCTATTAAAAAGTGCCACCATCAGCGAGGTGGTGCAGGCGATAAGGCAAGCCGCTGCCGGTGAGACGATGCTATCCCCTTATATGATTACCAGACTTGTCGCCGAGTTCCGCGAGAAGGCTGATAAGCACCAACTGAGTGCCAGGGAGACGGAGGTGTTGCAGCTGTTGGGCGAGGGGTTGGCCAACACCCAGATTGCCCGCCGCCTGTTTATCTCCGAAAGCACAGTGAGAACCCATCTTTGCCGCCTTCTGGACAAGCTGCACATGAAGAATCGGGCTGAGGCTACCGCCTATGCTATCCGTCACAACCTGGGAAGCAAGCCTTTCTGAGTTATCTGTAAACTAAAATATATGCCCCGCAGCTTGCTGCGGGGCAGCACTCGCTGGGGTTCCAAGGGGGTGCAGCATCCCCTTGGCCAAAGGCGGGGTCAATACCCTGCCTGCGGAGTGGGGCCCCCGCAAAATCTTCGATTTTGCGGGGTTTATTTCACCACCCTTTATCCCCCTCTCCTTAAAAAGGACAGGGGGAATATTTTATTTCAGAGGGGCTCGTCCTTATAAAATCCCCGTTTCACAATTTGTCATCATTTCTGTGACACGATTTCGTGACAAAAAATCGTTATTTTGGCGACATACTCACCACCCGGATTCTGCTAGTGTAAATATATCTACAATTTACACAAGAAGATGTGCCATGCCCCGGTCGATTCTCCAGCGGCATTGTGTTCTGGAGGGGGGTAATGAGGTAAGTAATAAAGAAAGGAGTAAAAAGGAGAAATGAAAAAGATAGGACTTTTGGCATTGGCACTGGTGCTGGCTTTGGGAACTATGGGTGCAGGCATTGCCTACTTCTCGGATACGGCCACTGAGGCCATGACGTTCTCCGCCGGGGAAATGGACCTGCAAATCGCACCGGATGCTGGTGGTGACTGGTATGATACGTCTACTTTAGCCTGGTCCATAGGACCTGACTGGGCCCCCGGTGATATTACGGAATGTACCACCTATAGCAAGAATGCTGGTACAACTGGTGGTCAGGTGTTTGGCTACAAGGTTAACGCCGATGATTATACCGGAAGCTGGGCGCTTTTGGATAACACCTATATTACTGGCATGGTGTTTACGTGGGAGAACAGGTACGTAGAAGCCGACATCTGGGGTTCGTGGTGTATAGACCTGTGGGATAGTGACGACGATGAGGAAGTATCATTACGCGAGTTTATGGATAGCCCGTATGGCCCGGTTATTTACTACTATGAGGGTGGCGAGTTTACTGGCGAGGACCTGCTGAAATCAGGGGGTGTCAATATTGAGAAGACGGAACTCAAATTAAAGTTTAACAAGGACGCTGGGAACGAGTTGATGAACACAACCGCTACTATCAACGTGACATTTAGACTATTTGACGGCTACGATAATGTTCATCACGTAGGCGAAGTCAGCCCCAGCAGTTACGGCTACGTAGAGATGGAGTAATTATTACACCGAAGCACAAGTCAGCCTATGCAAATATTGCTGACCCGGGGGTTGGGGCTAGAAAGCCCCAGCCCCCACTCGTAATTTATTATTGAGATGGTTAGAGGGCGCAATGAAGAAGGTAGGGCTTTTGTGCCTGGCACTGGTTCCGGCTTTATGGGCTATGAGCGGAGTTCTCACGTACTGCTGACGCACTGCCACCGAGTCTATTGACTGTCTTTAGCTTTTCCACTAAATTGGTTTCAGCATGAACATAAGCCTTGGACAACCCAGATATAATTGGCTAGCTGTCGTATTACTGGTTGCAGCTATATATTTGCTTATAAACCTGGCATTGCCTCACTCTCCTATCAGTGGAAGCATCACCAGTGATGTTGTTCAGTCACTTCTGTGGGCGCTATTAGCCGGGGCAATCTTAGTGCTACCCAAGTATAGACCAGTCGCCAAATTGAGGCTCAAGAACCCCATTATTCAATTGGGACTAATGATTGGTTTCTGCCAGGTAATCATCTTCTTCATTATTGGTTTCTTTTCCGGCTTTGATAAAAGCCCCTATTCATTTGCCCCGCTGGACATATTTATCAACCTTATTTTCGTTGGTTCAACACTAATTGGTATGGAGCTGAGCCGGGCGTGGTTAATAAACCGATTGGGCGGGCAGCATAGATTTCTAGTCTTGGCTCTTGTAACCCTGCTCTATACCCTGCTAGGACTCTCTTTAACCAGAATTACGAGCCTGGGGGCAGATATTCAGTCAGTAAAATACTTGAACTCGATATGCCTTCCTCTACTGTCAGAGAACCTGCTGGCTTCATTCCTTGCCTTACTAGCTGGACCCCTAGCCGCCATAGCCTACCGAGGGACACTGCAAGCCTTTCAGTGGTTCTGTCCTTTCCTTCCTACTCTGCCATTCGCACTCAAGGGTCTTATCGGAACGATAGTGCCCATTGTAGGCATGGTACTGGTAAACAGCTTCTACCGTGCTCAGGCCCAGCGCAGCCAAGCAAAGCGGTCTAAAGGGGGATTCCCGGTGGGTTGGCTCATTACCAGTATTGTCGCTGTGGTGATAATCTGGTTCTCCCTGGGACTTTTCCCCTTTCATCCGGCACTGGTACTTAGCAGCAGCATGACACCAACTTTTGATGCTGGTGATGTCGTAATAATTGCCAAGGTGTCGGCCGATGTGGTCAGGCAGGGCGATATTATCCAGTTCCGAGGGGAAAAGGTTACCATCATGCACCGGGTGGTTGAAATTCAGGAAACAGAAGAGGCAAAGTTTTTTACAACCAAGGGCGACGCCAACAATGCGCCTGATTTAGCGCCTGTAGCCCCTGAGCAGGTTGTGGGCAAGGTTGTTTTCACCATCCCAAAGATAGGCTGGATTGGACTAGTAATTAAAGGATTCTTTACAGGATAGGCGTGAGCAGGTAAGATGTAGAACATGAGAAGGCTATTTTCCAGTTATCCCAAAGGTCAAAAAGATGAGAAGACTACTTGTTATTGTTAGTTTGGTTTTGTTCCTCGTGTTCCTAGCCGGTATGTTCATGGCGTATAATCTGCCCACCGAGGTTGAACAGGAGACCTCGCTGCTCAATTACGAGCACCAGGGCAGATTTGATTACCTTGTCTATCTAAAGTCTTCCTATCTCTTTGGTCCCGAGCCCCAAGAGCCACCACCGCTACCGGCAAACCCCAAATACCCTACTGAGATTATTGACAGCATAGATATGAGCTTTACCTATAAACCAGCCGAGGAAGCATCTCGGTCTGTTGACATCAGCGCAGTTCTGGAAAACCCAGGTATATGGCAGAAGGAGATTACCTTGGTTTTCCCAACCGTCAAAAAGGGAGGGTTTACTATTAACTTTCCGCTTGATATTGATGAAATTAATGAGTTGTTTGATACTATTGACGAAGGGATAAAGATTACCTCCTCCACCCGTAGTGTAACCATCGTCGCCAATGTCAGTATCGGGAGCGAGGCGTTAACTTACAGCCTGCCGATAAAGCTAGGCAAGAGTCTTATTGAAGTGGACAGTAATTTAATCCAGACTCAATTAGACTCTACCGGAGAGTTTGATTATTCAATCCATCTAAAGGAGAATCCTCTTTTTGACGCAACAACCCTGAAGCCCCCTCAAGTTGCGCCATTTACATCACCACGATCCAAAACAATCGGGCCAGGAGAGGTAATCTTATCCAATCTTGTGGATAGCATGGATACCACCTTTTACTACGATTTCAAGTGTGACCAGCCAGCAAGGGGGCTGACCGAGGAGGTTACTATAACTGCTACCCTTGAGAATCCTGAGGTTTGGAGCAAAACATTTGTCCTTGTGCCCCCCACCAGGGAAAGCGGTAGTTTCAGCACTAGTTTTGCTATAGACATAAACTACTTGACCCAGACGCTTGAGGCTATCCGTAGCGAGGCAGGGGTCGGTGCTGAATCGTATAACCTGGTCATCAAAGTTGATGTCCATACTGTTGCTCAGACTGATTTTGGACCAATAGATGAGGTCTTCAGCCAGACCTTGAGCAGTAGACTGGGGAAAGGGACTCTGGAGTGGAATGAGGAATTGGTGGTATCTAAGCCCGGCTCCATTACAACAAGCCAGATGATTCCCAATCCCAATAAGTATCTGGGACTATCGGTTACTGGGGCGAGAATTTCATCCAGCGCTCTGGCGGGCATCTTTTCCCTTTTCTTCTTGTTCTCGGTAGCACTATATGTTAGGTTCAAGCCTGTGGAACAGCCCTGGATTGAGAAAGAGGTGCTGCGAACCAGCAAAAAATATGGGGAGATGATGGCAGAGGCAACGATACAGGATGAGAAGACAATATCCGTAGGGTCAATGGGAGACTTAATCAAGGTGGCCAGTGAACTTGGCAAGCCGATAGTCCACCAGTCACCTAGCACATCTGAAGAGACACACAGTTACTATGTATTTGATGGAACAACCCGATACCAGTATCTACCTACTGCCAGCAGCACGGAGCAAGGTGATAGGGGTAAGTAGGGTAATGCTCGAAAAAGTTGATAACTCTCGACACCTATAGCCACGTTGCCTTAGGACTTCAAGAAGCCGCAGCTGTTCGCTTTGATGAAGTCCTTGCCCCCACGTCTAAAGAAGACCTTGTTGGAAATCTTGGTTAGCTATTTGTTAGCTAAAATGAAAATGCCCCTGTTGTTAGACCATCCAAGGGGGGCATTTTAGCTTCGAAAAGAAGTGAGCCACGGAGGACTCGAACCTCCAACCGGCTGATTAAGAGTATCTGCCAGCACAATTTGAGCCTGAACGACGCTCTTAAAGTCTCTTCCGACACGCTGATTTAAAACCGACATCTTTACTCGTTAATACATCACTTAAAGCTCACGTTTCCATCACGCTTAGTCCAACAAATTTGGACAGGCCATTGGAGGTGGGTTTTAATAATGTCAAAGCTTAACGAGAAGAGATGGGAGACAATGAATAAGTTTGAGATGCCCCTATCACAAGTAATCGAAGATTATGCCGA
>CAYNFT010000104.1:0-128 GCA_964396535.1 uncultured Dehalococcoidales bacterium | reverse complement strand
GGCATTCTTGAAGACATCACTCTAACAACAGCCAAAAGGTATATCCTTTATCTCGAGGATGACCATCGAAAATACCAAGACCATCCATACATGCCCAGCCAGAATGAAGGTTTATCCCCTTTTTCAAT
>CAYNFT010000103.1:0-6617 GCA_964396535.1 uncultured Dehalococcoidales bacterium | reverse complement strand
TTGAATGGGAAAGACCGGCGAGAAGGATAAGTATTAGAAGGAGAGTATTGTAATGAATCAAGACCTCATATTTTTGCTCTACATTTTTGTTCTTGCCATGTTTGCCGGGTACGAGGTTATCACCAAGGTACCACCCATCTTACACACACCCCTTATGTCCGGGGCCAACGCCATTTCTGGCGTTTGCCTGATTGGAGCTATAGTGGTCACCGGACCGAACGAAGTAAACCTGAGTGTTATTCTGGGTATGATTGCCGTGATTATGGCTACCATCAATGTTGTCGGTGGCTTTATGGTCACAGACCGCATGCTGGCGATGTTCAAAAAAGAATGATAGGAGTATAGATAGTGGATATACCGGTTTATAGTTTAGTAGCATATCTAGTTGCCGCTGTTCTATTTATTATTGGTCTCATGCGTATGAGCACCCCAAGGACAGCAAGAATGGGGAATACGCTTGCCGCCATTGGCATGCTGATTGCCATCGTAATTACCCTTCTCCTGAAGGAAGTGCTGAACTACACCATGATTTTAATCGGCATAGCCATTGGGGGTATCATCGGTGGGTTCGCAGCTCGTAAGGTTAAGATGACAGCTATGCCACAGATGGTGGGCATATACAACGGCTTTGGCGGAGGGGGTTCACTACTTATCGCTGCAGCCGAGTTCTTCCGATATACAGATGTCGGTTTCACCACACAGAATTCGGTAACCATCGTAATCACTATCCTGATAGGGGCGGTCACCTTTTCGGGTAGTATGATTGCCTTTGGCAAGCTTCAGGGATTAGTCAAAGCCAGGCCAATTACCTACCCCATGCAGAATATCTGGAACCTGGTTATATTCGTTGCCATTCTGGCAATGATAATTTATCTGATTGTTTCTCCAGGCAATATTCCTATCTTCATTGTTCTTGTGGTGGTCAGCCTGGCTCTTGGTGTCCTGCTGGTTATACCCATCGGTGGTGCTGACATGCCAGTGGTTATCTCACTGCTGAACTCCTATTCCGGGTTAGCAGGATGCGCTGCCGGGTTTGTGCTGGGTAACATGTTCCTGATTATAAGCGGGGCTTTAGTCGGGGCGGCAGGTTTCATACTGACCCGGATTATGTGCAAGGCTATGAACCGCTCTCTTGGCAACGTTATATTCGGGGCATTCGGTGCCGTAGTACAAACCGTCGGTGCTGCCGGTGAGGAAGGCGAAAAGGTAGTCCGGGAGGCGACACCAGAGGACGTGACAACACTAATCGGCTATGCTAAGTCGGTCATATTTGTGCCCGGCTACGGTCTGGCGACATCCCAGGCACAACACCACGTAGCAGAACTCGCCAACGTATTGGAGAAACGGGGCACAGATGTAAAGTATGCCATTCATCCTGTGGCAGGCAGAATGCCGGGGCACATGAACGTGCTGCTCGCTGAGGCCAACGTGCCCTACGATAAACTTTATGCTTTGGATGACATCAACAATGATTTTGAGAGAACAGATGTAGCCGTAGTCATAGGCGCTAATGATGTGACGAACCCGGCTGCCCGTAATATAGCCGACAGCCCTCTCTATGGAATGCCCATCCTCAATGTGGATAAAGCCAAGAGTGTTATTATAATTAAACGTAGTCTTTCTCCGGGATTCGCCGGGGTTGACAATCCTCTGTTTTACATGGAAAAGACAATGATGTTTTTCCGTGATGGCAAGCAGGCTATTATTGAAATTTTAGACGAAATCAAGAACCTGTAAGACTGTTAAAAAAATAGAATATGTAAATCCCCTCGTTATACAAACGAGGGGATTTTATGTCAACAAGATACTCAAGTACTGTTATGGGATTTTGGCTCCTATTTAACCTCCCTTAATAATGTACATTCGCCGACTTGCCTATAAGCACAGGAAGGAGAGCAAACCAAACCCAGCGGACACTTAACCGCCTCCTTCTTGATAGTCTCCTTAACCATACCTCTAACGCTTTCTCGCCAATCACCAAGGACCTGACTAATCCTCTGCCTAACCAGTTCAATTAAATCATCGGTTAGCTGCTCTTCAGGTACCCCCACCTCATTAGCACAGTCCAGTACACTCCCTTTTGTAATCACGAAGAGTGCCATAACCAGAACGTCTTGCTCGTCATCTTTTGCCATTTATATACCCCCTTCTTTGAGTCCATCATTCTGCTTTAATTCCATAATAAGATGTAGAGATAAATTGACCATAAAAGGGGTATATAAATTTTGTTAAAAAAGAAAGGCTTCGGCTCAACACCGGAGCCTTTCTAAACGATTTTGGTGGAGGCGGGGGAGAGTCGAACTCTATCATACCAGACTATTCAAAGTCTACTTAAAGAGCATCGAGCATTAGGCGTTGAATTCCAGGATGTTTAATAATGTCCTGGAATTCTTAATATGGATTGCTAGAACACAATTGTACTGTAATTATGTCAAATATTTTACAGAATTTTAATAAAATGAACTCGGGTGTTAATCCGTAAAAGGAATGGAATTGAAGGCATACCTTGAACCAAGCGAAATAAAACAGCTTGAAAACGCAGCACCAATCTCCGCGTATCTATTATCGCCTCACAGATAATAGTAAATCAGCTCCGGATAGCGATTGGCTAATCCTCACAAAGCTCCCTACGGATATTAGACCGGTCAGCTTTTTTATAAACCATAACACTAAACCATAGAATCAGTTTTTAAGCCCTCTTATGCCTTAACGAAGGTAATTTATCGTGTCTCTACTGGTTACACAATTTCTCCACCTGTGGATAAAAAGTGCAACGCCCTACCACCTGAGAGAGACTGTAATCACATTAGAACGTTTTAGCCCTTAAAGTCCTGTAAAAAATTGTGCAGTCAGCTTTGATGTTGCCAATCGCCAGTATTCGCCCTGAGTAAAAAAATCACAAAAATGTAGGTTCATTCTGTTAATGCACAAACGTTCCTTTTGTGCAGGATTAAACATTCCAAGCAACTGTGCAATAGTGAGCGAAAGTTAAAAAGAAGGCGGTATACCACTCATCTGATTATAGCTGGAGACGCCTATACGGGAGCGGAAGTAGAAGGAAAGTGTAAGTTCTTGGCCGCGGTTTCCCTTGGCAGAGCCGGCGTGTATTTTAGCTCTACCCCTTAATAACAATTGCTGTTTTCCAAAGTAGAAGCGATCCCATCATTCATTTTAGCATAGGCAGGCATAGGGCAGAAATGCCCCATGCCTGCCTATGCTCTAGTTCCACTCCTTAACCAGGCTTTGGTTTAATCTGATCAGGTGGTGGTGGCGGCAAAACGGGTAACAGAAGATAAGAGTCGTACTCTCCACCGGTATAGATTGAATGCTTCCCAAAGTTAAGAAACTCGTAGGCAAACCGGTTGGTTACTACTGCATACCTATTTGACCCTGCTATAAACATTTGCAACGTCTCGCCTTTATGGAATAAGGTGCTTGAGAAGTATATATTGAATACGGCCTGAACAATCTCACCCGGCTTCACCTTATGTGGAGTTCCATATACAGGGATGGGCCACTCGGGGCGGGACTTCTTCTCATCCAGTTCCCTCCGGGACAGTCGCCACCATCCAGAGGCTACCTCATATGTTCCCACAGCGTGGCAATGGTCAAAATACACTACCTTGCCGTTAGCATCGAGCTTCCTCAACTTAATTATAAGATCCATGTCATTAACTTCGTCAGGAGAAACCCATAAATACGCTCCGATGTTCCCTGTTATCTCGGTGTCTTCATCAAATTTAATACTGAATACTGCTGCGCCGTCTGTTGACTCATAGGTGACTTTCCCTACCTGGTCAGGTTTATCAAAACTCAACTTGCTAGTCGTTGCATCGAGATATAACTTCTTGTATTGGGTTCGAGCAATCGGCCACTCATTTTCATAGCGAACGTAATATTTGTCACGGGTATCCCGCACCTCCAACCGAACTCGCGGCGTCTGTAATATCCCGATGTTACGCTCGTCCTTTAGGAAACAATCGAAGAACGTCTTTTGAAAAGTCAGTGCCTCTTCACCGTAAAATTTCTGCCACTTCAGCCCCCCGTGGCTATAAAACCACTTGTATTCCGAACTAATGTGCTCGTAACCCCACATCGACCCCATGGCGTGTAGCTCCTGGTCGTGCGAGATGCAAATAAGCGCTGGTATAGTAATATTCTCCAGCACTAGCTTTGACTGTGGCCTCGCTGTGGGGATGGACTGGCCTAACGCTGGATTAAGTGGAGCCGCCCACCAAACCATTTGCCGACCAAAGTTGAATTCTGTGATGCCCCAATATCTAGGACCTATGCCTCCAACTGCGTTCTCCGCTGAGAACCCTTCCCAGATACAAATGGCTTTCAGATGCGGTGGTTGTGCGGCAGCGGCGTACCACTGACAGTTAGCAAGAGCAGAAACGCCACTCATGCCAACATTTCCATTACTCCACGGTTGTGCCGCAGCCCACTCAATCCCATCATAGTAATCTTCACCTTGCCTGGAGCCCAATCGCTCCCCTGCTGACAGGCCAAACCCTCTTTCGTCGAAAAGAATCACCGCATAATCATGGGGAACCCAGAAACCTGGGTCAATAGCCTCAAATGCACATTCTTTCGAAACCTGATCAGGACGCAGGTTACGCCCTTCCGCCCACCCGGAAAGGTCTTTGTGATACATAGTAAAGCTCAGGAGAACGGGGATTTTTACGGGCTTATCAGGGCGGTAAACGTTGGCTGAAAGTTCACAACCATCGCGCATCTTCACACGGACGTTTTTTTCAACGATAATCCCTGGGGGAAGAGGGTATCCAGGATTGGCTTTATTAAGCTGCCACCCTTCCGCAAAAAGGTATGGCGCTGTTTGTGTTGTCGTCGTAGCTGGCTTTGCAGGATACTCAGTAGGAACCACGGTAAAAATTCCTCCTAAAAGATTCTGGTCTGCTAAAACTACTTTCCTACCTTATCTCTCACCCTCCTCAAAAAGCTAAACAAGATGCCCCTCATACTGCGTTTTGGAGCATTGTGGTGAAATCTGGTCTCACCTTGATAACTTATTCCTCAACTCATCCGGAATTGATGCCACTTTCTGTTTCCGATAATCGAAATAGAGAATGCCAGTCTTTGCCCTGGCTATTTCAGTCCCACTGTTTGCCTCAGAGACTTTATACACGAGGTCAAAGCCTTTATCGTTTAATTCAGTAATGGCGATTTCCACGCTTAGCGTTTGCCCATGATAAGCCTGCCGCTTGTAAATGATGCCAGCATCTACCATAATATGTGGAATTTCCTTGCCTTCCCCCTCTGGGTAATCCAGATTGATTAAGAACTGGAAGCGTGCTTCGTCCAAAATAGTAAACATTGCATCCCAACCCATGTGCCCTCCCCGGTTAATGTCGCTAATGCGAATTGGGATGTTTGTTGAGAAAGCATATTCATTGGGTAGGCTAATTTCTATTCGTGCCATTCTTACTTGCTCCTCATATCTAGTGCCTCACTCATTATAACCTTAGCGATATCAGCCAGTCTACAAAGGTAAACTTAACGTCTACTGTCGAAAAACAGTTCAAAACTGTTGTCTGGATAGAGGGTTAAACAATTTGAGTTTTTATGACGGAATGCAATTTCGTCATATGTAAGCATTGTGGAAGAATACTGTACGCCTAACATGCACTAAGGCTGACACAGTGTAGTATTTGTGCCATCTTTCCAAGGCTCTAAGGCGCTTTTTAGGCTGGCCCTAGCCTAAAATTTATTCGAACCTGCAGCTGGTAAGGGAACACCCTGGGCAGAAAGGCGCGCTTGCAGGGTTCGGTAGTCTACTTTTCTAGGATTTACATTACTCTTTACCGCTAAAGCTGCTGCAGTGCCTGCTGCCTGTCCCATTGCTATGCAAGGTGGGATGATATTAAACCTAGTGTTTGCCACTGGATCTGATGAGAAGTTACGGCCGGCAACAAGTAATCCTTCCATGCTAATTGGCACGAGACAGCGATAAGGTAGCTCAACGTTTTCAGACACTTTCTCTGACGGAAGTCCACTGGGTGCGCCACGTGAGAAGACTGCTACCGTGTCATCATGGGTAATGCCAGCCTCTATATTCTTCTGTGTTAAAATATATTCACCAACAAGCCGTCTGCTGCCTCTCGTGCCAATTTGTGAGGCGCTATCGAATAAAAAGCTGTTTTCAAAGCCAGGTACCCGCTTCTTTAAATAGTCGTTAACTGGTATCATAGCTTTTCTAACGTTAACCTCCACCCAGGTCAGGTCTTCAACTTTTAATGCATCCAGACCTTCTATGAAGTTATTCACCCATACAATATCATTACGCGAAGTTGCTATCGGTCCGAGGTGGAAGCCAGCTACACCGTCGACTTCGTCCCTCATTTCCTGCCATTTCTGCGGGTTGGATGCTCTGAAATCGGCGAACTTGTCGAAGTCAACATTGGCAACACGGAAGACAACAGCAAGTTGCGAACTTCTAAGTGTATGGTCGATGGCACCATCAAACTCAGCTCCGGCAGATGCGAATATATCGCCATCACCTGTGGCATCGATTATGACTTTACCGAGTACTGCCTGCCTGCCTGAAACGATACCAGTTATAATCTCGTAAAAGGGGGTAGCAAATGGCCAAAAAG
>CAYNFT010000102.1:0-6645 GCA_964396535.1 uncultured Dehalococcoidales bacterium | reverse complement strand
AGTAAATAACCAAAGAACATCTGTTGGAACATAAGAAGACTTTGATAGTTTTAAACAGAGAATAGGAGAAATTTGTCGTGATTCAATTAATCCTCCTATTATCCCCCTATGTCGGCAACACTATATCGATAGCAATGTAGTATTTGAAATAAAAATTACTCGATCTATCAGCAGGCCTCATAGATATCGGAGCACTTGTTACATCAGAATTGGCTCCACAACTAGGTCTGCTACTCTTGATGAAGAGTTACCAAACATCTTTGAGCGCTTCTATCGGGTAGGCAAGTCCCGCACCAGAGCTACCGGCGTCAGTGGCCTGGGACTTACCATTGCCAGACGCCTGGTTGAAGCCCACGGCGGCGAAATTAAAGTGCAGAGTGAACCTGAAAAGGGTAGCCGCTTTACTTTTTGTATTCCCGTGTCTGAATGATTTACCTATTGGGGCACTGTAACCTTAATAACTTCTTAACAATTTTTTGTCATAGTATTTATAACAACAACCAGCTACCCAATTACTGACATAGCAAGGGGAGATAGGAGGAGCTTTATGAAATTCTTAAGAATAATACTGGCAGTCCTGATGCTCGGCGGCATCAGCGCCTTGTCGCTAAGCTGTGCTTCTGGAGAAGACTCAGAAGCTACTGAGAACGAGGTGGTAACTGTTGAGCGAGGTGACCTGACAATAGATATTACCGCTGTCGGCAACCTTGCCTTATCCCACAAGGAGAACCTATCTTTTGAGATGTCCGGAATGGTGGAAGAAGTCCTGGTTGAGGAGGGAGATTCCGTTGAAGAAGGGCAGGTGCTGGTTAAACTGGACACGTCTGTATGGCAAGACCAGCTAACAACCCTGGAGCGCCAGCTGGAAACAAAGAAACGCGACCTGCTTCAGGCGGAGATAAACCTGACTAACGCCGAAAATGCTTTAATACAAACCGCCAGTGTAGAAAATGCCGAATTGGCTACTGCTCAGGCTGAACTTAATGTTGCTAATGCAAAGATATCCCTGGATAATGCCCAGAACAATTACGACAGGGCAAAAGACAGGTATGATAGCAATCCGAGCGTACCCGAATGGATTATGGATTACAAGCTAAAAACAGCCCAACTGGCTATCGCCGAGCTCAACCTTGCTGATGCAGAGGAGGAGCTAGCCAGTGTGCTGACTGATATTGACCAGGAAATTATTAAGAAAGAAAAAGAGCTGGCTATAGTCGAGGGTAGGCTGGAAGATGCCCAGAAAGCAGTTGAGGATGCCCAGGAGGAACTGGATGAGGTAGCAAATGCAAGCACCGAGATTACAGCTCCCTTCGATGGCTTTATCACCAGGGTCAATATCAAAGATGGTGACGACGTAAAGAAGGGCACTGTAGCCGTAGAGCTTGCCGACCATGAGGAGTTCGAAGCGGATATCCTTATCAGCGAGATTGATATCTTTCAGGTGAAGCTGGGTGGAGAAGCCACCGTTCAGGTAGACGCCCTGCAAACTATTGTCCTGCCGGCTGAAGTTACCCGCATTGCACCGACAGCCACCATTCAGCAGGGCGTGGTGAACTATGAAGTAAAGGTTGAACTGCAGTCGCTCGAAGCTATAGCCCAGGAACAGCAGGCAGCAAGACAGGAATCTATGCAGGGACTGGCCGAGGGTGAAATCCCGGAACGCCTCAAACAAGCCATTGAAGCAGGTCTTATTACGCAGGAACAGGCTGACGAGATGATGGAGCGGATGCAGTCAGGTGAGACGCCCTTCCAACCGGGAGAGGGCGGAATGCAATTCATGCCAGAAGGGGGGCAGGGACAGATACCATTTGCAACCGGGGGCATTCAGAGTCAGACAACAACAATTACGTTTGAAGACTTCCAGCTCAGGGAAGGTCTAACCGTTACTGTAAGCATCATCGTGGATGAGAGGAACGATGTGCTGCTGGTACCCAACTCGGCGATAATTAGCTCGGGTAGACAATCTTATGTCCAGGTGATGTCGGCGGATGACACCATCGAGGAACGCGCCATAACGACCGGTATTAGCGACTGGCAGTATACCGAGGTAACTGAGGGGCTCAGTGAGGGTGAGCAAGTAGTTGTCCCAAAGGGGGCTACGACCACCACAACACAACAACAAGGAGGACCACAAACAGAAATTCGTATACCAGGGATGGGGGGATTTGGTCGATGATTAGATTACAGGATTTAACCAAAGTATACCCTATGGGTAAAAGAGAGTTAACTGTACTCAGGGGTATAAACATCGATATTGAACAGGGCGAGCTGGTGGCGATTATGGGTCCCTCCGGCTCGGGCAAGTCCACCATGCTTAACCTTATTGGCTGCCTGGATAAACCTACATCAGGCAGTTACTACCTGGAAGGTAGAGAGGTTAGCCGCCTCAGTAGCGGTGAACTGGCTCAGATTAGAGGTCAAAAGGTTGGTTTTGTCTTTCAGACTTTTAATCTTTTACCCCGACTCTCAGCACTGGCCAATGTTGAACTTGGCATTAGGTACTGCGGTGGAGGTGACCGAAATCGTGCTATAGAGGCACTGGACAAGGTTGGACTCTCCGACCGGGCTAATCACCGTCCTACAGAGCTTTCGGGAGGAGAACAGCAACGGGTTGCCATTGCCCGGGCTCTGGTGAAGAACCCACCCCTCATTCTAGCCGACGAACCTACCGGCAACCTGGACAGCCACTCAGGCCAGGAGATAATCTCTATACTCACCTCCCTGCATAGTGAGCAGGGAATTACCCTGCTTATGGTAACCCATGACTCAAACATTGCTCACCAGTGCCAGCGCATCATCCATCTTATGGACGGGCAGATAGAAGCGGAGGAGAATACATGAAGAAGTGGTTTGAGCCTTTATCCACCGCCTGGGTCGGTGTAGCCACTCACAAGCTTCGCAGCTTCCTGACTATTCTGGGAATCGTAATCGGTGTGGCTGCCGTGATTGCCCTGATGTCACTCGGAAAGGGTGCCGAGTCAGAAATTATCTCCCGTATCGAGGGTCTCGGGTCAGACCTTATTACCGTCAGTCCCGGCGCATCATTTATCTCTTCTGGCGGTATAAGGGGCGTCATTGGCGGTGCTCGAACTCTTACTCAGGAAGATGCGGTAGCAATATCGGAGCAGGTTCCCTATGTAACAGCAACAGCTCCTTATTATTCTACCAACCTTCAGGTAGCCGTCGGTGGGGAGAATATGAATTCGCGGATTACCGGGGTAACTACAGAATATTTTGAGGTAAATAATCTTGAGATAGCCAGTGGTGCTTTCTTTACTGATTATGACTATCAACGTGCCAGCAAGGTAGTCATAATCGGTTCGAATGTGAAAGACACCCTGTTTGGTGATACCGACCCTATTGGACAGCAAATCCGCATGGGCAGTAATGTTGTCCGTGTCGTCGGCGTTCTGGAGAGCAAGGGAATGTCCATGATGGGCTCATCCGACGATGTTATTCTCATTCCTCTGACAGCCCTGCAGCAAATGGTCGCCCAGAACCGTACCACCAGCGGCGAACGGGTGGTATCATCAATAGCGCTAACCGTCAGCGATGAGGAGCAAGCGGACTACGTTGTTGATGAAATCACCTCCCTGCTCCGCACCCGCCACAAGCTGGGCCCAGGTGTAGACGATGACTTTAGTGTTACTTCCGTGGAGGAATTAGCCAGTACGCTTACGGAAACGATTGATACACTGACTTATCTCCTGGGTGCCATTGCTGCCATTTCTCTGCTGGTCGGGGGTATTGGCGTGATGAATATTATGCTCGTTTCGGTGCTGGAGAGAACCCGGGAGATAGGCATACGCAAAGCGCTGGGAGCAAAGGAAAGAGATATATGGAGTCAATTCCTTATTGAAGCAGCACTGCTAACACTCGTCGGCGGTATTATCGGGGTTGTTCTTGGCTGGGTAATTTCGGTATTTGTTAATCGAATGTGGATGACCACCGTGGTTTCTGCTGATATAGTTATCCTTGCCGTTTCGGTATCGGTTGGCATCGGTCTCTTCTTCGGCTTCTATCCCGCCTGGAATGCGTCTCGTTTGAATCCGATAGAAGCCCTCAGGGCTGAATAGAGACTAACTTATCAATTTTTAAAAATAACTTGAGTCGCTACTAACCAAGTGGCGACTTTTTCGTTATAAAAGGGGGAAGTAACTCAAGCTCAGGAGGTAAGGATGAAAAAGAACTGGTTATTTGTCATGGCATCAATACCGGCAGTCGGACTATTAGCTAGCAGCAGTGGCAGGGCAAAGACCCACATTAAACCGGGGAAGACGATAAACATTGGCATTAATCAGGAGTTTATTATCGCCCTGGACTCTGACCCTGATACTGGCTACGACTGGGAAGAAAACTATGATGAAAGTGTGCTCAACATGGTAGATGATAGATACGAACAAGATGAAAAGGCACCCGGTCTGGCTGGCGATGGCGGGACTCAGTATTTTCAATTCAAGGCATTAAAGGCAGGGCAAACTAAAATAACCCTTGACTATAAGTGGTACTGGGCAAGAGAAAGCCTTGAGCACAAGGTATTTTACGTTAATATAAAGTGATGCTTAACCTCATTTCTGTAAATCAGAAGAGGATGACTCGTCTCACCACAAGGTAATTTTTCGAAATGACCGCAAGTTAATAATAACCAATTAAGAACTTCTTCGTTATATATACAGGAGGTGAAGGGTGATGTCTAAAAGATTAAGGATTCTTGTTTCAGTACTGGTGGCGGTGGTCCTGCTGATAGTGGGTAGCGCAGTAACGGTGATGGCTCAGGAGGAGCCGACTCAAGAAGAGCCAGCACAAGAAGAACCTACAGAGCTAGAACTTGAACTGGCATCATGTTTCGGGAACAATGCTCTTCTAGCCAAAGTCGCTGAGCTTTTAGGAATGACTCCAGAAGAGTTGATTGATATTTTCAAAGAGGCACAACAAGAACTAAGAAATGAAGCTTTTGTCAAATACGTGGAAAAAGCTGCAGAAGAGGGAATTATTACTCCAGAGGAAGCTGAGGAAATTATCACTTGGTGGGAGAATAGACCAGAGGCTGTAGACCGCTTGCTTCCTTGGTTCCACATCTTGCCAGCAATACGCAGCCGCCACATGAGGTGTGATAGTGATAATGTTACACCAGGGTTGTTTCCTATCCCGGGTAATGTAAAGCAATTCAAACTACGGTTGGAGAATAGAATAAATACTGCCAGCAGCCCGGTCCCACAACTTCACATCTCCAATGCCTCACGTATCCGGCAACAGATTGCCGTCTGCAAAGAAGGGCAAGAATCAAGAATACTCAAATCTGCTAACTAAACCATCATGCAATCGCTGTAGACAATAAAAAGGGGGACTTAACAAGAAGCTCCCCTTTTTTTATTTTGCTCCCTTCTTCCCCTTGTTAAGGGGAGGGGGGGAGAGGTTTTTGAAGAGAGGCTTTTCCCTCTTATACACCCCTACCTAATTCCTCTGTTGGTATAAATTTCACCTTTTTGGGCTTTTATTTAAAGGGGAACGAGATAATTTACTAAAGGGGATTTTTACCCCAAAAAACTGAGTTTTTTATGGGGGCCCCATGTAAGTGCCCCTTTTAATCCCTTCGATAAATAAACTTAATGTAATGGCTAGAAGCCATATTCTTTTAGTCATTTGAGCCAGCATATTCGCTTCTCAATATTCCGTAGCATTCTAAATCCTCAAACCTACCCCATTTCTTAAAAGCCTCTCTTAAGGTTCCTTCATATCTCATACCAATCTTTTGTAGCACGCGTCCAGAGGCAGGATTACGAGCAAAGTGTCGAGAGTAAATACGATGCAACCCCAAAACTTCAAAACCATATCTCAAAACAGCCTGAGCAGCCTCTGTACAGTAGCCGCTGTTCCAATAAGGTTTCCCTATCCAGTATCCTAGAGCTGCATACTCTCGTCTTGCTTGTACTCTGC
Source organism: uncultured Dehalococcoidales bacterium (assembly GCA_964396535.1). Taxonomy (GTDB): domain Bacteria; phylum Chloroflexota; class Dehalococcoidia; order Dehalococcoidales; family UBA2162; genus CAYNFT01. The sequence goes on along the minus strand of CAYNFT010000102.1, from coordinate 708 downwards.
ACCCAGCCCTATTGCGCCGATAAGAATCCCCCGCTTACGATGAACGATGGCAAAGTCAACCGATTCTCCTCTGTCAAACCTCCCCTGACGTATCTTAATCCACTGCTCTTCCTTACCAGGTTCAGGTATTTCGCCATCGCTGGTCGTCGAAGCAATATCCTTGTCGCTAGCAAGCCGTTGTACTTCCGGAGCATCGTCCAAAGTGAACAGCCTAAGTGTCAGGCGTTCTGTTTCAATAGTGGGATGTTCGGCCCACCTTGCCTACCTTAAAAATGATATTCGGTAATGAATTCTAACGAAGGAAGGAAAATAGAATTACAATTGGAGAAATCTTTAGCTCACCAAGAAGCAATTTCTCATACGCATGTCTATCATGGAGCCATCATACCTGCCCTGCACCGTCAACGTCTGTCCTGCTATCAGCTGCTCCAGCTCAGGTCCATGCGTCCTGTCAAAGGTGCAGCGGACGTTCTGTAAAACATTTGCTTCAGCACTACTTAGAGTAATATAGTAAATGTCAAGAGCAACCTTAACTTCTATTCTGTCCACTACTCCCGTTATCCTGAGAACCTGATTGAAAAATCTTGCATCTGTAGCCTCTCCATCCACTGAGTAAGCTGAAAGCAATTCTTCAACCGTTATCTCTATTACGGCTGGTGCTGGTTCAGTCTCAACTTCCGGTACTGGTGCTGGTTCAGTCTCAACTTC
>CAYNFT010000101.1:0-6839 GCA_964396535.1 uncultured Dehalococcoidales bacterium | reverse complement strand
CCAAGGGGAAGGGGAATTTTGTGTGAGAGGGACGGAGTCCCTCTCTAACGCCCTATTTAAGAGTGGCTTCGCCCCTTTTAATCCTCCTAATAAACAACCTCCTACGAAGGGGCATTAGCCCCTTCGGGCTTCCCCGTTGAATTATCGTTCGTGTCCTTCCAGTAGCTTTATTGCTTCTTTCATCATCAACTCGACCGGAGGCTTGTGACCAGTCCACTTTTCAAAAGCCAAGACTCCCTGCCATACCAGCATATCAACCCCGCTTATAGTTTCAGCACCAACCGCTTCAGCATCTTTCAGTAATTTTGTTTTAATTGGATTATAGATAATATCGTAAACAATCAGTCCCGGCTTAAGAAGGTCGGATGGAACAGGAGTTTCATTGATGTCGGGACTCATGCCTACACTGGTAGCATTAACCAGAATATCGGCTTTTGCCAGGGCTTTTATCAAATTGTCTCTATTCAACTCCAGCGCTTCAACATCTCTGCTGAAGGTCTGTGAAATCCTGCGGGCTAACTCTATTGCCCAGTCCAGTTCCAGCAGCCGGTTAAGGATGACTAGATTGGCACCTCTATCCGCCAGAATAAAGGAGACCGCTCTTGAGGCGCCGCCAGCTCCAAGAATGGCTATATTTTTCCCTTTTGGCTCAACCCCTCTTTCCAGTAGAGCCTGGAGAAATCCGGTAGCGTCCGTATTATAGCCGGTTAGAATTCCGTCATCATTCACTATGGTGTTAACAGCTTCAATCTTCTCAGCCAGGGGGTCAAGCCTATCCAGTAACCTGGGGACAGCGACCTTGTGCGGCATGGTAACACTCAGTCCTCTTATATTTAATGCCCTCATACCGTCAATAGCCTTGCCCAGTTCTTCCGCTTTTACTCCGAAAGCAACGTATACGTAATCTAATCCCATCTCGCTGAAAGCAGCGTTGTGTATCGCCGGCGACATGGTGTGCTCTACCGGGTCGCCGATAAGTGCACAAATTTTAGTTTTACCTGATATATTGTCTCTCATTCTCTCACCATCCTATATATTTTTATCATTTCGTTTACCGTTATCTGTCCCGGGGCTGATTCTTTACCCTTCTCTATCGATGCATAGGTGAAGTCAGCACCAACCAGCGGGCTTAAGATACGGCTGATTTGTCCCATTTGCCCCATAGCAAAGGAAACCATTCTGTTCTCGGGGAACTCCGAGATAAGCTGCAGGACAGTTAAATTGTCTTCAAATTCCTTTGCTGTCGTTACTACCTTGCATATATCAGCCCCGGCTTTTGATTGTTTTTGAACTATTTCTTTAATTTCATCGAGGGAAGGCGTTTTCTCCAGGTCGTGGAATGAGAGAATACATTTTACTCTCTTCTTGACCAGCGGAACGATGTTCTCTATATTCTTTGTTCTGAATTCAACATCGACCATATCCGCTCCCAGTTCAATCGCCTGGAGAAGCCCCTCTATCCGCCTCGCCTCATTTCCTCCCCAGTTACCTCCCTCATCGATAGTCCTGTTGGTGGCAATCCAGGGTTTCTTGAGTTGTTCAACCAGTTCCTGCCAGCCATCACCAATGAGGTCGATGCGGACCTCAAAGAGGTCGACCAATAGCTCGACTTCTTTGACTGCTTTAAGGTCATTATTTACTATGACGGCGCAAATTCTAGGTTTATTCATTCCACTTAACCAAAACCTGTTCTATCAGAGAAGTGCTTACTTCGTCGGTGATGAACACCTCTCCTATTGTTCTGGGCAGGGCAAACCTTATTTTGCCCTGCAATATCTTCTTGTCGTGTTTCATAGCCTGGACCATTTTTTCAAGTTCAAGAGGCGGCAGTTCTGTCGGCAGACCAGCTCTGGCTATAATCTCCTTCAGTCTGTTCACTTCATTTTTATCCAGTATGCCCAGTTTGTTTGAGATTCTTGCCTCGGCCAGCATTCCGATGGCTACAGCTTCGCCGTGCCAGACTTTAAGTTCTGAGGCCGATTCAATGGCGTGCCCAATCGTGTGGCCATAGTTCAGGATGTTTCTCAGCCCTAAATCCAGTTCATCTTTCTCCACAACTCCGGCTTTAATTTCAGCCGAGCGGGAGACGACTCTCTCCAGCACCTGGTCGTCGAGCGATTTTATTTTATCGAGGTTTTCTTCAAGATAACTGAAAAACTCTTCGTCCAGGATTGCTCCGTGCTTTATTATCTCAGCCAGTCCATCGCTGAGCTCTCTGGGGGAAAGGGATTTCAGGGTAGCTATGTCGGAGATGGTTAGCCTTGGATGATAGAATGCCCCTATTTTATTCTTAAGCTGGCCGTGGTTTACTGCTACCTTACCGCCGATGCTGCTATCGCCCTGTGCCAGCAGGGTCGTTGGTAGCTGTATCAGCGGGACCCCCCGCATATAGGTAGCGGCAACAAATCCAGTCAGGTCGCCGATAACCCCACCACCCAATGCCAGGATAGGCGTTGTCCTCTCAGCGTAGAAGCTGGTTAATTCGTGGTAAAGTCTGCCGGCAGTCTCCAGTGATTTCTGCTCTTCTCCCTCAGGAACTTCAAGGAGGAGTACCTCAAAGCCGCTATCGACAAGATTTTGCTTCAGGGTGTCGCCGTAAAGTTTTTTCACTGTGGGGTCGGTAACGATTACCAGTTTATCACTGAAGCCAATTTCTTTTAGCCTGGCACCAGTCTGCATAAGCAGTCCCGAGCCTATGAGGATGTCATAGCTATTACTGCCAAGTCCCAACGTAACTTTTCTCATCTGCTACTGTCCTGTTACCTTCCCTTGTTTCATTATTACCAAATCCTGCCTCGTAATAATTATATACCATTATGGTACTTAAGCACTCCTCAGGGTACGAAATTTTCAGTACGGTGTCTTTCGGCGCTGCCATTTTAACTCCCTAAATGGCAGAACCCTCTGCTCAGGAGGGTTCTTTAAACCTTTTTGTGTATTTAGCTTTGTTACCTTGGTTGACTACATCTTTATGCCGAAACCTCCCAAGTGCGCCTCGAACGCACCGGAAACGCAAAGCAGGTATGATGTAATTCTTGGAAGGTAATGTAATTAGACATGTTCTATATACCCAACCTTTATGCGCCAACTCTAACATAAGAGACCTGCTTTGTCAACAAGGGTGTTGTGATATGATTGCACTCATAGCTTGTGGCTGGTATAATTAATAAGGTTTGAGGTTTAGATTGTACTCGTTTGAAGGATTGTTGATAGGCGAAGGTATAGATTTAATCAGTCCGGAGTAAACGTGGTGGCATTAACCTCTCGTCCTTAAACCGGGTGGGAGGTTTTTATTTAGTCGGGTTAAAGGGTTTCAGCAATGGTTGTTAATGAAGGTGGAAAAACAGCTGACGAGGAAAAGCTGGAAATAATGCGGCATTCAGCCGCTCATGTTATGGCTGAGGCAGTTCAGTCTATCTTTCCTGATGCCAAGTTTGGTATTGGACCGGCGATAGAAAATGGCTTTTATTATGACTTTGATTTGCCTCGCCCGCTAACTCCGGATGATTTACCGCTTATCGAGGCTAAGATGAAGGAGATAATCGCCTCAAATGATGCCTTTGTCAGAGATGAGGTGACCAAGGAGGAGGCTAGGCAGTTATTCGCTGCTCAGCCATACAAGCTGGAGTTAATTGACGAGCTTACGGATGAGAAGGTTGGTGTGTACCGGCAGGGTTCTTTTGTTGATTTGTGCCGTGGACCTCACGTGAGTTTTACCGGGGAGATAAAGGCTTTCAAGCTGGTTAGTATTGCCGGAGCCTACTGGAGAGGGTCAGAAAAAAATCCGATGCTCCAGAGAATCTATGGTTTGTTGTTCCTGTCAAAGAAAGAATTGGATGAATATTTAGCAACACAGGAAGAAATCAAGAAAAGAGACCACAGGAAAATAGGTAAGGACCTCGACCTTTTTGTCTTCTCGGACTTGGTGGGAAAGGGGCTGCCTTTGTTCACAGAAAAAGGCTCAATAATAAGAAGAGAGCTGGAACGTTTTGTGGTTGATGAGGAAATAAAAAGAGGTTATAAGCACGTTTATACTCCCGACCTGGCTAACATAGAATTGTATAAAACTTCAGGCCATTATCCATATTATAAAAACTCAATGTATCCGGTAATGAAGGTGGAAGAAGAAGAGTTGATGTTAAGACCTATGACCTGCCCGCACCATTTTGAACTGTACGCAAGCAAGCCGAGGTCTTATAGAGAGCTTCCCTTTAGAATTGCGGAATTAGCAAAACAATTCCGATATGAAAAATCAGGGGAACTGACCGGACTTATCAGAGTCCGGAGTTTTTGCCTGGCTGATTCCCATATTATCTGTCAACCGGACCAGGCTATGAATGAAATAAACGATGTTCTGGACCTCATAGAATATGTAGCGGCAACCTTAGGATTAGATACCGGTGCGAATTATCGATATCGATTATCCTTAGGAGACCGAAATGATAACACAAAATACTACGAAGATGATGAAGCCTGGGACTTTGCGGAAGATGTTTTGCGACAAGTTCTAATACAAAGGAAAGCCAATTACGTTGAAGCTGAGAAAGAAGCAGCTTTTTACGGTCCCAAAATTGATATTCAGATGAAAAATTTTGCTGGTAAAGAAGACACTGCTTTTACCGTCCAATATGATTTTGTTATGCCGAAACGCTTTAAGCTGACCTATATAGATAAAGATCAGAAAGAAAAGGAACCGATTGTTATTCATCGCTCTTCAGTTGGTGCGATAGAAAGAACCATGGCTTTTCTTATCGAACATTATGCCGGCGCTTTCCCGGTATGGCTAGCCCCGGTGCAGGTGATGATAATTCCGGTAGCAGACCGTCACCTGGACTATGCTCGTAAACTGGAGGCTCAGCTTAAAAATGAGAGCATACGGGTAAAGGTGGATGCCCGGTCGGAAAGGATAAACCTTAAAATTCGACAGGCACAGCTTGACAAGATACCCTATATGCTGGTTGTCGGCGACAAAGAGGTAGCTGATTCAACTGTGTCTCTACGCTTGCGTAGCGGTGAGCAGCTGCCGTCTCAATCTGTTGATAGCTTCATTGAAACTGTCAGGACAATCGTAGAAAATAGAGCCTTAGACTTGAAATAAAATGGTTGGTCAGGCGATAATAGGATTACAATTTGATTAGTGCACGGAGATGTGCTATAGTTTCTGCGCGAAACATACCTGTGATTAGAGGAGGTAAATTAGAACATAGCTAAGAAGCTGCGCGTTAATAGGGAGATAAGGGCTTCCGAGGTTCGCCTTGTTGGGGAGAAGGGGGAGCAGCTTGGGGTTATGCCCTTAGACCAAGCACGAGAGTTAGCCGGGAATCGCAACCTTGACCTGGTTGAAGTAGCGGCCACTGCAGTGCCGCCAGTATGTCGCCTGCTTGATTATGGGAAGTATAAGTACGAGCAGGCGAAGAAGGAGCGTGAGGCTAAAAAGGGTCAGAAGGTCGTACTTTTAAGAGAAGTTCGGCTACGACCCAAGATTGGTGACCATGATTTTGAGGCAAAGGTTAGAGTAACCAGGAAGTTGCTGGATGGCGGAGATAAAGTTAAGATAACAATACTATTCAGAGGGCGTGAAAATACGCACCCTGAGATTGGTCGGAGGCTGCTGCAGAGGATGGTAGACTCACTAAAAGAAGTAGCTTCTGTTGAGGGGCAACCAGTGATGGACGGGAGAAGAATGAATGTGGTTATGGCACCGGTAGCTGCTCAAAAGACTAAAGGTGAAAAAATAAAGGAAGAGGTAAAGTAGTCTTAGATGCCGAAAATCAAAACTCACAAAGGGGCACAAAGCCGCTTCCACATTACTGGCAGCGGTAAAATTATGCGCACTAAGGTGGGGAAGAGCCATTTGCGTCTCCGAAAAGCAAAGCGGGCTAAGCGCCTTTATGATGAGAAACTTCCAATAAGCCCTAGTGATAAAGCACGAATAAGAAGGCTTTTACCCTACGGGGTAAAGTAAAGGGAGAAGTATCTTGCCACGAGTAAAAAGAGGTGTAACCGCTCATCGCCGACATAAGAAGGTGTTAGCCTTGACCAAGGGGCAGAGGGCAACCAGGCACAGCCTTTATCGTCGAGCCCATGAGGCTATGCTTAAGTCATTGAGCTATGCCTATGCTCACCGTCGCGAGCGTAAGGGTGATATGAGGCGTTTGTGGATTTCACGAGTTAATGCTGCTAGCCGAGCTAATGGGCTCACCTACGGCCAGTTTGTGGACGGCTTAAAAAAGTCGGGAGTTGAAATCAACCGGAAGATGCTAGCTGATATGGCGGTCAGAGAACCTGAGGCCTTTGCTCAATTAGTAACCACGGCTAAAGGTCAAGTTCAAGGCTAAACTTATTTGCCAGCCCTACATTTTGTGTTTCCCTATCAGGTTCCCATTGCTTTTAGGAATGCCTGAGACATTGGGGTTACAGAATAGGACAGAACAGTCATAATAAGAGACTCCAGGTCAATTAACTACTAAAGGTGCCGCTGGCAGAGTCCACATCCTCGAGATTTGTTATCAACCTCACCCCCTTTATCCCCCTCTCCTTTGAAGGAGAGGGGGAAGAATATTGTAAGAGAGGCTCCGCCTCTCTTTAACTCTCCTTTAGCATTGAATCCTTCTCAAGGAGAGAGGGAAGAGGCTTTAGAGTGGGGCGAAGCTATTCTCACATACCCCTTGTCACTGCTTTACAATATGGGGAAGCCCGAAGGGGCATCAAGCCACTTCGGAAACCATCATTCCTCCTTCCCTTAAATAAATAGTGTTTAGTAAGGGGATTAAAAGGGGCGAAGCCCCTTTAAGAAGCTTCCCCCTTCCCTTATTAAGGGAAGGGGGTCAGGGGGATAG
>CAYNFT010000100.1:0-6859 GCA_964396535.1 uncultured Dehalococcoidales bacterium | reverse complement strand
ATGCTCAAATCGGCGGGAATAATGATTACCTCTGCCTTGCTGGTAGGAGGACTATTGAACCTAATCCTATAGCAGATTGGTTAATTGGCACTCCTTAGCTACTGGCAGTGGAGGAAGTCTTAGCCTGCCGCTTAAATGGCATCTCCCAAACTTTCACTTTTGGTAGCAGTCTTTCTACATCAGCCCTGCGGCACAACTCGGTACCCGGTGTTAACACTGCAGCAGCCCCCATAGCCACTCCCAACCGGCAGGCTTCTATCAATGGCTCTTTACGAGCTAGCCTCAAGGCTAGCCCGGCTACTGTGCAGTCACCAGCTCCTACAGCACTTCGCACTTTTACTTTGGGAGAAATAGCCTTATAAAGATTGTTTTTAGTAGCAGCAATAATGCCGTCTTTTCCTCTGGAGATGACAACTATCTCAACACCCATGTCCAAAAGGTCGAAGGCTGCCTCAATGATTGCCTCTTCAGTCGGGAGTTCCCTTCCCAGCAACGTCTCAGTCTCGTGGACATTAGGCTTGATAAGGTAGGGCTTAGCCTTTATTCCCTCTTCCAGCCATCGACCGGCAGCGTCGAGGATAGTCCTTACACCAAAGCTTCTAGCGTCCGTGACTATATCATAATAGATGCTCGCCGGCACACCGGGTGGCACGCTGCCGCTAGTCACTACTAAATCCGGCCTTGGACGAATTTTCCTCATTTTCCTAATAAATCTTTCAAGCTCCTTCTTAGAAATTTTAGGACCAGGAGCGCCAATTATCGTCTGCTGGTTTGTTTTAGCATCAACGATAACGAAATTGGTGCGTGTTTCTTGCTTAACAGGGGTGAAACTAAATAGTACCTCGTCTTCATCAAGCAATATTTCCACAGCTCTGCCATTAGTACCGCCTATGAATCCATAGGCTATGGTTAGGCCATCCATCTCGTGGATAGCCCGTGACACATCAATGCCTTTACCTCCAGCATAGCGACGACGCCTGACCCACCGATTGGTCTCCTCCACTATCAATCCATTCACAATAATGTATTCATCGAGGGTGGGATTAAGTGTAACCGTAGCAATCATGGCCTCTCTCCGATTTTAATATTCCTGGTACTAGTTTTATACATTATGGATTAAAAGATAAGTTTTATCAAGGCTCTATACTGAAGACTGACGAGCAATCATACCACATCTGTTTGTCTTTATCATAGTTATAAGCTATAATTGGCAATTATCGACATTGTTTTTGTTTGAAGCAGAATGATACGCTGGTTTTACTATATTGCCCGAGCAATCGTACAGACAATACTGCGCCTGTTTACTTGCTGGCAGGTCAGGGGCAGGGAGAATGTCCCCAGCCAGGGAGCTCTGCTGATAGTAGCTAATCATCTACATCTAGTTGACCCCCCCCTGGTTAGTGTTAGCCTTCGTCGAAAAGCGATATTCATGGCTAAGGAGGAGCTATTTCGCTCCAGATTCTCAAACTACTTCATAAGTAGCTTTGGTGCCTTTCCGGTACACCGGGGACAACTTGATAGGAAGTCACTGCGTCAAGCAGAAAGAGTGTTAGCCGAGGGTCTGGCCTTAGTCATGTTTCCTGAGGCAACAAGGAGCAAGAATGCTCAATTGCAGCCTGCTTTCCCCGGCTCGGCGTTGATAGCCTTGCACAGCGGAGTTCCTATCGTTCCCGTAGCCATTACTGGCACAGAAAAAATTAAGGGCTTATCGTGGATACTGCGTCGTCCTCTGATAAAAATCGATTTTGGTCAGCCATTCCACCTGCCAGCGGTTAATGGTAGAGTATCCAAGACAGAGCTTACTGAGTTTACAAACACTATAATGGAACATATAGCCGAGCTTCTTCCTGTAGAATATCGAGGATATTATGTCAAGAAAAGGGAGCCGGATGAAACTGAAGGTTGAAAAAGCGGCAGGAACAGGGTTTTGCTTTGGGGTTAAGCGAGCCATAGATATCCTGGAGAAGCTTGCCCGTGAACGCGGCCAAGTAGAAACATTAGGGGCTATTGTGCATAACCATCAGGTGCTACAAAGGCTAGCTGATATCGGGGTAAGGGTAGCCAATAGTCTGGATGATATACAGGGTAAAACAGTGGTTATTGGTGCCCATGGAGTGAGTCCGCAGCTAGAAGATGAGCTTCGAGCCAGGTACAGCGACATAATTAATACTACCTGCCCCTTTGTACACCGGGCCCAGATTGCCGCTCGCAGGTTAGCCAAGTCTGGTTTTTTTGTCATTGTATATGGAGATGTTAATCATCCTGAAGTAAAGGGCATTCTTGGCTGGGCTAACGATAAGGGAGTAGCAACGCTGGATGAAAACTTTATCAGTACGCTAGAGCATGTACCTCGTCGTTTGGGTGTGCTATCCCAGACAACACAGATACCCGCTCATTTTACCGAGTTTGTCAAAAACCTTGTTGACTCTGCCCTGAATAAAGATGCTGAACTTCGCATAATTGATACAATATGCCACGATATCAGGGAACGCCAGCAAGCAGCCTTTGAACTAGCTAATAGAGTAGACCTGATGCTCGTTATTGGCAGTCATACCAGCGCTAATACCAATCACCTCGCCGAGTTATGTTCTACAGCTAGCAAAACATATCTGGTTGAAACTGCAGAGGAAATCCAGGTTTCCTGGCTTCAAGGCCACTTTCAGGTAGGTATCACCGCAGGCGCTTCCACATCTGAAGATACTATAAATGATGTAGTAGCTAAGCTAGAAGCTGTGGCTCGGGAGAATTCGATAAATTAAAGCATTCGCCCTATTAGTATCACTAGCATTACTACTTGCTGGCAGTGTATTATCATGCCACATCGGAGAGGAAATATCACCATCCAAAGTATCTACATCGGCTGAGGAACCAGGCTTCGGTATCTACCTGATTGACAGTGGGGAGCTTGTGCTGTCTGAGCAACACATCAAGGCATATTACCGGAATGTCCATCTCACCGAAGCTAAAGAAGCTACTCATGCCATCGAGCTTAATGAAGCAGGGATAGAGAAGTGGAACTCATATATGACTTACGAGGCGATTCCGAAACTAAAGGACACCCTTTTCGGCAGGGACTTCGTACTCAAGATTGAAGGAAAAGAGATTTACCGAGGAAAATTCTATTCCTCGGTGTCTTCGGCCAGCTATGACGGAGTGGCGATTCTAGACGCTCTGTTCAAGCTCAATGAAGGGAATAATAGAATCTTAATTCTTTCCGACTATCCGTGGCAGGTTTCAAATTCTGAAGAAGACCCGAGAAACAGCCCAGAAGTCATTAATTTCCTTGCTAAACAGGGTCTGCTGAAATAAAGGATGCTAGCAATATAAGCCTGAAGAACAAAAGGCAATCAAGAGCCTGGCTCGAAGAATCGCTGAAGAGAGAATACTGCCGATGCTGGCTAAACTCGAATCCCAGTAGCCAAGATATCAGGTGAAAAATCCGACTTAGCCTGAAAAGTTCTTATACTGGGTTAGAAGCCTATGCTCTTCCACCCTCTTACTAACCTCGCTCACATCGCCAAAGTAGATACAGTAGCCGGGACAGGCATCGACACAAGCAGGGTCAAGTCCCTGGTCAATACGGTCAACGCACAGGTCGCATTTTTGAGCAACTTCTTTCTCTTCATCAAATTGCATCACACTGAGGGGACAGGCATCAATACACTCCTTACATCCGATGCACAGCTCCTCATTAATCAGCACGATACCGTCCTCTCGTTTGTTTATAGCATCTACCGGGCAGGCATCCTTGCACGGTGGCTGGCTACAGTGCATACAGTAAGCAACTACGTATCTTAACTGAGGTTTACCTTCAATCTGGCTAGGACCATCGGGATAAACCCTGATTAATCTTGGGCCAACAGGTAGATTATGCTCCTGTTTACAGGCAACTTCACAGGCATTACAACCGAAACAATCCTTGGTATTGACAATAAGGGTAAGTTCCCTGGTCATGGCTGTTGCTCCTCAGCAGGGTATATCTTGCAGAGCAAGACTCGCAGGTTAGTTGAGCCCATAGCCACGTCATAGCCTTCGGGGTCATTATCGGTAAGGATATTTATGTTGGATTTATCCCAGCCGTGGTCCGGTGTTTTCACCTCAGGGAACCACCAGCCATGCTCAGCGGCAACTACCCATGGGTCAATGCCGGTAGTAAGCTTAGCCCTCTGCTTAATCCTTCCCCTGGGACTTTCGATAAATACCCAATCACCCTCTTTTATGCCGTGCTTTTCGGCTGTCTGGGGATGAATTTCAACAACAGGGTCTGGATGTATTTCGCGTAGCCAGGGAATCATGCGATGCTCAGAGTGGAAAAATACCGGTGTCCTGGCTCCGGCAGTCAGTATATAGGGGTACTCTCGAGCTACTTCGGGTTTGCTTACCGGACTTTCCGGGATTTCGCGGTATCGGGGTAGTGGGTCATAGCCCCACTCTTCAAAGATGGTTGAGTAAAGCTCTACCCTCTTCGTGGGAGTAGAGAAGCCTTTCTTTTCATATTTCCGGTATTCCATCTCACCCCTGATAAAGGGCATGCCCTTAAACTGCTCCCAGGTAAGGCCGGCTGGCTCCAGGATGTAATCAAAACCATCTTCTACGGTGTCAAACCAATACTGCTCCTGCCCCAGCCTCTTGCCGAGTTCGCTAAACATCTTATGCTCAGGCCAGCACTCGCCAATCTGCACAATCTTTTTTCTGGGGAATATGTAGCCATTTCGCATGTAATAGCCACCGATGTAGTTCAGTTCAAGCCAGGTAGCCGCCGGCAATACAATATCAGCTAGCTCAGCAGTTGGAGTCAGGAAGAAATCAGACACGACCAAGAAGTCAACCTGCTTGAGAGCTTTGTAGACCTCCCTTGCATTAGCCCGGGTTATCACCGGGTTAGTGCCGTGCAGTTGTACAGCTTTTACGGGATAGGGCTTACCGGTCAGAATGGCATCCCAGACCATCTTTGGTGTTACCAGGGCAACTCTCTGCGCCAACTTGTAGGTGCTACCGCCGAGTTGCTTCTCTCGCTGCTCCGCAGGCAATTCTCGATGCATTCCAAACTCACTTATCGTCCGTACTGGCGGTGGTGAAAAAAAGACATTGCCTCCGGGGATATCCAGATTACCGGTTATCGCCATAAGGTCGGTGAGGATACGATTGCTGTCGGTGCAGTTTATTGTCTGCTCAATAGCCACTCCCCACTGAATGCAGGCAGGCTTGGTTTCGGCATAGAGCCGTGCCGCACCCCTTATTTTTTCTGCCGGAACCCAGGTAATCCGCTCTACCTTATCCAGCGGATACTCCTTTACCCGCTCAACGAACCTGTCCCATCCGTAGGTATATTTCTCTACGAATTCCTTATCGTAAAGGCCTTCGCTAATTATTACATTCGCCATACCCAGGGCGAGTGCTGCGTCGGTACCCGGTCTGAGCTGCAACCAGATGTCAGCTCGTCCTACCAGGTAGGTTAGCCTGGGGTCAATGACAATAAGTTTTGCCCCCTCAGCCAGCACTCTGGACACGTTTTCTGCCTTGTATTCATCGGTGTGAGTCCAGACTACGTTGCTACCCCATACCATGACACAATTGGGATGACCATTGTAATCGCATATGGGCATGAAACCACAGGTTATTAAAGTAGCTCCCAGTCTTGAGATATAGCACATATGGCCGGCAGTAATAACGTTTGGCGTTCCCAGAAGGTTGGCAAAACGATATAGAAATCCCGCATAGCCCCGGCTGGTACCCTGCCCTATTACTATGGATTCGGCACCATAATTCGGTATAATCTCTTTATATTTATTGACAATTGTATCCAGAGCCTCATCCCAGGATATACGTTGCCACTTACCTTCGCCCTTTTTACCAGCACGCTTGAGTGGGTAGGTAATCCGGTCAGGGTGATACAGAAGTTGCAGATAGGCTAGACCTTTGCTGCACATCGTGCCACGGTTAGTGGGACATTCCGGGTCTCCCTCAAGCTTGGTAATACGACCATCTTTAACATGGACTAACACTCCGCAACCGCCATGACAACCCCGGCAATTGCTTCTGATTACCTGCTCACCGTTCGATTCAATCACGCTATAATTTCTCTCCTCTCTGTACGCCTTTAGCAAAGGGGAGTAGTTTAGCTCTAAAAACTATTGGACACCTCAGAGGTTTACATCCCGCTTTCTTGACGGCTCTATTATAAACTCATCCAGCTTCTAATGTCCTGCTTCTCGTGATTTATGCCTTTAATCACTGTGAATATCAGTTATTAGCTTGACAGTAAGTATACAACACCGCTTATAATAAGCTAACTTGAATTGGAAGCTAGCAATCTCTAAATTGTTCTCCGGGTAGCCACGAAGAAAGTCAACGGCTAAGTTTTGCCCGGCAGTTCTATATCTCCTCCAGCCGTTGATAAGCAATTGATTAATCGGAAGGAGTTACTTTGGAGTATTTATTCACTGAAGAACAGAAGACAATGAAGAGCCTGGCCCGTAGGATTGCTGAAGAGAGAATACTGCCGGTGCGAGCCGAGCTTGACGAGAAGGAAGAGTTTCCCTGGGATATAATGAAAGACCTGGCCAATAGCGATATGTTCCGCGTCTTTATCCCTGAAGAGTATGAGGGTCTGGGAGGAGGCTGCCTTGACCTTTGTTTAGTTATAGAAGAGTTAAGTAGAGCCTGTAGTGGTGTGGCTCTTTGTTATGCGGCTACCTCTCTGGGCACTTTCGCTCTATTGAAGTACGGGACTGAAGAGCAGAAGCAGAAATACCTGCCAGATGTTGCTTCGGGGAAGAAACTGGCTGCCTTCGCCGTAACTGAGCCAACAGCCGGCACTGATATAGGTGCTATAAAAACAAATGCTGAAAAAGTAAGC
>CAYNFT010000099.1:0-6879 GCA_964396535.1 uncultured Dehalococcoidales bacterium | reverse complement strand
GCAATCGTTCTATACCTTGACAACCTTGACAGGTATGATATGACGGTGGATAATATCATTGCCTGCAGTATATTAAAGGGTTTAATATTAAATGAGCTTTAAGAAGGAGCGGGGTCTGAAGTGAATATCTACGCTCTAGTACCATTTATCAGCGTCATCGCCTATATGGTACTAATTGGGCTTGTTGCTACACGTCGTCCCTTAGCCAAGGTGCACAAGGTCTTCATCTTTTACCTGGCAGTATCAATGCTGTGGAGTTTTACCTCCTTTATCCTGCACGCCGATTATTTTCCCACCCAGACAATCATGTGGCACAGGATTCTCATTGTGGCGGGCGGTTCAACAACAATCATCTACTATCACTTTATGCGCACTTTCTTCAATAAATCTGCCGGGAAAATGACCTTCCTGGGATACGCCGGAATTATAGGACTTACCATCTTTGTCAGCCAGGGGGGTATGCTAACAAGCTCCTATGTTGTTGATGGTATATTATATTTTGAGCATGACATATTTTGTCAATCAATGGTTACCGTCGTCGATTCTGTATTTTTAGGCACGGCTATATTCTACCTGGTACAGGGATTTAGAAGGGCGACTAACCCTCAGGATAGAAACAGACTTGGCTACCTGCTGGCTGCTGTCTCTATCTGGGTACTATTTATGGCCACTAACTTTGTACCTACCTTAGCAAACTATTCCGTAGACCATATTGGTAACATTGCTAATACCCTAATAATTGGCTACGCTGTCCTAAGATATCAGCTTCTTGACATCAGAGTTGTAGCACGAAGGGCGCTAGTATACTTTCTTGTAGTGGTGTGCCTCACGGGCATTTATTCAGGTGCGGTATTACTGGGACACATGTTCTTCCCGGGCCAGCCGTTTCACATTATCCTACTGCCTGCCTCTGCTTTAACCCTCCTGCTGGCATTTCTGGCTCGCCCGCTAAGGCATGCTATCCAAGAGTGGGTAGACCGCTTCTTTTACGGGGGAACCTATCACTACCGTCAGACATTGCTCAACTTCAGTAGTAAAATGGGCAGCATTATTAACCTAAATGAACTGGCTGACGAAATGTTGCTCACAATAAGTAAGGCTCTAAGCACCCCACACGTCAAATTGCTATTTGAAGATGCTAGCAGTGGCGATTTCACCACTCAATTTACTTATCCACAGACAAGAGACAGATTAAGAAATGACCTTAGATTTGGTCTTGATAACCCTGTTGTCACCTGGCTAGAGAAAGAATCTACCCCCCTTGACCTAAAGCAGATTGATAGCATCCCCCAACTTAAGGGACTTCGGCAGACGGAAAGGGAGGGATTAGTTGACTCCAACTTAAGGCTCCTGTGCCCCATTAAGAGCCGTGGTAAGCTAATTGGCATTTTAGCCATGGGTAGCAAGCTATCGGGCAGTGTCTACTTGCAAGAGGACATGGAGCTGGTAATGAGCATGGCAAACCAAGCTGGCATCATAATGGAAAATGCCAGGATGTTTGATAGCATTAAAAAGCAACAAACTCAAGTGGAGCAGCTCCTGGCACGGGCAGTCTTAGCCCAGGAGGAGGAGCGAGAGAGGATTTCCGCCGACCTCCATGACAGCGTTGCTCAATGGCTCGCTGCTGCCTCATATCGTGTTCAGACCGTCAACGCACTCCTTTCGGGAAATGACAGCCATGAAGTTCGAGATGAACTGACTGAGATGGAAAACACCATCGATACAAGCCTCAAGGAATTGCGCCGGATAGTGATCGGCCTCCGCCCACCAGTCTTGGATGAGTTAGGGCTTACCCATGCCCTGCAGCTGAGCCTTAAGGATTTGAAGGCCGATGGCCTGAATTGCAGATTTATTGAAATAGGCGAACCGGGCAGGCTTCCATCAAACGTAGAGATAACTGTTTATCGAGCAGTCCAGGAAGCTCTTACTAACATCCGAAAGCATGCTAATGCTACCAAGGTAAGTCTCCGTCTACAGTATCAGCCAGAGAAGTTCTTGGTCGAGGTTCGTGACAATGGCAGAGGTTTTGACCTCTCTCAAACGCTGGATAGTGCCATATCTGTAGGGCATATGGGCTTGCTGGGCATGAAACAGAGGGCGGAGACATTGGGAGGGGGTATCAAGATAAAGACAAGCGAAGATGCGGGAACTACCATAACCTTGAATTTTCCCATTCAGTCACTTGTGGAGGAAAGATAAATGGATGCCATACGAATCCTTGTGGTTGATGACCATCAGGTTGTGCGTGAGGGGCTGCGGCGCATGCTGGAACTTGAATCAGATTTTACAGTAGTGGGTGAGGCAGCCGATGCTACAGACGTGCTCACTCAGGTGGAGTCGCTCTCTCCGGAGGTCATCCTCATGGATATCAAGATGCCCGGGGTAGACGGACTTGACCTTACCAGACAGCTAAAGCAAAAGCAACCCTCCTGCAACGTCATTATGTTGACCTTGTATGATGAATACCTGACTCAGGCTATTGAGGCTGGAGCGGTGGGGTATCTCCACAAAGATATTAAACGTGAGGAACTGGTAAGAGCTATCCGAGCCGTCTGCCAAGGCCGCTCACCACTTGACCTATCTATCAGTCGAGACCATCTAGCTGAGCTTACCACTTCAGTTGAGGGCAAACAGCGGTTTTATCTGTCAGATCGCGAATTAGCTATCCTCCGCCTGATTGCTGAAGGTGCAACTACCAGAGAGCTTGCTAGTCAGCTTTTTTTGAGCCAGGCATCTGTTAAGAGAAGCGTAAGACTCATCTTTGAAAAATTGGGTGTCCGCAATCGCTCCGAGGCAGTATCAGAGGCCTACAAAAGGGGCTTGATTTAACACCTCGGCATCCCTTCCTTTATCTGCATCCATCACACCAATCAAATAAATAGCGCTCTACCTATTGCAACTTCAGTCTCATCAAACTGACCCTTTTGTCTTATAGAGTTATCCTTTTGGGGGATTCCAAAGTTGATATTAGAAGGGTATCATCGAGCAGGAATGATTCGCCCCTACCAGGTACAAGATTATGGGCAATGGGGAGTAAAGATGAATAAAGGCATACAGATTCTGCTGGTTGATGATCATCAGGTTGTTCGTGACGGGCTGCATCATATACTGGAGCTTGAAGAAGACATGTCGGTGGCGGGTGAGGCAGGCGATGCTGAATCGGCACTTTATCTGGCCGAGTTGCTCTCTCCGGACATTATCCTCATGGATATTAAGATGCCTGGGGTGGATGGGATTGAGCTTACTCGACAGGTAAGGCAGAAGAACCTCTCCTGTAATGTTATTATGCTGACTTTATATGATCAGTACCTGAACCAGGCTATAGAGGCTGGGGCAAAGGGTTATCTCCTTAAAGATATTAAGCGTGAGGAACTTACTCAAGCCATTAGGCAGGTTCATCGTGGGCAAATAGTGACGAGTGAGAGTATCAAATCTAAAATACAATTTGAACATAATGACGGACATGACAACAAGGCAAACGATGGCTCGAGCACAATGGTTGAAGAGATACAGCTGGTTCTACCTCCACCTATTGAGGCCAACCAGTTGATGAGACTCTCTGGTCGAGTGGAGGAGACACTTCAGTCCCGCGTGCTGCAAATGGTTGGGGCTTGGCAGGAAGGCACTGTCATGACAGTCGTCTTGAACAGGGCTAAATCACTGGCAGACCTCTTAAATGAGTTTAGAACTATACCCGAGATAGAAGCAGCAGGAGAACAACCGCTGACAAAGACAATCAGCCCCAAACTTCTTAAGAAAGCCGAAGCTATGCCAAAGCTTAAAAACAGGGCCAGGAAGACTATCTTTGTAACTCTTGAAAATAACTAAACAACCTCAAAGCACAGGGTGTAGGAGGAAGAAGCATGGCTACGGCTGAAATTACTATCGCAGAAGAACTGTGTCAATTTATTAAGCAGTACGTGGACGGTTACTACTGTTTGGAACTCCTTCGGTTTTTTGGAGGGTATCCTCAAGCCAAATTTAGTGAGCTCGCTGTTGTTCATGGTTTGAACTCAGAGCGGGGGACATCATACATAAAGAGAGCCATTAGGCACCTTGTAGACAAAGGCGTGGTAAGAATGTCTGTTAACAATAATATCCCCCTATATTCGATGACTGAAGATGAGTCGTTGCGTAGTCTGGCATCGAACCTGGCAAAACTTGACTGGGGTCAATGGCAGTTAATGCTGAGACAGATCTTACCAATCCCCGCGAAATAGGGAGACTATAACCCTTCTAAGAGCTTGTATATATCTTCGTAGGACTTGCCAAAATCGGGGTCACTCTTTTCAAGCCTGTTTTTCAAGGCATTCATTCTCTTAGTAAATTCTTGCCTGTCTTTGTTCCTGACTATGTCAGCCCATGTCTTTGAATTCCTCTGGAATAGCTCTTCTTTCTCCGTTATATTGGGTAGATTCATCTGTATAGAGGCGTAAAGCTCAGGGTCTTCGGTGATAACGCTCTCGGCTAAAGTCAGCAGTGCTTTATAAGTTGGGCCACCAATTGTCTTCATCTGTTTTAGCTGATTGAAGCTGAGCAGGGTATCTGCTGAGACTATAGCAATGAAATGAGAGAGCCCTAAAATAACTGCCATCATCTCATCGTGTTCGTGAGGGGTCATCAGAGTGACCTGGGCTCCTCGTTCTTCCAGGTACCGCCTGATTTTTTCAGCAAGCGCTGTCTCTTTAGCATTAGTAGGTGTCAGCACGAAGTTTTGACTCCGGACACCTTTGGCACCTGGCCCAAAGACCGGGTGCGTGCCGAGAACTAACCCCGTTTTTATATACTTATGCATTGTTTCCACCGGAAATGCTTTGATAGAGGTGATGTCGATAACTATCTGCCTGGGATTTAAGAGGGGTTGGAGCTGCTTTACTACTTCCTCAAAATTATCTATTGGTACAGAGATTAGAACCACACCAGCGCTCTCAACTGCCGACGGGAGATTAGTGGTGCCCTCGACCCCGAGTTCTTCCTTGGCTTCCAGCAGCTTCTTTTCGTTTCTGCCGGTTATTATTACCTCTTTGCCCTCCTTCAATAGGAAACTGGTAAACCATCGCCCCATCTTTCCTGAACCGCCAATTATAGCTACTCTCATTCGTTCTTCCTTGTCAGTTTGTTATTATTTTAACCTCATTCTCCAGTTTTTATCAATGAACCCCATCCCCCTTTAAGTTTTTATTAACCCTATCCCCCTTTATCCCCCTTCCCCTTCAGGGGAAGGGGGAGGAATTAAAAAGAGGGGGCGAAGCCCCCTCTTAACACCCGTTATTTACTCTAATGTTTTAGCGCTTTTTTCGATTTCCTTCGGTAAAGCAAGATGGAAGCGCACTGAACTTTTTGATAAAAAGGAGCTGATACCAACCTTGCAACAATTGCCGATCTTATTTCACTTGATGAAGAGGAACCCCAGAAAATATCAATTCTAGGAAACCCAAAGCAGCTCGGGCTTCTTCCATAAGTACATCATATGTCTCTAGACGAATTCGCGATCTTTGCTCATTAATACTAGATAGCTGAGATTGGAAAGCCGCATATGATGAGAATACAGGATGGTAACTTCTCCCAATAACAACCCTAGCTTTATAATATTCTATACTTGGATAGGACTTAACTATCGTAGGATTTCGGCGTATTATTTGATCCCATTGCCTCACCTGATTTTCTGCTTGGGTAACATAGTGAGTGAGCCTCGGGTCGGTGCCTTCTGTGAAGATTGGCTTGCTTGGACTCTCAATCTCCACAAGCGTAATCGAACCATCTAGTTCTTGTATCAGAAAGTCGGGCACGCGGCCAGCTTTAATATTTTCTACGGTTCCAGCACAATTCAAGAATGGCTTTGGAACTACTTTTCCCCACATGCTCAACAGATAAGGATGCGTTTCAAACAGGTCCTGGAATTTTTGTTCTTCATTTGGGTATAATTTCAGAAAATTTTCAAATTGAGAGATAGATCTCCTAAACCTTTCGAGGCCAATGCGAGCTGATTCTTGCTGCCCAAGTTCTTTGATTTCCTGTTCACTTGCCAAGCCAGAACTGAACATTAGCCTGAATATGGCGCTATCTACATTTTCCTGTAGAGTTTCTTTAGCAACCAGCCAGGCCCACCTTTGGTCCCACCCACTCTCGTCGAGATAGCCAAATATCAAAGTCTCACCCAAATATCTCTCCTGGGCACCCGCCTTGATAGTCAGAAAAGATATACCGCCATGCCGACCAAAGACAACACTTTTCTGTTCGCCAGTGAATTTGAAAGCACCAACCGTTAAGAAATGGGTGAACTGACCAGAAGAAGCATCGCTTTTTCTTACTTCTATTTCGCTTTCACTTACTTTTGCTCTCCTCTTTTCGAATGTCCGGAAAGGCAAGGATGAGAGCAACGGTGTAGTAACCTCATCACAAATGACAACGGCGTCAGTTAGCATATAAACTACTATCCTTTCTGATAGTAGGCATGGTGGCAGAGCCCTCACCAGTTTTTGCATAGGCTGTGACAGCTCCTCCACCATCTTTTGGTAATTATCTACATAGGCAAATATAAATTCGCATAGTCTTTTGATGCTAATGCCCATAGAGTGAATTATAGCACAATGGCTACAAAGACACGGCGCGATGAAATAGAGAGCTTATTCCAGCGTTACGAAACTGCTACAAACAACTCGCTGAATTTAGCTCTATTTTTGTAAATAGGCTGGTAGCCCAAGCTGTCTTCGAACTGGAGGAAGTTTAAGAGGGCGGGAGCCCTCTTTTATTTACCTTTCCCCTCTACCTCTGGGAGGGGGGGATACAGGGGGTGAGGGCTAAAAATGCTAAAACTTTAAGCTAGAAATAGCTTGTTTTAGAATAGAGGGGGAGGGATATGTACTTAATGTTTGTTGT
>CAYNFT010000098.1:0-7110 GCA_964396535.1 uncultured Dehalococcoidales bacterium | reverse complement strand
TCTGGTTTTCTACCCGCCACTTCATCTCGTCTCTGAGTATCTGCCAGAATCTCTCGGTCTCTTCCTGCTGGCTTCTTACTAGGCCACCGAGGATGAAGATGGAGTATAGCGACTTCTGGTCAAGCGGGGTTGGGATGGCCTGCAGGCACTCGATTAATTCTCCGCGCATTGCCTGAATACGCATTTGGCTCTTGGTGGTTTCGATGAAATCCTCATCGTCAAACTTTCTCCCCGTAAACTTCTCCAGCCATTCTATCTCCTCAAGGCGCTGAGCAACCAGATACTCCACTCTTGCTGCTTCTCTTTCAGGGGTAGTTGGGCCATAATATCCCACATTGTCCATGTAGTGCATCGGGATGTTAAATAACTCGGCTTCTATTTGGGGAAACTTCCAGAACATATTACAGGCATCGGCGCCTGGCATCACACAGTCTCGTGGCTGAAATTCGCCATCCCTGAGGCCGCGATTACTGAGCATGGCTCCTATGTAATTTGCATCGTAACCGCAGATATCGCGTCCGTATCCTTTTCCCTCCGTAGCAGCCCTACAACGCCGGCTCCACTCATCGCCGGTAATAGAGATGGTGGCGCCTGAAGGTTGACAAAACACGACGTGACAATCACCTATGCCAGCACAAACCGTGGAGTCACGACCCTCAATGAGCCACAGTCCCCTGTCCTTGGCGGTTGTCTCGTCTGAGTAGAACTTGGCTCTCAATTCCTTGGCCTTTTCCCAGGAGTCCAGCGGTTTGGTCTCCCATTTCCGTTGAGCCTTTTGTACTAACATTTCTATACCTCCGTTAAAACTTCTCACCGGCGGTGAAAAAACCTAAATTCTCACACTAATGAATGTCGGAATGTATCGATAAATGCTTCGATGCGAGTCTGAAATTCCATTAGGGGAAAAGTACCATCATATTCGATATTGTGGATGGGGATAAACCTTCGCTTGAATGCTTCCTCAATGGGAGGACGGTCAAACTGATGCGGGTCGCAGAATTTTTGTATGGCATAGATAGCTCCCTGGACATTGTAGTCTCCAGCCAGCCCCATGATATGGCTTACTCTCCGCCGAAATGTAGTATCTTTCACGGGGCAGCGGGGCTTATCCAGATACCGCTGGGCAATGGCGAGGAAACGGTCTTCTTGTGGAATGACGTTGTTCCAGATATAGCTGCTACCATTGCATAGCACATCAATAACGATAGTCGCCCCCGTTGATTCTATTAGTCTGACCAGGCTGGTATCGCTGATTTCACTACCCAATAACATCAGTCGTGGACCGGTATTATTCATCTCCTTTCGCTGGGACAGCTTATTTATAGCGTCCTTCAGGAGTTTGTTGTGTTCTTCTTTGTCCATTATCTGGCTGGACAGTATCATCTCAAAGGCTTCTGCCCCGGAGACCTTGGGGTTATCAGCTCTCCTGAGTTCGTATACCTGCCTCATTAAACTGCGGCTGGTGTTATATACTTCTATTGCATGGTCCAGAGCCTCTTCAGGGATGTTCTTATCAGTCCATTCCTCCAAATCCTTCTTAAAGGCTGATATCTCTGCCCGCAGGTAGGTCTTGGCCCCAGGATGCTCCAAGTGAGAAGGCATCGCCACGAAGTATTGGTAAGGGGTGGGCACATATTCCCGCCAGCAGGCGACGGCACCACGCACAACCATGCAACACTCGGCATGGCCTACTCCATCCAGGTAATCATAGTTGCCTTTCAGGCCTTCAGCCAGGATACCCCGGGTGTTCGGGCAGAAGTGTTGATACAAATAGCGCTGACTAATACCATCATTGTCCGGTTTGCTTAAGATGCGGACCGGAAGGACTCCCGCCGCATAGACAAGCTCTTCAGGGAAGTAGTGACAGAAGTAGCCCAGCACCTTGCCACCGGTCTTCGCTTTCCAGTCCTTAGCATACTTGTGAGGGTCTTCAAGTAGTTTTTGAAACCTTTCCATATTACTTATCCTCCATTTGCGTTGAATCGTCGTTTATCATGCGGCAAGTTTCTGTGACTGATTAACCGGCGCCTTAAATTAATTCTCAGTTAGGCTGACAAAGTTTAATTTATATGATTATAAAGCACGTTGGTCTAGCTATCAAGAATAGTCCGTTTTCTATCTTTTACAATTCTGGTTCCGGAAACCAATGCGTCTCTTTTGTAGCTATTTAACTCTTCATCAATTTGTTTAATTAAAAAGGGGGGAGCATCGTTGCTCCCCCCCTTTAATAATCTCTTTGGGCTCTATTCCTCCAGCCTTCTCAACCCCTGGATTTCCATGAAAGTATCCAGCTGGTCAAGCAACCGATATTCATCAAAATCGGTTCTGCTGCCTGCGTGAGATGTCTCGTAGTGCATAACTGGTATTCCCTCCTCCTCCAGCTTTATGGCGCTTTCTCTCTCGTCATCTGTGCAGCCAATGCCGGCACGCTGAAGCTGGAGGATTACTCCGTTACAGTGGAACCCCTTTATCCAGCTCATTAATCGTCTAATTGCACCCTCCGGATTCGGGCGACCACCCCCACCTCCCCTGCCTACCTGAGCTCGAATAATATCCTCCACGGTGTTAAGCGGTACCCCCCGTTCCACGAGAGTCTTCGGGCGCTTGAATGTCCCGTCCGGCTGCTCCACCAATCCCCCACCAGCATAGTTGGCGCTAATACAGACAGCGCCGTACTCCTCCATGTAGCGGTAGTATCTGAGGAAATACCACGGTGGTGGGAAACCGTCCCTGTAGCGGTACCTCTCGGTAGCCACGGCAGCGATTTTGTTCTCTGCTCGCCATCTCATTTCATCTCTTATCATTATCCACATTTTCTCCGTCTGTTCCGGATCGCTTCTTACTATGCCGCCAAGGGTGAAGAGAGAGTACCCTGACTTCTCGTCGAGGGGCGAGGGGACGTTCTGTAGCGTCTCAACTACTTCTGCCCTCAGTGCGTTAGTGCGCATCTGTCTCTTAAAGCCTTCTATGTAAGCCTCGTCGTCAAACTTCGTCCCGGTAGCCTTCTCCAGCCATTCAATCATATAGAGATTCTGGGCAACCAGATACTCTGTTTTTGCCTTATCTCTTTTTTCGTTCTGCGGGCCAATGTATCCTACACTGTCCGTATGGTTCTGCGGGACACCCCAATACTCGGCGAACTGTTGAGAAGACTTAAAAAAGAAATTACATAAATCATTAGTCGCCACCACGAAGTCTCGCTTGGGAAATTCTCCACCTCTGAAGTTACGATTAGTTATCATGGATCCGAAGAAATCCGCATGGTAACCGCACAAATCACGCCCGAATCCCAATCCCTCTGTTACTCCCCGGCACTCCCGGGAAAACTTGTCATCGCGGTTAGACATCTCGGCGGCTATAGGGTTAGGGTGGATGAAGTGACAATTACGGAAGCCCGTTCCAAACCCCCCTTGAAGACCGTCGCCGTTCTCAATGAGGAACATACGCATTTGCTTGGCGTCTTTCTCAGTCTCGTAGAAATCCGCTCTCAACTCCTTAGCCTTATTCCAGCATTCAAGAGGTCTGGTCTCCCATCTCTTTTCGGGCTTTTGTACTAACAACATCTCTAAACCTCCTTTTGACTGATAATATCATTCCCTCAAGGTATCAACAAATGCTTCAATGCGAGCCTCAAATTCCCCTGTGGGGACGGTACCATCATGTTCAATATCATGGACGGGGATAAGCCTTTGCTTAAATGCCTTTTCAATGGGAGGACGGTCTTGCTGATATGGGGTGCAGAATCTCTGGGTATTGTAGATTAATCCCTGGACATTATAGTCTATGGCCAGTTCTATCATATCTTGTGCATTCCGCCGAAGTGCTTCATCCTTCACGGAGCAGCGGGGCTTATCCAGATACCTCAAGGCAATGGCGAGTAAGCGGTCTTCATGAGGAATAACATTGTTCCAGAAATAATTACTCCCATTGCAGAGCCTATCGATAACGACAGTCGCCCCCGTTGATTCTATAAGCTTGACTAGCTTGGTGTCACTGAGTCCACTACCCACTAACATGAGCCGTGGGCCGGTATTATTTGTATCATCTCGCTGGGACAGCTTACTTATGGCGTCCTTCAGGAGTTTGCTGTGTTCTTCTTTGTCCATTATCTGGCTGGATAGTACCATCTCGAATGCTTCTGTCCCGGACACCTTGGGGTTATCAGACCGCCTGAGTTGGTATACCTGCCTCATTAAGTTGCGACTGGTATTATATACATCAATTGCGTGGTCCAGAGCTTCGTCAGTGATAGTCTTTCCCATCCAATTCTCCAGGTCCTCCTTGAAAACCTCTAATTCTGCCTGCAGGTAGGTCTTAGCCCAGGGATTATCCAAATATGAAGGCACTGCCACGAAGTAGTCGTAATTGGTGGGTACATGTAGTCGCCAGCTGGTATAAGCACCGTTTACCGACTCACAGCATTGAGCATGGCCTATCCCATCCAGGTAGTCATAGTTACCTTTCAAGCCCTGGGCAAGGAGACCCCAGCAGTTCGAGCAGAAGGAGCCGCCGTACAGATAGCGCTGACTAAGACCTTCGGTGTCAGGTTGGCCCAGGATGCGGACTGGAAGAACTCCCGCTGCATAGACAAGCTCCTCAGGGAAGTAGAGGCCGAAGTAGCCAAGCACTTTGCCGCCGGTCCTCGCTTTCCATTCTTTGGCGTACTTATGAGGGTCTTCCAGTAGTTCTTGAAACCTTTCCATGCCTTTCTTATCCTCCTTTGTCATCCAAGTCAAGCTAGCGTTCCTGCCAACACAGGGGAAAACTCATTTGTTTTAGCGCAAGCATCTGCAGTCACCAATCAAGCAGGTACGGGGTTTTCTGTCCTTTACTATGCCTGCACTGAGATACGTCTGAAGCTTCTGGTGATTCTGATGCCCTCTATCCAAAACCTTCTGATTGCAGCTCTGCGATTTTGTCTATTTTGCAGCTTTATCGTCGGATTTAGCTTGAAGTCTAACCCGTTTCAGGGAAATTGTCAAGATTCATCAACAAGTGGAGAATCCAGCCTTTTTCTTTTGCTTAAGACTTAACTACTCAATCTGGATTTCATGCGACGGAATGTAATTCTGTCATATTAAAGCTCCGTGGTATGCGACAGAGCAGACAAATATCATCCATTATCGAATCCAAGTTAGATTCCATTAATTTCGGGCATTACACAACTAGGCTGCTCGGAGCTATTCGAGCATCTGTCTTAACTTTATGTATTGACAAACCCAAAAGAGAGGACTAAACTCAAATCCCATTAGGTAAAATAACCTTGAAACAATTGAATAGAGACTGTAGCTTTAGAATCATCAAGTAAAGTGGCAGATGATTCATAGTGCCCTATTTAGTTCAATAAACAAGAAGGAGTATGAGATGAGAAGGAAGCAATTTCTATTTGGCGCAATGGTGTTGTTAGTATCTTTGCTGATGGTAAGCTGTGGCATACCTCAAGGAGAGTATAGTGCTGTATTAGCTGAGCGGAATGCTGCGCAAGCCAAGGCAGAAGCCTTACAGATTAAGGTAGAAGCCTTAGAGATTAAAGCGGAGTCCTTGCAGGGCGGATTCGATAAGGCACAGGAGCAGGTAGAGAGCATTGAGGATTACCGTTTAGAACTTGAAAATGACCTTACCGCGGCGCAAAGTCAGCTCTCATCCTTGCAGAGCGACTTGGACGATGCGAATATTAATCTAGCTTTAGCGCAAGCCCAAATTGCCACAATGGAGGCAATATATAAGATAGTCTTACTTTTTGACGATTTTGAAGATGGTGATACGGTGGGATGGAATCTTGAGGGAGATTGGTCTGTCATCCTAGAAGATGATAATTACGTATTACATGGAACCGGGCCTTGTTCTGCTAATGTTGGTCCACAAGAATGGACAGATTATACGCTTGAGGCCAGAATCAAATTCAGCCAGTCAGCTAACGTGAATTTTAGAGTTACACCAGGATTGGGGAAGTATTTTATAAATGTCGTACCGGACGGGCCATCACTGAACAAAAAGCTTTTAGATGAAACTTTTCTGGCAAAGAGCAGCACGAGCCTTGAGGAAGACGTATGGATTGACCTTAAGGTAGAAGCCGAGAGAGATGGAATAGAGCTTTATATTGACGGTAAGATGGTATTTCGGTACACAGACAGCGAACCCCTGCTAAGCGGCAACATCGGTTTTGAAGCGCCAGTGAATTCTGTTGTATATGTGGATGATGTTATCGTAATGGTCGCAAGATGAAATGCCCAGATATATGTACGACACGGGTTAGTTCCCCAAGGCATCGGCAATCACTCAAAAGATACCTGAACCTGAGCAGCAATATGTTGTAGATGACAAACGAAGACAGCCTAATTACCATTAATCTATCCCTGGCCCCGTTTCGCCGTGTGGGGCTCCTTGTACACATCTGAAATTTAGTAATATATTGACTATTGCCTTAGCCTGTTATAATCTTTTCTCTAATAGACATAACTAAGGGGGTAAGGATAAATGGTTAAGACGTCAACGGGATTGGATGAAAATATTGCCGGACTGTTGTGCTATGTCTTGGGTTGGATCAGCGGTATCATATTTATCTTATTGGAGCAGGAAAACAAATTCGTCCGCTTCCATGCTGTACAATCAATTATCGTTTTCGGTATTTATACGGTCGTAACAGGCGTCCTTGGTTGGATACCTGTTATTGGCGCTTTCTTCATAGGGATTCTCTCGACAATAGCGTTCATTCTATGGGTAGTTCTCATGGTAAAAGCTTATCAGAGTGCTAAATACAAGTTACCCTGGGCTGGTGATGTGGCTGAGAGATGGATAGGCTAACTCCATAAATGTGGGCTGTCTATTAAAAATCGTAGTCTAGGCTTTCTCAACTGTGTATTGTCCTCAAGCTATTGTAGAGAACCCAGATTCTCGACGTGGTGCTCCGCGAAATAGGAAGTAGCGTGAGAGGCAATCCACGAAGCGCGTATGGCACTCATGGATAGACAGGCATGCCCCGTTTCGCGGTGTGGGGCTTGGGAACCAGTATTTAGCTGAAGTGGTAAAAGATTGGCTCCCCGAGTAGGACTCGAACCTACAACCTAGCGGTTAACAGCCGCCCGCTCTACCGATTGAGCTATCGGGGAA
>CAYNFT010000097.1:0-7275 GCA_964396535.1 uncultured Dehalococcoidales bacterium | reverse complement strand
AGACAGACATCTTACTTAAACCCCCATAGCCGTAGCCACGATTTGAGCCAGATCAAGAACCTCTACGTTATTGACCTTCAGTTCCTTGAGCCCTGTCTCTAACTGCATAATACACCCAGGACAGTGAGTAACAATAATCTCGGCTCCAGTCTCAAGCAGCTCCTTCGCCCGATTCACTGCCAGAATCTGACTTAACTCGGGAAAGACTGCCTCAAATCCGCCTCCGCCCCCACAGCATGTTGCCCACTCACCTTTGGTCCAGTCAGTTTCTACAAGCTCAATATCCTTGATTGCCCTCAATATCTGGCGCGGCTCCTCTACCAGCCCCATGTAACGAGCCAGCTGACAGGGGTCATGATAGGTAACCTTTACTTTTCTCGGGAAACGCAGCTTGAGGGAGGAGATATTCTCAGCGACTACCTCGCAGAAATGCTTGACTTCTAAGTCATCTGCACCGACACTGTTGGGTATTAAGTGACGAAGAGTATAGGTGCACGAAGGGACAATGCCAATTATCCGCTTTACCCCTCTCGATTTGAGCTTATCATATACCTCCTGAGCATGTCCGGTAAATTCTTTCTGCATCCCGATGTAATACAGCAATCCTCCGCAGCATGGCTCGTCATCAGCCAGATAGCCAAACTTTACTCCAAGACTGCTCAGTACCTTGACTGCATCCCGTAGCGGCTGAGCCTCAGTATCGCTGCCGCTACCCCTTATCTTGCGATATATCCCGGCTGCATCAATCCCCAGCTTCTTCTGAAAACCAGCGAGACTCATCGTCAGTTCAGTGCTAATAGCACTCTTATCTATCTTCCGTATCAGATTCATCAAGGATTCCAGCTCGTTGGAATACTGATACCCACACCCGGCAAAAAATATGGTCTCTGCCTTTTCAGGAAGGTTGAGACCTTTAGCCCACTTAGCCCCTGCCCCTCTGGAAGCACCTAATATATTGTTCTTGGAGGTGATGTTGTCAGCCAGGTAAGTTAAACCGGGAGGAATCAATTCTTTATTATCCATGCTGTATTTTACCCATCCTATTCTATCCGGTAAGCAATTCGGCTTTATCGCCGGGTTTCTCCGCTAAGGGCATTACACCACTGATTAAGGCATCAATTTCGGTCAGGCAAACTGTAACTCTAAAAACGGCTTGGGCTTCAACAAAGTTAGGGACATTCAGAGCGTAACTCGTTATGCGTGTTTACCCATCAACGGCTTCCAATTAACAGTCTAATTAAGCCAAGACTAGGTTGTCAAGGCTGTGGGCTCGTCAAGGTGATTGGTGTTGCACGGGCTAGCAGGCTTGTGTTACTCAGCTCGAATGATTAAGGGCTAGTTAAAAATTGCTTTTGCTATAATTTACCCATAATTAATGATAATTTCTTACTTTATATGACTTAAATCATATTCTTATGATATTAATAAGTTGTATTATTTGTGCAGAAGCTATATGTATGCTGATATAGGAGGTGATAAGAATGACCAGCAAATGTCCCGGCCAGGATTTCAGGAATCTACGGGTGTCACTGCACAAATGCCCGAACTGTGGCGCTGAGGTTGAAATCTTCTCTGACGAAATAAGAGTGAAGTGTCAGAAGTGTGGTGAGATGGTTTACCGGGAGAAAGTACCCTCCTGCATCGACTGGTGCGCTTCAGCCCGTCAATGCCTGGGAGAGGAGAGGTGGAAGGAGTTGAAAGGGATTGGACAGTAGAATCTGTCTCCCTTCGAGGAAGTAAACACTAGTATAAAGGCAACCCGCTATCAGTCTCTTAAAAATGACTGGAAAAGTATTGACAAAGAGACAATTCAGCTCTATTATTCCTTCACTCCACTTTAAGAAAGCTACCCTTTCAAGGAGGAATTAGTAATGGAGACCGAGCAAAATAGAACCACACAGGCACTTCAAACTGCCATCCAGTTGGAAGTTGATGGCAAGGAATTTTATCTAAAAGCCAGCCAGGAAAGTAGTAATGAGCTGGGCAGGAAGCTATTGCAGACGCTAGCCACAGAAGAAGACTATCACCGCCAGAAGTTTGAGGAGATATACAGTGCTATAGAAAGCAAAAAGGACTGGCCAAAGACCGATTTTCAGCCTAACGGAGGCCAAAGACTGAGAACCATATTTACCAAAGCAATCGAGGAGAAAGACTCTAGTACAAAATCTCTTCCTACTGAGCTTGATGCCGTACAAACAGCCATGAACATGGAAAACAAGACCCATGATTTCTACAAAAGCCAGGGGGAAAATGCCACCTATGATGCTGAGAGAGACTTCTATGAAGCCCTGGCCGGTGAAGAAAAAGAACATCACCTAATCCTGCTGGATTACTACGAGTACCTCAAAGACCCGGCGGGGTGGTTTGTCAGGAAAGAACACCCGTCGCTGGATGGTGGTTGAAAAAAGGCGCTGGAACTGTGGAAGCCAGCGAGCCAGGATTCAGGTAAATAACGGCTACTGGAGGTGAGAAATGAATCTGAAAGCCTTATACAAGCTAGGTTATGGTCTCTATGTTGTATGCTCAAGAAAAGGAGATAAGCTCAACGGGCAAATCGCCAATACCGTGTTCCAGATAACCTCAGAGCCGCCTACCGTCGCCGTGAGTATCAACAAGACCAATTTAACCCACGAGTTCATTAAAGAGAGTAGGGTGTTTGTTGCCTCTGTATTATCTCAGGACACGCCCCTCGCTTTCATCGGTCACTTCGGCTTCAAGTCAGGCAGGGACATGGATAAACTTAAGGGCATCAACTATAAAACAGGTGAGACTCAGGCTCCGGTAATTACTGATAATGCTCTGGCTTATCTCGAAGCCAGGGTAATCCAAGAAGTAGATGTTGGAACTCATACTATCTTCATAGGGGAGCTCGTTGGAGCAGATGTCCTTAAAGAAGGCGAGCCTATGACCTATGCCTATTACCATCAGGTCAAACGAGGAACTACCCCCAAGACAGCCCCCAGCTATATTGAGGAGAAAAAGGAGGCGAAACCCAAAATGGAGAAATACGAGTGTACTGTTTGCGGCTATATCTACGACCCGGAACTTGGAGACCCCGATAGTGATATTCAACCGGGGACACCCTTCGAGGAGCTACCCGACGACTGGGTATGTCCCGTCTGTGGGGCAGGCAAGGATGAATTCGAGAAGGTGGAGTAAGATGAAACCAAGAGAGATAAAACCGGGGATTTACTGTGTAGGCGCCATCGACTGGGACCGGCGCCTGTTCGACTCACTTATACCACTGCCCGACGGCACAAGCTATAACTCATATTTAATCAAGGGGAACGAGAAGACAGCACTTATTGACACTGTTGACCCCACTATGTCAGACGTGTTATTAAACCACCTGAGTGAACTTGGGATTGACAATATAGACTATGTTATTGCCCACCATGCCGAGCAGGACCACTCCGGTGCAATCCCCCGCGTGCTAGATAGGTACCCGGAGGCGAAAGTAGTATGCACGCCCAAGTGCAAGGATATGCTAATCGACCTTCTTATGGTTAAAGAAGATAAATTTATAACGGTCAATGATAAAGAGACCACTTCTCTGGGGGGTAGAACTCTGGAGTTTGTCCATGCCCCCTGGGTTCACTGGCCGGAGACAATGGTTACCTATTTAAAAGAAGACAAAATACTGTTCTCCTGCGATTTCTTCGGCTCCCACCTGGCCACAACCGACCTTTATGTCATTGATGAGGGACAGGTCTATGAGGCAGCCAAGAGATATTATGCCGAAATCATGATGCCCTTCCGAACCACTATTCAGAAAAACCTGGAGAAAATGAAGGACTACGCTATTGACATCATTGCCCCCAGTCACGGTCCAATGTACGACAAACCAGAGTTCATACTGAAAGCGTATCATAGCTGGGCATTCGATGAGCCAAAAAACATCGTGGTATTACCCTATATCTCGATGCATGGCAGCACCCGCAAGATGGTCGAATACCTTGTCGAAGCTTTAGCCCAGAGAGGCGTGACGGTGAAACAGTTCGACCTTTCGGTAACAGACATTGGAAAACTGGCCATGGCTTTAGTGGATGCGGCGACAGTCGTTATCGGGGCACCTACTGTTCTCGCCGGTCCACATCCGAACGTTGCCTACGCTGCCATCCTGGCAAATGCTCTGAGACCAAACCTTAAATTCGTCTCAATTATCGGCTCGTATGGCTGGGGAGGTAAGACAGTTGAGCAGCTCGCTGCGATGATTACTAACCTCAAAGTGGAAATACTGGAGCCGGTGCTGTGCAAGGGCTTTCCGAGGGAAGCCGATTTCAAGGCACTGGATAACCTGGCAGCTACTATTGCTGAAAAACACAAAGAGCACAACTTTAGTTAATAGCGTTTCACAAAGGAGAGAAAATGGAGCTAAAGGGAAGCAAGACCGAGCAGAACCTTCTTACTGCCTTCGCTGGCGAATCGCAGGCACGCAATAAGTACACCTACTTTGCCACGGTAGCTAAAGATGAAGGCTTCGAGCAAATCGCCGGGATTTTCCTGGAAACAGCCGAGAACGAAAGGGAACACGCCAAGAAGGAGTTTGAATTTCTCAAGGGAATCGGTGACACCGCGGCAAATTTACAGGCAGCCGCTGATGGCGAGCACTACGAATGGACCGATATGTACGCCGGATTTGAGAAAGTAGCCCGCGAGGAAGGCTTCACTGAAATTGCCGATTTCTTCAAAGAAGTGGCTGAGGTGGAGGAAGAGCACGAGAAACGATACCTCGCCCTGCTCAAAAATGTAAAGGAAGCGAAGGTCTTCAAGAAGGACAAGGTAGTTAGGTGGAAGTGCCGTAACTGTGGTTATATCCACGAGGGCACTGAAGCGCCGGAGAAGTGCCCTGCCTGCGGCGTCACCCAGAGCTACTACGAGCTTATGGCGGAGAACTACTGAGCTGTCTCAATGGGCTGCCACTGCCATGCTTCTCCCTTCTGGACAACATTGCCCAGACCTGGAAATGGGAAGTGAAAGGCAAGCACCAGGGCCTCTTCAGTTGCAGCCCGTCCCAGAAGCCTGCGTCTAGTATCAACGACTTGTTCGGGAATAATATCGACTGCGGCATACCACTCTGGTTGCTCCAGATGGATTGGATGGAGCACTGTGTCGGAGATGCATAGCAGCTGCTCGTCTCCGGAGGAAATCTTTAAGGCCATGTGCCCCGGCGTGTGCCCTGGCGCAGCAATGGCCTGTATGCCAGGCAAGATTTCCATTTCACGGTCAACGAGAGAAAGCTGGCTTTGAATCGGCGGAAGGTTCTTACGGGCATATCCCAGAAGAACTTCCCTGACATGTTCCTCGAGTTTCTGAGCTGCCTCTTCTGAGTTCCAGAAATCCCACTCATCTTTCCACATAACATACCGAGCGCCGGGGAAAGTCAGCTTGCCTTCGCTATCAGTGTTCCCACCAATGTGGTCGGGATGTCCATGCGTAAGGATTACCGTATCTATGTCTTCAGGCTCGATTCCCTCGGTTTTCAGGTTCTGGAGGAGCCTTCCCGTGTCGGGACTCAGAGCACCAGCCCCCGTATCTACCAGCACGCGGTGCTCACCGGTTTCGACCACCAGGCAAATGTAGGGACTTACCCACTCTACCCAGTGTTCGGGCTCCACGTTGTGTTGGCGAAGTACGCGCTCAAGGAGTTCTGTTGGTGCATTGGAGAAAAGAAATATGGCCGGCGGTGGGAAGGTGGGAGGTGCATACGTGTGAGTGCCATCGCTGACGGCTATGCATTGAAAACGCCCTATCTTGAACCGATAGGTTTGACTGTTCATAATTGCTCTACTCCTTCGTAATAATCAAGCCTGTGCCGAGTATACCGTGAAATAGAACTAGAAGATACTCGGTATCCGGGAAATATAATACTTTGCAGCGATGTATAAAGAAGTGTGAGAGTCTCAAACCCTTCTCTCCAAGCCTTCCCAGTATTTCTCTCTCAACTCCTTTTTCAAAATCTTGCCAGAAGGGTTCTTCGGCAGGGAATCGACAAATTCCACCGATTTCGGCGCTTTATATCTGGCTAATTTCTTTTTGCAAAAGTCTATAAGCTCGTCCGCAGTA
Organism: uncultured Dehalococcoidales bacterium; assembly: GCA_964396535.1. Taxonomy (GTDB): domain Bacteria; phylum Chloroflexota; class Dehalococcoidia; order Dehalococcoidales; family UBA2162; genus CAYNFT01. The sequence continues at coordinate 1,209 of CAYNFT010000097.1, read as the reverse complement.
ACGCCTGCACCCTGCTTCAGGGCTACTACAGCGTGAACCTTCTCCACCCAGTACGGGTCAGGGATGCCAATTACTGCCACTTCAAAAACTGCTGAATGACCGTAGAGAACCTCCTCCACCTCTCTAGGATAGATATTCTCTCCACCGGAGACTATCATGTCCTTTCTCCTATCTACAATATAAACATAGCCCTTCTGGTCATAGTATCCCATATCTCCGGTATGAAGCCATCCATTAACAATGGTTTCCTGAGTGTCATCCGGTCTATGCCAGTATTCAGTCATTATATGCTTACTCTGTACTATTATCTCACCCACTTCACCCGAACTGACATCATTGCCCTTCTCATCTACAATCCTGACGTGCACTCCAATGCTTGGCCGACCTGCAGAAGCCAGAATACTCTGTTCCTCAGGCGGTGCATCCAGTACCTTGTGGTCTTCCCTTCCGAGGTCAGTGATGTCCGGGCCGCTTTCCGTCTGACCATAGCCCTGAGCAAATATGGGTCCCCATGTCTTCAGTGCTTTCTTCAGTACTTCTACAGGCATTGGTGAGGCAGCATACCACATCCGCTTCAAGCTTCTAATGTCATACTTTTCCAAATCAGGTACTGCAAGCATGGCTACCAAATGAGTGGCCACAATATCAATATCAGTAGCCTGCTCATCCTGGATGGCCTGCAGAGTAGCGGCGGCATCAAATGACCTCTGTGGCATAATGACATTACTACCCCCGATGAAGAGGAAAACCCGGAAATGATTATATCCGCCAATATGGAAGAGGGGAGTAACCTGAATGTGCCTGTCCCCCGGCTGCAGACCCATTGATATGATAAGAGTTCTCGTATTGTCCATGAGTCGGCTTTGAGTATACAGTGAGCCACGAGGCACACCGGTGGTGCCGCTGGTATAGATAATCGACAACCAGTCATCCTCCTCCACCTGCACCTCAGGCTCTTCTCTGGGATAGCTAGCCAGTAAGTTGTCGTGGCGTATCATATTGGGAGCTGAGCCTTCAAAAGAGATGAAGTTTTTAACCTTCGTTAAACGGGAACGTAGCGAATTAACCGTATCCACCAGTTCAGGACCTACAAATAGTGTGTTGGCTTCTGAATAGTTAATAATGTATTCCAGCTCGTTTGCCTGTAACCTGAAATTAAAAGGTGAGGCAATAAATCCTCCCTTCATCGCTGCCCCATAAACATCGGCA
>CAYNFT010000096.1:0-7385 GCA_964396535.1 uncultured Dehalococcoidales bacterium | reverse complement strand
TTAAGAGACGGATGGGTGTTGACTTCCTAATCCCGAAAGAACCGGAACTGGCTGGTGCCATAGGAGCCGCTCTCATTGGGGCAAGTGAAACATTGTAGTTGAAGTAACTGCATGGCAACTGGATTTTGGGGGGAACTCGATTCGGAGACACATGTTTTCGAAGAGTTCCCCCTATAAAGTTATAACCCCAGTCTGTCTGATAGCCCTAATTTCCCGTCTCTTCTAGTACGAATGAGCTATAGACGGTAACGAATGCCTGTCATCTATAATGTAAACAAGGTATTGGAGGTCTCATACACTACATAGAACTGCAACAGCTTGAACAATTGCTCCAGCAAGAATCTCTCAAAAACCGAATACAACACCGAAGTTGAACCAGTTGTTCATCACCTTGCTATCAGTAAAGACAAGTGGGAGTTTATATATAATGAATAACGATAGAAGGTTGACCACCGGTGATGTTATGAGGTACTGCCACGTAAGCAGGTCGACAGTCCTGAAGTGGATTAAGTCTAAGAAACTCAGCGCCTATCTTCACCCCCATGGGCAGTATCGTATCCCCCAGACTGCTCTTATAGCTTTCTTGAAGGAGCACAACATGCCCTTAGATAAAGAACTCACCAGGGAAGCAAGATAGACTAAGTAACGAAAGTGCCATCGCTCAGCTCCCTGGTCACGTCAGCAATCTTAGCCATAGCTACGTCATGGGTAGCAACCACTACACCCACATTCTCCCCAGCCGCAATCTCTTTAAGCAGGGCAAAAATTGCCGCACCTGTAGCTAAATCCAGCTCTCCCGTTGGCTCATCAGCCAAAATAAGTGAAGGCCGATGAGCCAGTGCCCGAGCGATAGCCAGCCGTTGTAGCTCGCCGCCTGATATTTCGTAGGGTCGATGACGAGCGCGACCGGTCAAGCCTACCAGCTCAAGGCACTCCTCGGTTCGTCTATGTCGCTCCGTCCTGTCCCACTCACCGATTCGCAGGGGCAGCTCGACATTCTCGTAGGCCGAGAGCAAAGGGAGCAAACCAAAGGACTGAAACACGAAGCCGATATGACGACGCCGCAGTTGCGTTAATTCCCATTCGGAGAGCATGGACAGGTCTTGACCCTGAAAATAGACGCTGCCAGATGTAGGACTATCAAGTCCGGCCAATAGGTTAAGGAGAGTAGTCTTTCCCGAGCCTGACCGGCCGGTTATCACCAGCAGTCGGCCAGAATCGACCTCCAGGTCAACATCATGGACAGCTCTTATTTGCTCGGAGCCCAAGTTGAATATCCTCTCCAGCTTACGAGCTGAAACCAGTGGCTGAATCATCTCTTGTCTTCTCCTTCGCTACTCTCCTCAGGCCAGACGGTGATATGGTCTTCAGCCAGAAGAACCCTTACCCGCCCTTTCAACTTCAATTTGTCTACGTATTCCCGAGGTATTTGGAGGCGTCCGGCACTATCTAAAACGACAAACTCATCATAAACTCCTTGCGGCTCTGCTTCTCCCTGAAGTGACTTAGACCCCAGAACGGCTTCCAGGCTGGTTCTCCCATCGCGGATTGTCACGACTCGTTGAACCTTACCTGTGATAGAAGTGTCATGTGTTACTATAACAACGGTAATCCCGTATACCTCATTTAAGGAGTGGAATACATCAAGAATACTTGATGCCGCCTGACTGTCCAGTTCACCAGTAGGTTCATCAGCCAGCAGGAGCGGCGGGTTATGAGCCAGCGCCACGGCGATAGCCACCCGTTGTTGCTCCCCACCGGACAAACGTTCTGGTTTATGATGCATCCGACCAGCCAATCCCACTACCTCAAGCATTTCTTCTGCACGTAGCCCGCGCTTTCTTTGAGACCACCCCAGCAGAGTAAGGGGCAGTTCCACATTTTGAAACGCTGTAAGATAGGGAATCAGGTTTCTCGATGTTTGCTGCCACACAAACCCCACATCCTGCCTTCTATATTTGACCAGGTCACGGGCCGACATCCTGAGCAAATCCGTTCCACCAACAACGACCTTTCCCGCTGTGGGGGTATCTAACCCCCCAAGGATATTGAGCAAGGTGGTCTTACCACTGCCGCTAGCTCCGACAATGGCCACAAGCTCGCTCCTCCTTACGCTAAGGTCCAGACCCCGCAGGGCTACCACCTCTAGGTCGGCTATCTTATATATCTTAAACAGGTCTTCACAGATTATGTAGTAACTGTCATCTTTATAGCTAGCCATCTTTAAACCTCACGCACACTCCTTAAGAATTAACCTTATATATCTCCAATCCTTAATGTCCGGTGGATAGACACCCGGGAGAAGAACAGAATGACCAAGGAAATAGTGATGATGAATGCCGCAGCGAGAACGGCATAGGCTATACCGATGGTACCCCAATTAATAGTAAGGATAAAGGGAGGCAGCACTCTTTGTCCCTGCTCCGTAAGCTGGAGGAAAGGCAGCATGATATAGCTGAGTCTCTCGCCTATGAGCGTACCTATCCCCATGCCGACTATAATAATAAATAGTTGCTCAAAACAGACCAGGCCGATTATCTGACGCAAGGAAAAACCCAGCGTCCTCAGGATGGCAAAATCTAGCTGCCGTCCCTGGGCAGAGAGATAAGAATATACTACAAACCCAAGACTGCTAACAAGTATCACGCCAAGAAAAGCAATCATAAGCATTCCACCCCACCCGGCACCCGCCAGAGGGTCGGTTCTTAATTTAAATGCCATCGCCTCTTTGTCATAGAGCTCCCTTGCACCGTACGTCCCCATCTCAAGGACATCAAGAGCAGCCTGCCGCTGTTCGCCATCGCTGGCAAGCGTAAGCCACACCTCGCTGGGATAAGTGGACGAGCCCATTTGCATGTTTCTCACATCTATTAGACGGTCAAGGTTGGCAATAAGAAATCCCTTCTCAGCGGGGTCGAGGGTGGGGAAATAGTCCACAACATCCTCGATTGCTACAAATATGAACTGTCCTGGCAGGCGAATCCGAACCAGGTCGCCCACAGAAACCCTGGCACTATCCAGAAAAGAGCGGCTAGCCACGACGGCCAGAGGTCGGCTATCCAGGTTAGGGTAAACAGCCTTGCTGACAATAGCTCTCCTGGTGCTAACCCAACTGAACCGTGCTGAAGCATTACCATTGTGAACCACTTCACTATTAGTCACAAATTTGTCCGTCGATGATGTTACCGCTGAGAATGAGCTGGTTATCTCCTCCAGTGCAACTGCCCATTCCCCTACATCTTCGAAGTCCTCGACCACCACCGGCTCGGAGGAGAAAGAACCCAGAACCTGAAGGTCGTCGAAATAGACACCCTGGGGACTACTATAATATCCTGTTCTGCCTTCAGGCTTTATGTAGATATAACTTATGCTCAAGGGAGGCGGAGGTGGAACATCACTCCCATAAGCCGTAATCTTTGCCTCCAGGTACTGCCAGCCCTCAGCATCAGCCGAGCCAAGCTCACAATCTAAATAGCGCCCCCGACCATCCTTTACCCTGGCAAAGACACGTATATTAAGACTTCCCTCCTCCGGGCAAACCCAAATACCAATCGCTTCGGTACCGTCTGGCAGGTCCAATCCCTGTTTAATGGGTGCATCCTTAGCCACCACCTTCATGAGTTCTGGTAGGGACTTGTCGGCAAAGTCATCGCGATACCAGGCAATCTGAACTAAATTATCGGGTTCCACAGCCAGCAGGGTAAATTCCGTCTCGGTAAATATCTCACCGACTCGCCCGTCATCCCTGTAAGCGATGCCAACGTTTTCCACTCCCGGGATATCTGAATACCGCTGGTGCAAAGTTTCTTTCGATGCATATCGGTCATTTAGCTTTTCAAGACGAACATCGCCTCCTGTGGCGTACATAGTTCGCTCACTGTAGCTGCGCTCCAGGGTCCCGAGAAAAGTAGCTGAAAACATACCCACACTGGCTGCCATTATCATCAGGAGAATCAGTCGGCTGTAATGGACGGGGTTTCGCGCCATATACCACAGACCAAGCACCACCGGTGCGTTTCCAACATATCTGCTAAGTCTTGTTGCCAGACTAATGATGATAGGAAAGAGACGAAGAAAAACAATGGCAACAGCGAGCAGTAGAAGCATCGGCGTGACCAGTAGCAAGGGGTCCATCCCCAGCCCTCCGAAGATATCCATGGTGAGGAGCGAGCCGCGCTCCTTTAATTCCCAGTAGAGTACCGCGCCAAAGACCAGCATAACCAGGTCTAGGTAAAAACGCTGCCAGAATGGTGACGATGGGGGGCGGGCAGCCTGCTGTCTTTGATGCACCACTCCACGGCGTGCCGCCTGAATGGCAGGCACCAGAAGAGCCAGTAAACAGAGTGCAGCCGCTGCCACTGCCAGCACTAATACCATACCCGAGAACCTGATAGGAAGGAGCCCTCCCCCGGTTAAGGAGTGAAAGGAGCTAGTCTTGCCTAACAGACTAAAGACAAAGGCACCCAAAAAGGGGCCTACGGCGGCACCGATGGCACTCATTAACAGACCTTCCATGAAATAGACGCCAATGATATGCCATGTGCTAGCACCCCGACTCCTAAATAGAGCGATTTCCGCTGATTGCCGCTCTATAAGCATGTTGGCCACCGTAATCAGGTAATACAAAATAATGGCGACAATCTGGAAAACGATAAGGAAAAGGGGAATCTGAGTAAACATCAGCTTGCCCTGGTACTCAATAATGACGCTATCTAAAATGGTAAACAGTCCGCTGCGAGGTAGGGCTACCAGGAGCTGGCGCTCCATGCGCCGGACAGCATTCTTAATAGTCTCCGTGTTTTGCGAGTTGATTTTATCGATGTCCACATAATAGTACCAGTTATACGAGGCTTTGTTAGTGGGAAAGAAGCTTGCAACAACCTCAAAAAGGGTTTGTTCCGGGATGAAAATGGGGGCTACTTTCCCTTGATCGTCTGGCACAGTGAATATGTCGGTGTTAAGAAACCAGTATTCCTCTTTGGGGTCAATGGGATCAATGATTGCTGTGAGTTCAATCGTAATCTGATTTTCGTTCTCACCATAGCCGCCAATAAAAGTCAGACGGTCTCCAACCCCAACATCGAACTTCTCTGCCGTCTCACTGCCAATCATACCTTCGATAGCAAACTCAGGGTCCTCCATCTCCTCCTGGGTGAGGTCAGAGGGAGGGGGCTGAGAATAACGCCCCTCTACTATCGTTATGTGCTTTTCAAGATTGGTAAAGAAGTGAAAATGACCTGTGGGCTGATCTGGACCATCCGGAGTAGGGCGGTCTGTATAGTATGCATAGTAAGTCTGGCTCTTTACCCATACTTCTTCTTGCCGAACGACCGACTTTATGTTTCTTGATACCTGCTGGTCAATGAGCCCCTGCGCATTATTATATTCCTCATAGCTGACGTAGTAGTTTGGTGCATAGACCTGCAAATCCAGTAGCTCGATTGGCTTGTTGCGCAGGGAGTGTTTCAGTCCCAAATCGTTTATAGCGTTAGAGTATAAAGGGGCGCTGGAGAGAAGGGCAACGGCAACAATCACGCCAACCACTACTGTCGAAAGGAGACGCCAGTTAGTCAGACTTCTTCTAACAACAATCTGCCAAGCAGAAAGGAAAAGCGACATTGCAGACCAACTATATCAGATAAAAATAAGAAAAACAACAATGGTCGGGAAGATTAATTATCAACCTCACCCCCTTAATCCCCCTCTCCTTGAGAAGGAGAGGGGGAAGAGACTTTAGAGAGGGGCTTCGCCCCTCTCAGACGCCCCCTGTCACTACTTTACAGTAGGGGAAGCTCGAAGGGGCGGGAGCCCCTTCGAAAACCATAATTCCCCCTTCCCTTGATAAGGGAAGGGGGTCAGGGGGATAGGTTAGTAAACGACCTCGTCGAGGACATCAAAAGGAATCGGTTCATAACTGGCGATGGGGGGAATCTCTTATAACCCTTGCGCTGCTGCTTAGCGCATGGAATCTCTGCAGTGTGTACCTACAGTATCGTTAGCGTACTTAGCGAGTACTCATGTTATTCCAAAGCTCATCATTGCGTGATACAATACAGGTAAATTTTCAAAGATTACGGGATTAAAAACTACATTTAAACTGTTTTGATTCTTAATTCATAATATAATCCGTGGCTAGTTATCATAGTGAACACAGAATTTTATTTCCCATATGGTGATTCTTTTATAAAGGCTCATATTCCAGAGGAAAAAGTCTCTTTTATTCTGGAGAAACGTGAGCTCAGCGGTATTAATAACGAACAGGAAGCCATAACAAATAGCCTTAAATTACCAATAGGGTGCCTGCCTCTCAGTGAACAAATCCATAAGAATGACAGGGCTGTAGTAATAGTTACGGATAACACGAGAGCCTGCCCGGATGATAGGCTGCTTCCTCCCATATTAGCCGAACTGGAACAGAAAATTCCTAGGGACAACATCACCATAATAATCGCCCTTGGTCTACATCCCCCTTTGAATAAAGAAGCCCTGGCCAAAAAACTTGGTGACTATATTGTCGATAACTACAGGGTAATAAATCACGATGTTAACGACACTATATACATCGGTACAACCTCCAGGGGCAACCCTGTTGAGATAAACAGGCAGGTAATCGAAGCAGATTTTCGCATTAGTACCGGGTTGATTGAGCCGCATTTCTTTGCCGGTTTTTCCGGAGGGAGAAAAAGCATAGCCCCCGGGGTGTTCAGTGTAAGGTCAGCACATAGAAATCATGGATACAAAATGATAGAGCATCCGCTGGCCAAAGCGGGCATCCTTAATGGAAATCCCATACATGAAGATATGCTTGAACAGGCAAAAATGGCTAAACTCAACTTCATAGTAAACGTACTCTTGAACAAGAGAGGAGAGATTACCCATGTAGTGGCTGGAGATTTCGTTGAAGCTCATGAAAAGGGGTGTGAGATAGAGAGAGAAATTGCCGGGGTTAAAGTAGACCACAAAGTTGATATCACAATTACCACAAATGGCGGCGCCCCTCTGGACTTAGACCTGTATCAAACCTGCAAAGGCATAGACACTGCCTCACAAATAACCAGTGACGGGGGAATTATAATAATATCTTCTTCCTGTACTGCAGGTGTGGGGCCAAGAGAATTCTTAAATTTACACGCATCCGCTCATTCTGCCAAGGAAGTGCTACAAAAAATTAGAGGTGAAGAGTCAATAGGTGTGCAATGGCAAAACCAGATTCTGGCACGTGCTCAATTGAAGAATGATGTCTACCTGATATCAAGCCTTGAAGATAGCGTGGTTCGTGATATGATGATGGTACCAGTCCACACAATTGAAGAGGGTCTCGAAAAGGCTTTTCAGGTTTTGGGCAGAGATGCTGAAATGGCGATCATTCCGGAGGGACCACTGGT
>CAYNFT010000095.1:0-7540 GCA_964396535.1 uncultured Dehalococcoidales bacterium | reverse complement strand
CACTGGGTCGCGAAACTATGAGGCTGTTATCGTTCAGGGTAATCGACATATCCGGGTTAATAGAACGACAAAGCTCCCCTTTGGGTCCCGTTACCGCGACCTCATCCTCTTTAATATTCACTGTCACACCCTGTGGCACAGGTATCGGCACCTGCCCTACTCTAGACATTGACGTTGCTCCCAGACTTACTTACAACACATAACATAATAGTTCCCCACCAATCCCCTGGCGCCAGGCTTGCTGCCCTGTCATCACACCGCTGGATGTGGAAATAATAGCAATACCCAAACCACCGGCAACACGGGGGATTTCCTTTCGGTCAACATACACCCTTAGGCCAGGCTTACTTACCCGTTCCAACCCAGAAAGAATGGGCTGATTTTTATCACTATACTTGAGGTATATCTTAATTATCCGGTGCGGCTTACCCTTAAGCACCTCGTAGTCACTAATAAAACCCTCCTCCTTAAGGATTTTAGCAATAGCCAGCTTCATCCTTGAGGATGGTATCAGCACCGAATCATGCCTAACCATAACAGCGTTTCGTATTCGGGTTAGCATGTCCGCTATTGGGTCTGTAACTGTCACTCTTCCTCCCTTAGACTATTTTAAACTAATTACAAGCTCTTTTCCCCACCAGCTCTTTTAATCCGGTTACCAGCTTGATTTTCTCACGCCGGGAATCTGACCGGCAAGGGCGAGTTTGCGAAAGCAAATGCGGCATAAGCCAAACTTACGCATATAGGCACGAGGTCGACCACACAAGTGGCACCGATTATGCTGCTGAACTTTATGTCTCGTCGGACGCGCCCACTTTGCAATTTCAGATTTTTTAGCCACTATAACTCCACCTGTTCAGGAGCGAAAGGCATACCTAATAACTCCAATAGATTCCTTCCTTCCTCATCCGTCTTAGCCGTAGTAATAATTGAAACTTCTAATCCTCGTGTCTTATCTATCTTATCGTATTCGATTTCAGGGAAAACGGTTTGCTCCCTAAAGGCTAGAGTGTAGTTGCCACGGCCATCAAAGGAACTCCTGGAAACTCCTTGAAACTCACGAACACGACACAAGACAGTATTCACCAGTTTATCAAAAAAGTCATACATACGCTCGCCGCGCAGGGTTACCTTTAATCCGACAGGCATCCCTGTCCTCAACCTGAAAGCAGCGATAGATTTCTTGGCACGGGTGGTTACCGGGTGCTGCCCTGAAATAGTAGCTAAGTCTCCCTCAGCCGCTTCCAGAACCTTGGCATTCTGAATTGCCTCTCCCACACCAATATTAAGCACCACCTTCTCCAGACGTGGCACCTGCATTATATTCTTGTACCCACAACGCTCCATGAGGGCTGGGGTAACCTCTGTCCTATGCTTTTCCTTCAAGCGTGACACCTAGTCAATCACCTCATGACAGACTTTACAAATCCGAACCTTCTTGCCACCCTCCAGAAAATGGGAACCAACCCGGGTAGGGCGATTGCATTTACTGCACAATAGCATAACATTCGAAACCTGAATTGGCTCTTCGCGTTCTATTATACCCGCCTGCCTAACCTGTCCTGTGGCCCTAGCATGTCTTTTGATAAAGTTTACACCCTCTACTAGTACCTGTTCATTCTTAGGGTAAGTAAAACGCACCTTACCCTTCTTACCCTTGTCCTTACCTGCGATAACCAAAACGGTATCATTCTTTCTAATCTCCATCTTTATAAAACCTCAGGTGCTAACGATATAATCTTGGTGAAATTTTTCTCTCTCATTTCCCTGGCTACCGGTCCAAATATTCGGGTTCCCTTCGGATTATTCTTGTCAGTAAGAATCACCGCAGCATTCTCATCAAACCTGATAGAAGAACCATCGGGGCGCCGATATGGCTGAGCGGTGCGAATAATGACTGCCCTGACCACTTCTCCCTTCTTCACCGCTCCGCCAGGGGTTGCCCGTTTGACCGAAGCCACAATGACATCACCCACTCGAGCATATTTCTTCCCGGTGCCACCCAGCAAGCCGATACACATGATCTGTCGGGCACCGGTATTATCTGCAACTTTAAGTCTAGTATAGGGTTGAATCATGTTTCTTATCCTAAAGAGATTGCTAAAAAATTCTTTCAGACATTTTTCAGCAAAGCTACTCCCTTTCTGGCCCCAGCTCTAACTGCCGCTAAAAAACCCTGTTTTTCAGCGGCCTCTAAAACTAGTGTCAGACTATTTCGTCGGGTTGAACCTCTACTACCTCTTCCTTAGTTATAATCTCCTCTACTCGCCACCGCTTCTCCTTGGAGAGAGGGCGAGTTTCTATAATCCTTACCATATCGCCTTCCCCACACTCATTCTTTTCATCATGAGCCTTATACTTAATCGCTCTCCTAATAGTCTTCCTGTATAACGGATGACGCTTGAATACCTCTACCGCCACAACTACAGTCTTATCCATCTTATTGCTTACTACACGACCAACCCTGGTTTTGTGCTTTTTCTCCATCTTTATACCCTTACTAGGCTCAGCTGATTCTTAGATTTATAAGCCAACCTCATCCACACAACTTTGCCTCGATAGCTTGAAAAACCTACCTTATACCTAGCTCTTTCTCCTTCATTATAGTCTGCAGTCTGGCAATCTCCTTTTTAACCCTCCGGATTTCGCGATGGTTTACCAACTGTCTGGTGGCTAAGCGAAAGCGAAGGTCTAAAAGCTCTTTACGCGCTGCCTCCAGTTGCCTTACCAATTCTTCAGAATTCAGAGCTCGAATTTCTTCAGCCTTCAATCTGCGCTGGCTCCTGCCGTATTTTCACTGCCAACAGCTATGCTGGCTTCCCTCGTTACGAATCTGGTGTCTATGGGGAGTTTATGTGCTGCGAGGCGCATTGCCTCTTTAGCCACTTCCTCCGCAACACCTGTCATTTCAAATAAAATTCTCCCTGGTTTAACTACAGCTACCCAATGGTCATGGGCACCTTTACCTGAACCCATACGAGTCTCTGCCGCCTTTTTAGTAATTGGTTTATCGGGGAAAACACGTATCCAAACATTTCCACCACGACGAACATGATGAGTAATAGCACGACGAGCTGCCTCAATTTGACGAGCAGTAACCCAGGCGGGTTCCAGCGCCTGTAAGCCAAAATCACCAAAGACAATAGTATTCCCTGAGTTTGCCTTACCCCGGCGATGTCCTTTGTGACTCTTGCGGTATTTCACTCGCTTAGGTTGTAACACTGTTCTCCCCTTCTTCCGCAGATGGCTCTGCCTCGGTGCTTACCTCAGCTACCGGTTCGGCAGGCTCCTCTTCAACCTCCTCAACCTTAGGTTCTGATGTAGAAGCTGCCCTAGCTCTTCTTTTTGTTGTTGTCTTAACGGGTTTCTCCTCTACCCCCTCAGCGGGTGTTACCTCGGTACTTACCTCAGCTACCGCTTCGGCAGGTTCCTCTTCAACCTCCTCAACCTTAGGTTCTGATGTAGAAGCTGCCCTAGCTCTTCTTTTTGTTGTTGTCTTAACGGGTTTCTCCTCTACCCCCTCAGCGGGTGTTACCTCGGTACTTACCTCAGCTACCGCTTCGGCAGGTTCCTCTTCAACCTCCTCAACCTTAGGTTCTGGCAGAATATCACCCTTATATATCCAGACTTTTACGCCAATCCGACCCATTGGTGTACGTGCCTCAATAAAGCCATAATCAATGTCAGCCCGCAGCGTATGCAAGGGCACTTGACCCTCATGCATGGTCAGGCGACGGGCTATCTCAGCGCCACCTAGTCTACCGGCACAACTGACTCTCATTCCCTTAGCGCCTGCCTGCATGGTGCGAAGCGTCGTTTGTCTCATAGCCCTACGGAACGCAACACGGCGTTCTATCTGTTCAGCTATTGTCCTGGCTACTAAATAAGCATCAAGCTCAGGCCGCTGAACCTCCTGGATATTCAATTGAACCCTCTTCCCAATAAGCTGCTCAAGGTGACCTCTCGTTTCATCTACTCGCTGCCCACCCCGCCCGATAACGATACCAGGTCGGGCGGTATAGATAGTTATCGTCACCTTGTTTGCCTGGCGCTCAATCTCCGTCAGGGAGACGGCAGCATCAGCATACCTGGATTGAATAGCCCTGCGAAGTTTCAGGTCTTCCTGTAAAAACTCCGCATAGTGCTTATCGGCATACCACTTCGCTTGCCAATCACGTATGACGCCAATTCTAAAACCAATAGGGTGAACCTTATGTCCCATTAACTCTCCTGCTCTCCAACGATTACTGTAATGTGGCTAGAACGTTTAAGTATAGAGCTAACCCGCCCTCGAGCCCCAGGGCGGTATCTCTTCAAGGTTGGTGCCTCGTCAGCAAAGATTCCGACAACCTTCAAATCCGAAGGGGACATCTGAAAAACGTTCTCGGCATTAGCTGCCGCTGATTTTATCGCCTTCGCCACAACCCGAGCCGTCGGTGAAGGGTAAAATTTAAGCATAGTCAACGCTTCATCCACTGCCTTACCCCGCACCATATCTATCAGCAGGCGCGCTTTACGAGGCGGCACACCAGTGTTTTTAGCTACTGCTCTGACTTCCATCTCTAATCCAGAACCTATCTCCTTCTTACCTGAGTAGTCCTTTCTGCCCTGGAGGTATGCCCCCTGAAGGTCCGTGTTAAGGCAAACTCACCTAACTTATGCCCTACCATATTTTCAGTAATAAAGATAGGAACATGCCGTCGGCCATCATGCACCCCAATAGTAAGCCCGACCATCTCAGGTACAATGGTAGACCAGCGCGCCCAGGTCTTTATTACTGCCTTCTCACCAGAACGGTTGAGCGCCCCCACTTTTTTCATCAGTTTAGCATCAAGGGCTGGCCCCTTTTTAGTTGACCTTGACATATCTATTTACCCCAAATTTGTTAAACAGTATTTTCATTAGGTACTATTTACTCCCCCGACGCTTAACAATCATTTTATCGGAAGCCTTAGGCTTACGAGTTTTATAGCCAAGAGCTGGTTTACCCCACGGCGTTTTAGGTCCAGGTAAGCCTATGGGGCTTCTGCCTTCCCCACCACCATGAGGATGGTCACGCGGAGACATGGCTGAACCTCTCACCGTAGGCCGCCAGCCCAGCCACCGTTTACGACCAGCCTTGCCAAACTTAATACCCTGATGGTCAACATTACCTACCTGCCCGACGGTAGCCAAACAATCACTGCGAATACGTCTCACCTCACCAGATGGTAACCGAATCAGGGCATATTCACCTTCCAGGGCTACTATTTGAGCCGCCATTCCAGCACTCCGCACTAACTGTCCACCCCTTCTCGGCTGCAACTCAATATTATGTATTAGCGTCCCACTCGGGATTAGCTTTAAGGGTAAGGCATTCCCCGGTTTGACTTCAGCATCATTACCTGACTTTATAACATCACCAACATTCAGTCCTAACGGGGCAAGAATGTAACGCTTATCCCCGTCAGCATAGTAAATAAGAGCAATACGTGCCGAACGATTGGGGTCATATTCAATAGCCGTGACCCTACCCGGAACACCAGCCTTATCCCGCTTAAAGTCAATAACGCGGAGCTTTCGCTTCGCCCCACCACCACGGTGACGAACCGTCACTTTACCCTGACTGTTACGCCCGGCTCTCTTTTTAAGTGGCAGGACCAAGGATTTTTCTGGCTTGCTTTTGGTTATCTCTTCAAAAGTCGCCCCGGTCATCCCCCGCCTGCCTGGAGAGGTTGGACGATATATTTTTACTGCCATCCTTTAATACAATCTCCTACTCTCTGGTTATTGAAGGGGTTTCGCCCCTTCAAACTTCTCCATTTTTACGCACCTTCAAAGAATTCTATCTTATCCCCCGGCTTGAGGGTAACAATCGCCTTTTTCCAGGGCCGGGGTGGGAGTAATCGCCTTCCCAGTCTTCGACTCTTGCCGGGTACTGTCAACACATTAACTGCGGTGACCTCGACCTTAAATGCCTTCTCTACAGCCTGCTTAATCTGGGGTTTATTGGCTTCCCTAGCTACCTCAAAAGCATATTTGCCCTCAGCTTGAAGGGCGGTAGACTTTTCAGTTATTAACGGACGCCGCAATACCTCGTAAAGGTGCATTGCTTCCTCCCTCAGATAGCCTCTCCCCCCACAACTCTTCTGCTTTACGCACTGCCGCCACAGTCATAAGTAGCATTTTACGGGAAAGGATGTCAACCACATTAAGCAAGCTAACTGGCATTGTCTTAATCCTTGGCAAGTTGCGGGCTGATTTCACCACATTCTCTTCTGGTTCAGCGGTAACGATAAGAGCCGATGAGTCCACTCCCAGTGCTGCCAAAATACCCGCCATCTCCTTGGTCTTAGGCTGGTCAAGCGTCAGTTGCTCCAAAATGACTAGCTCGTTGTCTCTGGCTTTCGCTGACAGGACACATCTTAAGGCTAGTTGACGCATTTTCTTAGGCATTGCCTGTCGGTAGCTTCTTGGTTTAGGGCCAAAAACGATACCTCCTCCCCGACGTAACGGCGACCTTCTACTGCCAGCCCGAGCGTTACCAGTGCCTTTCTGGCGATACAACTTTCTGGTGCTACCAGTAACTTCGCCACGAGTTTTGGCGCTAGCCGTTCCCTGACGAGCGTTGGCCTGCTGTCTTACCACTGCCTGATGCACTACCGCCTGATTAAACGGCACATCAAAAACCTGCTCGCTAATCTCAATATGGTCAACCACTTCTCCGGTAGTGTTATAAACCGAAACTTGCACTTTACTACTTCCCCTCGCCTGATTTCCTTATTAGCAGTAGCCCATTCCTGCTCCCGGGTACCGCTCCCTTAACCAGTAACAGGTTACGGTCAGCATCAGTTCCAAGCACTTCTAAATTACGCACTGTAACGCGTTCATTGCCCATATGCCCTGCCATACGCATCCCTTTCAAAACTCTACCGGGTGAGGTAGTAGACCCTATTGAGCCTGGGTGACGGTGCCGGTCAGACTGCCCATGAGTTTTGGGCCCACCAGCAAAACCGTAACGCTTGACTACGCCGGCAAAGCCCTTACTCTTTGAAATGCCAGTAACATCAACTATATCGCCTTCCTTGAACAGGCTGACATCAACTCTGTCTCCAACTTCAATATTTTCAGTATCATCCACCCTGAATTCTCGGAGATACCTAAACTGCCCCAGCCCTCTGAGATGTCCCCGCTGAGGAGACTTGAGCCGTTTAGCTTCGCCAAATCCAAACTGAACAGCGTTATATCCTTCCTTAGCGTCAGTCTTAACCTGTATTACAGTGCACGGGCCAGCCTCAACAGCAGTTACTGCCTCCGCTTTACCATCATCGCTGAATATCTGGGTCATGCCCAGCTTTCTGCCAATAATTCCTTGTGCCATTTCCTTAATTATACCTTAGAGCAAATAGTGATTTTTACAACTTAATATCTATCTCAACACCTGAGGGCAGATTTAACCCGGTGAGAGCGTCTATTGTCTTGGAAGTGGTCTCGATAATATCAATGAGACGCTTATGGGTTCGAATTTCAAACTGCTCCTGTGAGTCCTTATCAATAAACG
>CAYNFT010000094.1:0-7662 GCA_964396535.1 uncultured Dehalococcoidales bacterium | reverse complement strand
TCGGTAAATATCTGAATCCAGCCGGTATCGCGGACAGCCATGGCATCAGAGTGGTCGCCCCAGACACTTAAGGGCGCCGACAAAGCTCGGTTAGCTACAGTCATCACCATTGGCAATTGCATTGATGCAGCGACATATAGCACCTCATGCATTAACTCTAATCCCTGACCGGCGGTTGCGGTAAAGGCTCGAGCGCCTACTGCAGATGCTCCCAGGCAAGCGCTCATGGCTGAATGTTCAGACTCAACCGGAATATAAGCGGCATTCAATTCACCGTTGGCTACCAGTTCCGCAAGGTGCTCAACAATGTGGGTCTGAGGAGTTATCGGATAGGCAGCGATGACATCAACATCAGCCAGTTTGGCTGCTTCCCCGATAGCCAGCGAAACCTCCATTCCTACCCTTTTAGCCATTATCCTTCCTCCTCTATCATCGTTATCACATCTCTCGGACACTCCTCAGCACAAATGCCGCACCCTTTACAGTAAAATAGATTGGGTGCAAAGAGACCATCTTCTTGCTGCTCGATACAGCCCTCAGGGCAGTAAATGTAACAGAGCCCACACTTGTTGCACTTAGTATTATCAAAGACAGGTCTTTGTGACCGCCAGCCTCCGGTTGAGTACTGTTCAGCACTTCCCGGCTCGACTACAATTGAGCCAGCTTCCAGGTCTTTCCAGGTTACTTCACTTTCACTCTTAACTGCCACTTGCTTTACTCCTTTACCCTAGTTTCCTCAAACGCCCTTTTCATGGCGTTAATATTTCTTTCTGCCAGACGCTCGAAGCGAGCTTCCAGTGGTTCATACAATGATTCTATCTTCACCACTCCCGTCGCTTTAAGCAGGGCGCCAAGCATGGTAGTATTAACAATGTTCACTCCCAGCAGTTCCTGGGCAATCGTGGCGGCATCAACGACAGCCAGCCCCCATTTATTACCAAACTCAGCGACAACATCCTCAAGCGACCTCTTGGTATTCATTATAATCATGCCGCCTTCTTTAAGTCCTGAAGTAACATTGACAATACGTATCAGGCCAGAATCAAGAACGACTACGGCGTCAGGCTCCGTAATTTCAGCTCTCACCCTGATTGGCTCTTTATCACTTATTCTATCAAAGGCAAGGACCGGTGCTCCTCTTCTCTCTGGACCAAAACTGGGGAAGGCTTGAGCATACTTACCCTCACCTATAGCTGCCCTCGCCAACAATTCGGCAGAGGTAACCGCACCCTGACCACCACGACCATGCCATCTAATCTCAACAAGTTCAGCTTTATCTGTCACTCTATCCTCCTAATTCACATTTCTAAAAAAGTTTTTCTACTCTTTCCCCGCCTTTTATAAAAGTACCCCTGGGGCGACTCGAACGCCCGCACCCAGCTCCGGAGGCTGGTGCTCTATCCACCTGAGCTACAGGGGCCGATAATAATAAGACCGCTCAAATAGTCTAGAATTACGAAACGCAGCCTACGGTCAACACTATAATACCCTATATATTACCCTATAATGGCAGTCTGAGGCAACCGCATCAGCTGGGGACTTGGAATTGCCTTCCCACAGGAAACAAACGAGGCTAGTAAATCGCTACTTTACCCTAGAACCATGCCTGAAGTGAACAGAGCATAGGCTCCAAAGATATAGAGCCCGATTAATAGCGGCCCGTACCAGCTGATGATGATAAAGGTCTTACGCTTCTGCCGGAATCGAAGCCCGATAATGACCGTGAGGCTCATTGCTGCTGCTACTATTGCAGTGATGATATGAGAACCTGAGACAGAAGAGAGAAAGGGGCCTTTAGAGTAGAAAAGGTCAAGCAGGAACACATAAGTAACATCCAGCATATTGGCACCCAGTACATCAGCCACTGCTAGGTCTATAGCCCCTAAACGGAGAGCGGAGATGGCAACCACTAATTCGGGCATGGAAGTGCTAATTGCCAGAAACAAACTACCAACAAAGGTAGTGTCCCAATGTGTGGTCTCAGCGATTTCGTTGCCCACGAATGAAAGCCATACTCCGGCACCAATGACTGCCAGAGCTGACAATACGAACTTAATCCATAACCATCTTACTACGGGGCTTTCTTTAGCCTGCGCAGTAGAATCTGGTATTGATACTAAGCGGTGATTACGTTCAGAACGGAATATCCACCACGCTCCCAGCAGGTACAGCACCAACATGATGATACTAGGAACACCTACCCACCCTAATTCCAGTCCAGAAAGGTTCTCACCAAAATTAATACTCACCGCAGCGATGGCGAAAAGCAATACCCCTATTCCTGCTGAGGCTATCTGTCGCGCGCTTGCCTGGTTTAGAACCGGGCCATTGCGATGCAGCACATCCAGCACAGCCAGGATGGAGAGATTAAAAACACAGCTTCCAAAGAGAGTGCCTAACCCCAGGTCAGGAATTCCCGCCTCGCCCACCAGTGTAACTGAGCTCACCCCGGTGATAAGTTCAGGCATGGAAGTAATAGCCGCCACGAGTAAAAGGCCTATCCATATCCTGCCCAGGCCTGTTTTCTCAGCAATAATGTCAGCATATCGGGTTGTTTTTGTACCGGCAACCAGGATGATGACAATACACAGAAGAAATTTAAACCAGACCAAAGACTGAAGCTCCTATCGCTAAGATTAACTCTTATGAAAACTGGTTTACCAAGTCAGTGAGTAATTGTTTAACAAAGTCCTTCTCTGGAAGCCTACTCGAGGACCTTGGGGGAAAACACGTATTGTGTGGTTGTTTTCAATATTTTCCTTAGCAGGGCTAGCTGTGGTTTGTATATTGTAATCCTTTTTTGCTCAGGTTTAACGGGCATATCAAGAACCTCTGATATGACCCTTCTCTCCACTCCACAGCGGCATATTACTGCCATCTCATCCTGACCTGGATTGACCTCGATTAGCATCGGCAGTAATAATGCCGCTTGCTCATCAGCATCTATGAGGCTTGCCAGATACTTCAACTCTTTCTTCTTGAAAAGATGCGTGCTGCCATCATTACAGGCTAAAACAGGATATTCCTCACCTAATAAATCCGACAGCGGTCTTTGCTCACAGGGCAAACTGGCGTTTAATACCCTGAGTTCACCTTTTAAGCACTCCTGCAGCATCCTTTGATAAGGTAATTCGCTGACCATCCGTCTACCTTCGTTCAAGCAGTACCTTCACCCGCTTCAATCGTGATTTCTCTTCCCGGTCCCTTTCTTCAAACTTCATATACAGGAACTTTATTGTCGCTTCTAAACTGGGGATTACCAGATATTCCAGGGCATTAACTATCCTTTTCGTTCTATTTATCTCCCTGCCCAGTATTTCAAGGCCATTCTGGAGCTCAGCCAACACAATCATAGCTTCGAGGCACTTTTCAAATAGCTGTGCTGCTTCATCCAGCCATGAAGAGGTATCCAACAGACTATAGCTTTTTACTGCCCTTTCGGGTTCCTTTAGCTCGAAAGAAGTAACTCTTGCCCCGGCTATGTTTCTTGAGCCGGTAACAATCTCTAAATCTCTCTCGGTGGCAATTAGCTCCTTTTCCAGGGTTATATAGCCATGATACCCGGAAGCGATTGATAATGCCTGGTAAGCCTTGGAGAACTCATCAAGCAATTTTATCCTAGCTTCAACAGTCTCCTTCGCTATTTGAAGGAATTCCAGCATCAGTATTGACAGCCGGTCTTTTATTATCTTCTGTATCCTAGAAGCTAACGCAAGCCGTCGCCTCAGTCTTATCAATTCAATCTTCGTTGGTCTGACTTTAATCAGTTGCTGCGCCATCTTTCTATCACTAAGCCTTTTCTGAGTACTTGGGGAGGTACTTTTTAATTAGCTCCTCACTGATTAGCTTTAAGTCTTCCTCGGGTAATGCTGAGAATAACTTCCAACCTATATTAAGAGTATCCTCAATGCTTCTTTTTTCAAACTCACCCTGAGATATGAATTCCCTCTCGAATCTGTCGGCAATCGTCAGGTATATTTTATCCCTTTCGCTCAGTGCCTCAGCGCCGATGATGGTTGATATTTCCCTGAGGTCACATCCTTCAGCATAAGCTGCATATAACTGCATGAAGACGTTATTGTGGTCCTCCCTGGTTTTGCCAGGCCCAATGCCTTCTTTCATCATTCGTGAAAGAGATAAGAATACATCTATTGGTGGATATATTCCCTTCCTCTCCAGGTCTCTAGAAATCACAATCTGGCCTTCTGTTATATAGCCGGTAAGGTCAGGGATAGGATGGGTTATATCATCGTCAGGCATGGTCAAAATAGGCATTATAGTAACGGAGCCTTCTTTCCCCAGAATCCTGCCTGCTCTCTCATACATTGTTGCCAGGTCAGTGTACATATATCCCGGATAACCCCTCCTCGAGGGTATTTCTTCACGCATTGCTGAAAGTTCGTGAAGAGCTTCGCAGTAATTGGTCATATCGCTAAGTATAACCAGCACATGCATATCTTGTTCCCAGGCCAGGTACTCAGCAGCAGTCAAAGCTAACCTCGGCGTCGATATACGCTCGATAACAGGGTCGGAGGCAGTGTTGACGAAAGCTACCGTTCTCTCTCTGGCACCTGTTTCCTCAAGGTTTCTCATAAAAAAGGCAGCATCATCATAGCTTACACCAACAGCGGCAAACACGATGGCAAACTTTTCCTCCCTTCCCTTTACCGCAGCCTGCCTGATTATCTGGGCTACGATTCGATTATGGGGTAGTCCCGAGCCGCTAAATATTGGCAGTTTCTGCCCTCTAACCAGAGCATTCAGGCCGTCTATTGCTGAGATACCGGTTTCAATAAACTCTGCTGGGGGCACACGACTTGCCGGATTAATTGGCTGACCATTAATGTCCAGATAGTCTTCAGGAACCACAGGTGGTCCCCCATCCGCAGGCTCTCCCATTCCATTGAAAATCCTGCCCAGGATATCGCCAGATACTGCCAGTCGTAAAGTCTCGCCTTTACACCTCAGCTTGCTTTCGCTAAGGTCAACTTCACTGACCCCACCAAAAACCTGGATAATAGTTGCTTCTTCGCTAATGTCTATCGCCTGACCACGCTTCACCTCACCGGTTGATAGTATCACATCGACAATCTCACCGAGTTTTATACCTGAGATACTCGCAGCTATCAGCAAAGAGCCTTTAGCTCTCCTGATTTCTTTCGTTTCCCTTATATAAAGCGAAGTATCTGCCATCAAACTACTCCTTTACGAGCGACTAAACTTGTTTCCATCTCCGACCATAATTCTTTAATTCTCTGCTCAAAGACATCATTGGGAATATCCTTCATTCTGGATATTCGATACACCATCGGAGACGAGCGGATTTCTGCCACGCTTATTCCTGAATCTGACATCTCCCTGGCCAGCTCGTAAAATTTAATTATAGTCTTGAGCATAAGTTGAGCCCTTGCCGGCAGGCAGTAGGTATCAACTTCATGGTACGCACTCTGCATAAGGAAGTCCTCACGAATCATCCTGGCTACCTGGAGCACTAATTTGTCTTCCTCAGGCAAGGCTTCGGGTCCTACAAGCCTTACAATCTCCTCAAGCTCAGCTTCCTGCTGTAAAAGCCTCAGGGCAGTGGCTCTGGTGTCCGCCCATTCCGGGTCGACTTCAGACCACCAATCTTTAACAGCCTCAGCATAGAGGCTATAGCTGGTAAGCCAGTTTATCGCCGGGAAATGCCTCTTGTTGGCTAATGAAACATCCAGAGAGTATAGAGCTTCAATTATTCTAAGCGTATTCTGGGTAACCGGTTCACTGAAGTCAGCGCCGGGAGGGCTTACTGCGCCGGCCACCGTTACCGAACCCCTTCTCTCAGGACTACCCAGGCATTCGACCAAGCCTGCCCTTTCATAAAATGAGGAAAGCCGTGAACCCAGATATGCCGGGAAACCCTCCTCACCCGGCATCTCCTCAAGTCTTCCCCCAATCTCCCTCATAGCCTCCGCCCACCGGGAGGTTGAATCGGCGACAAGCATAATATCATAACCCATATCCCGATAATATTCTGCTATAGTAATGCCCACAAAAATGCTGGCCTCACGAGCCACAACCGGCATATTAGAGGTATTGGCGATAAAGACTTCCTTCTCTTGCAGCAATCTGCCTGTTACCGGCTCTTTAAGCTCCCTGAAGCTATAAAGCACATCAGCCATCTCGTTACCTCTTTCACCACAGCCAACGTAAATGTTCAACTGTGTTTGAGCCCATCTAGCAAGCTGCTGCAAGGCAACGGTTTTCCCGGTGCCGAAACCTCCAGGTATCGCCGCTTTGCCACCGAGCGCCAGTGGAAACATGTAATCTAGAATCCGCATGCCAGTAACGAGCAACCTTGATGGGTCGAACCTCTGCTTATAGGGCCGGGGTTTTCTTACCGGCCATTTTTGCATCATGGTGAACTCTTCCGTCTTCCCATCGTGTTCTATCATCACTACAGGCTCTTCAACAGTAAAATCACCCTTGCGTATCTCCTTTACTACACCCTTAATTCCCAGAGGCACCATTATTCTGTGTTCGATAAGGTGTGTCTCAGGGACAGTGCCTATTATATCCCCCTCGCTAACGTTGTCTCCGACCTTAACGGTGGGTGTGAACTGCCATTTCTTATCTCGCGGCAGTGCAGATGCCCTGGCACCCCGCTTTATAAATGAGCCCCCCTCCATAAGGTCGGTTAAAGATTTTTGCAGCCCGTCATAAATAGAGCCGACAACTCCTGGGCCTAACTCCGCAGTTAAAATCGCCCCGGTTTCCCTAACCTTCTCACCAACTTCTAATCCCTGGGTATCCTCATGAGCCTGGATAATGGCTCTATCCCCCTCAAGGCCTATTACCTCCCCTACAATTCCTTCCTCACCTATTTCGACAATCTCATAGACCTGGGTTCCCATCATTTCCTTGGCTATAACCACAGGACCTGAGACTCTCCATATCTTCCCCATATTTCGCTACCTCCGTAAACGGCACTTAGATTTCTACATCAAATCCGGTGAATTTCCTGACATACGATTTGTAATATTCGGCAATGTTTTGGTACTTTGTGCCATATTTTGATGGAACCTCAATGATTACCGGAGTCAAGCTTTTACCTTCCTTCACCTGAGCTATTAAATCTTCGACATATTGCACATAGTCTTCGCGTATGGCTATTATGCCAACATCAGGCGTACCTATCAGTTCGGTCAAAGCCCGCCTGACATCTTCCTCAGTATCATGATTATCTTTTATAACATAATATCTCGTCACACCAGCTAATCTCAGTCCATTAACCAGGTCTTCATCACCTATAACAGCTATGTTTAGTTTCTTAATCGGCATCATGATGAGAGTACCAGATAATTCCTTATTTCTTCTACAGGCACGTTGTCAAACATCGCCTTTAGAATCAGCCTTAAGTTTCGTATTTCAATCTCCTTAAGGATTAAATACCAGATTGCCACTACGGGGGATAGCACTCTTGGCGACAACGCTTCCTTGCTCAACCTGAACTTATGCTTTTCAATAACTTCCTCTATAGCAGTAACGCTCTTATTTCTATCATAGTTACTTATCACTTCTTGTACTACTTCATGGTATTGAGTATTCTCCAGCCTGCCGGGTATATCGCTCAGTTTGAGTGGTAATAGCTCCTTAATGGCCTCACTGGATAGCATATATCCACCG
>CAYNFT010000093.1:0-7873 GCA_964396535.1 uncultured Dehalococcoidales bacterium | reverse complement strand
TCTGCTACCCCCTTTTACGAGATTATAACTGGTATCGTTTCAGGGGGGCAGGTCAATATATATTTATTGCGTAATGTCTGACATTAATTGGAAGCAACATTTCCGATATATGTTGAAACAACAATGATGCGATTTTGCCTCTGTCAGCACCCTTTTTTATGCCGTAACCGTATGTGGGACCATAGGCTGTTTTGTATCCCCCGGTATCCTTATTTTCACCAATAAAAAGTCCCATAAAACCGACTAGGCCATCATTTTCATAAACCATGAGACCTTTTCCGTTATGAAATAGGTCGTTGATGCTATCTTCTATTTCAGATGAATAATCCTTATCATACAAAGCACTGACATTTTTCTGCCCTGTATGATACCCATCCACGGCGATACGGACAGCATCGCTTACACGACTCTCCTCTACAGATTTGAAAACAAAATTCTTTTCAAACAAAACAACCAACCTCGATTACAGAAACTGATTATAGGAGTTCGGGAATTGTCGCCCAAGGCCCACCATAAATCTAGACTCTCCAGCTTCAAAAAGTTCACGAAGGACTTACTTGATGAATTCCTTAGCTCTAGAGCATCAGGCACAAGCCCTAAGACACTAGAGCTTTACCACTTCGCTTTAGACAGGTTTATTGGCTATCCACTAACTCCTGAAGGGATTAAGAGCTATCTTGACAGCCTCACTTGTAAAAATGGGAAGCATAACTACTATCGTTTTATTAATACGCTTTGCAGATGGCTATATCACACTGACCAGCTTCCCACTAATCTGATTGAAAGGGTATTACCACCACGAAGGCAAAAGAGGCTGTTGCCCGGACTTTTGGTCACAGTTAGATTATAGCATAGGTGGAATTTTAAGCGAATAAGTGAGCGAGGGCTTGACATCAATTAGTAAATCTTTTTGTTACCTCTCGGTACCTTTTGTACCGACATTTACTTCCTCAGCTTCTGTGCTATAATGACAACAATATAGCTGATTGTATGCTGACTCTCTGGTCTTGTTTGACTCTAGCCTACTAAGGAGACGCAGATGAAATACGATGACGCAACCCTGACTAGGCTTTTTTCGTCCATTCTATCGCTGGAGGGGATTTCGGCTCCCATCCAGCGGATTGATGTTAATGACCTCCGTGACGAACCAGGGTTCCACTGGTCGAATCTGGGCTTCAAATCGGTTTCCGTGACCGCTGGCAACAGGCACTTTCCCTTCGTGGTGAAGAGACTCGGCAAGCACGCGAAAGGAGAGGTCATGGTCTATAGGTTTCTGTCCAACTATCAAGAGTTTCCCATTCCCCGGCTTTTTCACGATATGTACGACGACGATAAGAGGGAATACTGGATCGTGATGGAGCGGTGCATCGGCCGTTCCTTAGCCCACAAGGAGCAGTTTGGGTGCAATGTGGGTTGTTACTCACCCGCATCCACGCTGAATTCTGGGACAAGACCGACGCACTGCCTTGTAGGAATCAACTGAGTTTTGTCGCTAGCTTTAGGTATCAGAATCAGGCAAAAATCGGCGGGGACAGGAAAGTCCTCGTAATTTTCATTCGAGGAGGGAATGATGAATGCTTTTGCGAAGAGATTCGGCTTACACCCCTTGGTGGCTTTAATTGCGATTTGTGTGGATTCAGTACTCGTTGCACCAGAAACCGTGGCAGGTTTTCTTGGAATTCCAAGCGGTAGCATATCTGTGTTCATTGCAATTGTCATAACCATTACAGCTTCAGCCATAGTAGTGGTTGCCTGCGTATTGCTGCAGAAGTATTCATATAAAGATAACTGGGGGACCGCCGTTGGCAAGGGACTAATTGTTGGTATTTTGACAGCTATCCCTACCTCTTTCCCCTCTATAGTTACCGGTGCCAGCGGGGTGATAGGTATTGTAGGTCTTGTGACACGGGGAAGAGCTAAAAAGAAAACCAAACCCAATAAATAGCTTCGGCCAACCAAAACAGGGGATATTACCAGACTGACGGAGTGAAAATGCCACAAGCAAGTATTGTAATAGATATAATAAAGGCAGGGCTGGTAGCCCTGTCCGTAGCAGCCTTTTTATTCACCGCTGCGGGAGTTGTAGGATCGCTTTCACACATGACTATGAGACGGTTGAACTTGTCAGCGGATGAGGCTGAGAAGCTTCTCGATCAAGCCAGTGTAGATTTTCTAAGAGCCGGGTTCGGGTTCATTCTGCTGGCGGTTGGTCTCATGATAGAAGCAGGTATACCTGAAACATTGTATTCGAACTACTGGATTGATGATCTCTATACTGGCTTACCGATGGTAATTTTAGCTATGACTTTTCTGATTAAAGCTGTTTGGTCCTTGAGGAGACTTTTGATTAGCAGGAGATGAATAGACCTCCAGCAGGTTCCGGTATATCTTAGCTCATCAGAGCTGCTAACACCTGATTGACATCAGTCGACAAAACGTCACTCACTAAATACAGGAGGTGAGCATGAGAGAATTATTAGTTGAGGTTCCATGCTGTTTATCTCAGGGATTTAATTCTCACTAAGACCAAGTGGTTCCAAGCAGGTTAATTGAAGGAGGAAACATGAAGTACAGGTTTGCTACCAGCGTGATATTAGTATTGATAGCACTAACCATGTTAGTGGGGTGTAGTTGCGCAAAAACAGAGCCAGTAATAAGCATTGAAGGAATCAAGAAGATTGCGCAGTTGGCAACAATTGAATACAACATTACAGTTGTCGAAAAGCAGGAGAAATATGGAGCATTGGATTTCTTAAAATTGTTTCCGTCTTCTTCCCTGTTTGTTGTTAAAGGGAAGGTGAAGGGAAGTGTCGACCTCGATAAGATCTCAGAATTCACCGTTGACGAGGAGAATAGACAAGTGAAAATCGTCTTCCCAAACGATGCCGTACTCGTAAGCGATCCTGAAATAGGTCCAAATGATATAACAATGCTAGACTGCGAAAAGAACATTTTTGTCCCGATTAAAGGAGAAGATATTACCAAAGCGCAGGCCGCAGCTATTCAAACGCTGAAGGATACCGCAGAGGCGGACGGTATTAGAGCGAAAACCAAGGAAGAGGCGATATTATTGCTGTCCGAATTCATCGGCTCGCTCGGCTACGAGGCACACGTAGAATTCAAGTGAGACGATGCAACAACTCAGGAAAAGAGTGGAATTCTGGTGCTTGTTGCTGATTCCGGTTTACATCGGTGGCAAGCTCTTGTCGAGTTGGGCCTGTTAAAAAGCACATACTACCGCTGGCTGAGGCAGTAAGACGAAGGCAAGTTGCAAGACATGAAGGGCGGTTCGCCTATACCATGTAACAAGCTAAGACTCTAAAGCGAAGCGTATCCAGTACTGCCTATCAAGCACTAATGCAAAACGAAGCAGAAAGAATACACAAATTTACACCTTTCCAACAAGAAATTAGGTGGATTTTATGCCACCTTATTCGTAGTCTGATTGAGAAGGGTAAGACACCGCACTTTTTGTTATCAGTCGGGGTAATGGTTTAATGACAGGCGAGTCTGATGATTTCTATTCGTTAGGGCATAAGGTTGCAAACTGCACCAGATGGCTTATCGTTCAATTGTGTTAATTTTCAACGCACCAAAT
This sequence comes from uncultured Dehalococcoidales bacterium, assembly GCA_964396535.1. GTDB lineage: Bacteria > Chloroflexota > Dehalococcoidia > Dehalococcoidales > UBA2162 > CAYNFT01. The sequence continues at coordinate 4,275 of CAYNFT010000093.1, read as the reverse complement.
TCTGTGTCCACATGAATCTACGCCTGATTAGCAACAGTATCTTGACAAAATCTCCAGAGACGACTACACTCATATTCTAAAATGTGAAATAAGCCTTAAATTACAGTATTGATGTGTTAGGGAAGATGGAGGTGAGCAAGGGCACCAGAACCGCTAAACGATGCAGCGATGGCTGGTATCTCTTTTTATTGTTTATGATATGAACGAAACAAAAACAATAATTTGTAGTTAGGAGGTGAAAATGGCAGAGAGGGACTATATAAGGCCAAAAGATGTACCGGAAGAGGAAGCTAAAAGAATTCTAGATTTTTTAAATGGCGCTAAAACCGCTGAGGAGATTGCAGAAGCCGTTGAATTTCCAGGGGAGAGGGATATTGGTGTAAAGACGGCTCAGAATATCTTGACTGCGAGAGAGAAATTAGGTAAATTTACAGAACTTCAACAGGTTGCTGAAGTTCAACAGGTTGGACCTGAGAGATTCACTGAACTAGTTACCACACTTAAGAAATTAATCGTGTCTCGAGTGCCTCCGATAAGAATCAAACAAGCTGAGGTGCCCATCGAACTTCGGCGGAAGGCCGCCCAGTACCTAGAATCGCTCCGGAGTACTGAGATGGCTCCTGAAGCCGCTCTGGCTAGTCTCTCGGACGAGGTTTGTCCCATCTTCCGACCAGACGTCGACGGCGTGGCGTACTACGAGTTTGAGGTTAATTTGGGGACCGGCACGGCTAAACGCGTAATCACTACGGCAGCGCTAGCAACATTCACTCGCTCCGTTACTTTCTCTGCGCTGCCAACCAGGCTCTCATCTAGCATACCGCCATCTGCCGCGGATCGGGGATTCATCATTTTATCGACGGCAGAACATGACTATCCGATAGCACACTGGAGTCTTGAAAGTGAGCCTGTTAGTCGCCAACTACAGGATTTGGCCGCAAACTCCGGTGATACAGTCGCTAAAATTTTCAAGCTAGATACACTCTCATACGTTGCCGAAGACGCCACAGGCAAAGAGGTAGCACGAGTTGGTCAACTACCCCTGCCTGTCAAGGGGCTTCCCGATGACCTCAGGCAGGCACAGGACATGGTCTCATCAGCGGAGACCAAGCTAAGCGTTAAAGTGTCCAGCGATGAAGAAGCGGCAAACGTGAAGCGCAGCATCCAAAAAACAGGCCCGAAACCGCCTGAAATTGAAGTGCTAGACCTTGGTGGATGGGTGGGGATGAAGAAGCGTTATGCAGATGTGTTTAGGCCTTTCCTCGACGATCTGAAACGACGGGCCGCATCTGATTGGGAAGTCGACCATCTGATCACGGAATTTGGTGAGGGAATCGCCGTTGGTGAGCCTCTTCGCGTGGCTCTCCTTCAACCAGAAGCGGTTGCCGAGCTGTCCGGCGAAGCGGCCGGCATAGTCAATTTGCGTCTTATTGAGAGCGCTGGGGCACCCCCAGCCCTCGAGTTGTACGTCCAAGAATCGCCTTTCGATCGCGAGGCAGATGTGGAACTACACATCACGTACTCAGACGGAGTGGATGAACGTTTGAGCTTCTTCGTGGTATCTCGAGAAAATCCTTCGAATGAACGCATCGAACCCGTGGATTTCCCAGAACCCGGGGGTTCAGTAACCCTGTAGGGTTAACTATAATAATCAGAAACTAATTAGAAGTCGAGGAGGAATTATATGGCGTGGCATACATATTACGCGGAAACAACTGCCAAAGATCTCTATTATGAGCAATTCACATACGGAGGATGCCTGGTAGGGTGCGGACCTGTCGCCTGGACAATCCTGTTCTGCTGGGGAGACCAAGAGGCAGAACGCGGGAACACATACTGGAGTGCCCGGGTTGGATTGTACCGGAAGGAGGGGGGGCGTGGAGAGAATGCGGTAGCACCTTCAGAAGATACTTCCGATAATCAGGGTCCCAGGAACGTTGCTCGAGAAATCCATGACCAAGTCAATACGTTCTGTACTCCGAATGGACAGGGTGCCACAGCTCCCTGGGACATGGCAGGTGCTGAAGAATACCTCTCCGGTCGAACCGGCACAAGACTTCGGATTCATAAGCATGACTTCGGTTTTAGTACATCCGAGCTGCGTAATTGGGCTAGAAATTCTATCATATCTCGCAAAACGCCGGCCGTCATCGGCACAGGCTGGTTGACTCACTACCCGGTCGCGTATGGTTATAGATGGCGAACCCGGTTAGTCCGTAGAGAATTCCTTTGGTGGAGTTGGTATGAATCAGTGACTGACCGACAGTTCAAGGTGAACCAGGGAATCCCGGGTCACCGTTCCGAGTGGATACCAGCCGATACCTGGTTCGCAGGAGAGATTTTACCCTGAAAGTGACCCATACGGAGGCAGCTACATTCCGAAGTTTCTAGAGGCTTCGAGTGAGACGTTATACTATGTCTTCTTCTCCCCGCTAGTGTACACAGGACTACGCCGTGGAGCACTCCTAGCCTTGAGGTGGAGCTAGAGCATATATGGGCTATAAAATCAGATTTCGCAGGAGTTCTTGATTTTAACGTGCACAGTCTACCAAAATCGAGAACTCGAGGCTAAAAACGCTTGAATCGGCCAGAAAATTGGCCGAGTTTTTTATAGGTCTCGGCAGAGTTGTCAACCTGATTGTAGGTGAGACATCAACATAAGATGTCCACTACGCTTAATTGAACAATATGACGGAGTGTATAAAACAATCCAACACTAGCATAAACTTACCAAGCGACAACTATCTATTCTTTGCATTTTTGCATTCCTGCCTGCTTAACAAGCTCTTGCTGCAACAGAGCCCCTCTAGCCTGCTTAGCAATTTTTGCACTCTTCCTAACCTGCTTTTAGCATAAAAAGTGCTACATGTAGTTGCTATGCACATCACAATTGCTAAATAGCAGAATAATTTTGCTATGTAGCTATTCCTTGCGTAGCACTTTGCTGATAAGATTTTGCTTGTATGTAGTCAACAAAATACAGGAGCGTATGTTGACATTTGAACTCCCAACTGCATTCACATACATGGTGGAGCTGGGGTGACAATAGGCAGAACTTTTACTCTTACCTTCAGCCTCAACCGGTAATTTATCCAATTATACAGAGATTAACGCTATCAAAGCAACCTGACATTCATCATAAGCCCCCTCACGGATGGAGGGGGCTTATCCAATCTCCCTTACCAGTAATACCAAGCACTAAAACGTAATTTTAAGCTTCTTTATGAACCTTCTAATAGAATTAATCATCCTCACTCGACTTTACACAATCGCCCTGACTAATTACGAAAAGTGCAATGCCTTACCTATTGAGAGAGACTGTAACCCTTATAGAGTCTATATGCCCTTATAAGCACCATTACTAATTGTTCAATTAGCCTCAAGACCGATTATAGTTTATTCCACCTGTAAATCAATAAGTCATGTAAATATAGGTTCATTCTAATAATGCACAATGCTTCCAATTGTTGGATGATATAGGTGGAATTTCAGCACATTAACAACCGAATACGAAGTCCTGACCTGAATGCTTGCCCAGTCTTACGGGGCAAATAAAATGCCCTAGCTTACGCTTAAGACCGCTAGGGCAAGTCTAACAAAGGCGGTGAAACACAATGCTAGACTGGGAGAAGTATATCGCAGTAGCCGACAGGTTTCAACATAAGGCAAAGGCGCAGGATAGAGAGGACTTACTCCACGATATAATCTTGACCCTTGCCGATGTAGCTAGAAACAACGGACACAAGCCCTTTACCGAGCCGATGATGTATCGGCTCGCCTCGGTTACTGTAGTCCACTACTGGAGAGCACAATACAAGCTCACTAACGGGTTAGACTGCGGAAGCTGTAGCAAGGCACAAAGGCAAAAATGCCGGTCGGAGTGGCTATATCCTGAATGTCCAAAGGCTATCAAGCTAGAATACCTAGACAAGCCTATAACCGATAGTGAGGGCAATCTAACCGAGCTTGGCGAGCTGGTAGCCGATGATAAGGCGATAGACCTTGACGCTTGGCTAGACAGTAAGACCTTTAAGTTAGGTTGCCCGCAAAGGCTCATAGACATAGCCCTAAAGCTAGACAAAGGGCAAGCCGAGCCAGTAGCCGAGCAAAAGCCCAAAAAGCGCAGCCGTAAGCAAGCGGTTGCGGTAAAATAGAACGCTTAACCTCAACAGAAGAGCCACGCAGGAAAGCGGGGGTGACCCCGCTTTTTTGCTTTTTCAGGGGATTGTTGGTGGGATACGATTAGGTCAGTAGGTTATTGTTCAGGGATAATGTCAG